>CBINIT010000001.1:0-57812 GCA_966250865.1 uncultured Candidatus Berkelbacteria bacterium
TGCGAGGTACTCCAGACCGCAGCGGTCCAGCCTCGGGCGGATGGCAAGGTGGCTGATTTTGTGGTCAGGCTATTCGAGCTCGGGTTGTACTGGTAGATGGCATTGGTGTAATTACCGCTACCGTCTACGCCACCGAAGATATAAAAGACATTATTCGAGGAGTCCCAAACGGAACTACTGCCGCGTAAAGCTGAAGGCAGGGTAGCCGATTTGGTGTCGATTGCGTCCCCACCGGCAGTTGAGCTCAATTTAACACTATTACTGCTGCTTACGGTGCTTGAATGGGTCCAGGCAGAGAAGTCGGCAGTTGAGGTCCAGGCCTTACTGGCGGCGAGGCTCGCTTGTGGGACAAAGAAAATGCCAGCAGTAGCAACTTTGCTGACAATCGTAGCGACGAGAACAAGGATGTGGATGGCTGAGCTGTAGCGCATTTCATGCCAGGCTCGGTAAAGCTTGTTATTGTCGGCCAACCAGTTGTGTGGGTGGTGAAAGAGTTTACTGATCGGTTGGGTGATCGGACGGTTCTGATATGCTTCCAAGTTGCCTCCTCATGTCACACACTATCGTATCAAAAGTCGCGCAAATAAAGAACGCCCCGGGTCCATACAGGTCCCGGGGGTTCAATCGTACTCGCGCCGCATGTGTGGTGTGGCGCTACTTCTTGTTCGGGAGGTCGAAGATGACCCCCGTCACATTGTCCAGGCTGAACGTCGGGTGAGCGACGTCCACACGGAACCGGAAACGCAGGCTCGCGGGTTGCTGACCCTTGAGCTGAGTCCAGTTGGTCTGCGCGATGGGGAAGAACATCAACTTCTGGTGTTCCGGTAGGTCCACCATGATGGCTTCTCCTCCGCGTGCCAGCGAGGCAGAGCACTTAAGCCGGCCGCCATATGGCGACTTCTTCAGCGCCTTAACCGTAGCCGCGAGCTGGTCTTTGAGCACCCCATTTTCAGGGCGTGCTGGTTCAACCTGCGGGTCAGCAACGAGCACAGCCACGCCAGTGATCAGGTTGGGGTTGACCGCCACATTGCGCGGTCCGGCAGTACTGTCGGCGTGAACCTTCTCGTCCCAGGCCAGACGGCCGAGGGCGAAGACGATACCGAGCAGTCCGGCCAGAAAGCCGAGGCCAATCATCCGCCGGACGTTTAGGCCCGGGGCACGTCGCGTGTTGCGGCGCTTGGGTTGCTTCGACTTAGGAGTGACCGGAGTACTCCAATCTTCTGGAATCGGCATTGCTGCCATAGGTACATTCTCCCGGGGCTTTTAAGGGCCCAACGTTGAAGTGTCAGGACGAGGAATGCTTCCCCGTCTGGTTGACGAGGATGCGAGAACTATACCATAAAAATAGCCATTTGTCAAGGTAAGATATATACTTTTAACCTGTAAGTCCTTCTTGCTTGTCATCCTTGACCGAAAACGAAGTGCTTCGGATCGAGAATCCCGCACCGTCTGAGATTCCCGACCCTGGTTCGCTGCGGCGCACCGGTCGGGAATGACTGGTAGGGCCTTTGGTTCGGCGTTGATTGGTCATTCGGCATTCAGATTCTGGATTTCCGTCACGTTGTTTCTCGGGGTGAAAAGTGAGATAATCAGCTTCGTAAGCATGAGGAGGCAGTTTTGAAACATGACAGTCTAAAACCCTTAGTTGTTGGACTTCTGTCTATCGCCCTGGTTGGCGGCGCCTATATTTTTGGCTATTCAGTTGGTCATGAAAACCTGACCTTTGACAAAGGTTATGTTCCGAAGATCGTGAACACTAACTTCGGCAAACCCAAAGATGTCGAATTCAATCTCTTCTGGGAAGTGTGGGACAAGGTCAGAGCTAAGTATGCTGGGAAGATTGATAATAAGAAGATGGTTTACGATGCTATTAACGGCGCATTGCGCAGTCTTGATGATCCTTACACCTTATTCATGCCACCAGACGAAGCCAAGCGCTTCAATGAAGACTTAAGCGGTCATTTCGACGGCATTGGGGCCGAGATTGAATCGCGCGATGGAGCCATCACCGTAGTTGCACCGCTCGAAGATTCTCCGGCAGAAAAGGCGGGGTTGCGTCCACAAGACGTCATTTTGAAGATCGATAATACTGAGACGACAAACATGACCGTTAACGATGCGGTCGATAAGATTCGGGGTACCAAGGGTACGGCAGTTAAATTGACCCTCTATCGCGAAGGGGCGACTGGCCCGATCGATGTCTCAATTACCCGAGATAATATTGTAGTGAAGTCGGTCAAGGTAGAGATGAAAGAGGGTAATATTGGCTACATTAAGGTAAGTCAGTTTGGCGCTGATACCAAAGAGCTGATGAATAAAGCGCTTGATGAATTGCTGGTGAAGAAACCCAAAGGCGTCATTATCGATGTTCGGAACAACCCTGGTGGCTTCCTCGATACCGCCGTCGATGTGACGAGTCTGTTTCTGAAAGAGCGCGGTGCCATCGTTAAAGATGTCGACAAGGCCGGCAAGAAGACGAGCTACAATGCGACGAGCACGCCAAAATTTACCGACACACCGCTGGTCGTGTTGGCCAATAGCGGCTCAGCATCGGCGAGCGAGATCTTCACTGGGGCATTGCAAGACTACGGACGTGCCAAATTTATCGGCGTTAAAACGTTCGGTAAAGGTTCGGTTCAACAGCTTGAGCCAGTCTCTGGTGGCGGTGCGGTGCGCATTACGATTGCGGAATGGCTAACGCCGAAAGACCGTCATATCAACAAGCACGGTCTTGAGCCAGATATTGAAGTAAAGACGACTGAAGACGACTTTAAAAATAAGCGTGATCCGCAGCTCGATCGAGCCATGCAGGAGTTAAACAAGTAGGGGCTTGACGCTTGTTCAAGGTAGACGTACCATAAAAGTAACTATTACTTAGTTCTCTAAGGAGGATTTATGGTTGAACCTGGAAATATCTCTCGGAGGCAGTTCAGCCTCTTGCTCGGAAGTTTTTTGGTACTTGGGGTATTGATCGGTGCATCATTTACAAAGTTTGGTGCCAATGCCGATACAACTAATCCGGCTCCATCGGGAACGGGTGCCTACGTGGCGCCTACCTACGTCATTACGACCACGCTCGTCCCCGGGAGTTTCGGCGCATTCTGTGATGCCAATCCGAAATATGGAAACGGCGACGGCAAACTTGACTCAGCAGAATACGATGCATGTATGGCTGCCCCTTCGGTCGTTCCTGAGACGGCACCGCCTGCAGTTACGACGGTAGAAAATCCTAACCCTGTCGAGACAGGCACAGGGACAGGAACTGGTACCGGTACCGGCAGTGACGATACGCCAACTGCAACACTAGCTTCACATGATAGTTATGAGTCATGTGTGGCCGCCTACACAAGCTACTACACCCAACTCGGCACTGACCCAGCCCCGTATCTCGGTTCAATCGAGAGTGGCTGTGCTTCAGCTTATCCAAACGCTGACGATACACCTGAGGTTGCTACGACAGAAAGTTCAGCAACGGCAGCAAGCACCACGAGTACCGGCACTGCTAGTGCTACTACTGGATCAACCAGCACTAGTTCAACTAACACTAGCTCAACTAATGCAATTAGCGACTCAGAAGAGCAAGCCGTAACCATTGCAATTGCGCAACAAGCTAGCGCTCAAAAGGTAGCTAATCTTCCGCTAGACAAGGAAGCGGCCGATCGACTAGAAGCGAGAGCCGATGCAGCTGCTGCCGCCGAAGAAGCTGAAAAACCAACGGGCATTGCTGCTTTCTTCCAAGCTATTGCTGACTTCTTCCGCAACCTTTTCTCCTAGGTAACCTCTGTTCCAACCAAAAAGTCCTGCTTATACGGCAGGACTTTTTGTGGTATAAGGGTACTAGGAGTGTAGCCATATGAAAGTTGTTTTTCTCCAAGATGTTAAGGGGGTTGGTCGAAAAGGTGAGGTGAAAGAGGTAGCTGACGGGTATTATCGTAATTTGCTCGCTCCGAAACGTCTTGCCGTGCCGACTACCGACCCTCAGGTTCGAACCGTACTTCAAGAGCTAGAGAAAAAGCAGCAGTCAAAGACCGCAGAGGTCGAGGCTGCAAAGCGAGTTGCATCGGGTATCAACGGCCGACGCGTTGAGTTGAAGGCGAAGGCCCAGGGAGTAAAGCTCTTTGGCGCGATTCGTGAGGCCGAAGTTACGGCGGCACTCGGTATCGATAAAAAGTTTATTAAGATGCAACCCATTAAAACGATAGGTGAGCATCGTATTCAGTTAACCCTTGAACACGGCGCAACGGCGACTGTAATGGTGGTGGTTACACCACTTTAACTTGACAGGCGCAATCTGCAAGAATTATGCTGAAGAGGATAGTGACGGGTACGCAACTAAGGAGGATATATGGAAGTTGGACAGGTCTCACGGACTGGACTCGGTCTTATTCTCGGTGGTATGTTGGTTGTTGGCCTTCTTGTTGGTGGCGCTATGAACCAGTTTGGTGCCAACGCCGATGAAGCGGTTACTGTTGTCGAAGATGACGCTGTAGTAGCCGAGCATATCGAAGAAGATTCGTTTGCCTATGACTGTGATACGAATAAGAAATATGGCAATAGCGACGGTCAGCTGCTACGAAGTGAATATATTGCCTGCATGGAAGCTGGCATCACAACGCCTGAATCAGAAGGTTAAATTAACTACCTAAAGGAGCCCGGTTTGTCCGGGCTTTTTTGTTAGGATATTGCTTTCCGATTAGCGTGCACCACGCTATAATAGTAAAAAGGACGGGCTGTGAGCAACCGAAAAATCTTTGGTCCAGTTGAATACGCGCTCTTGGGAGGGATTGTCCTCTTCACGCTTTCTGGTGTCGTTCTCTTGGGCGTTACTGGCATCGCCCCAATTCCTGGTCTGCCTGTCCTGTTTGCGGACCAACCAGAACCTTCTCCTACGAAAGTCACTGCAAAGCCGAGTGCGATACCAAGCGCTTCGCCAGACGAGCCAATCGTGAGCTCTTCTCCTGAAGTATCGCCGGTAGCGACTGCTAGTCCGAGTCCCAGTCCAACGACCAGTCCTGATCAGCAGCGGATTGAGCGGTTGACTGAGATCAAAGCTGCGCTCGATCTCCGGGCGAAAACCGTTAAGAGCGGGTCAAAGTATCCGGTCTCGGAAACCTATACCAAAGGCAATACTGCCGCCTCAAGCTCACCGCTTCAGGTGCTTGTTCCTGACTATCTGCCGAATGGGCTCCCGGTAGACCCTGAGAGTCCGACTGAGTTCTTTGGGTATAAGTCTGATGGTCAAACCTATGAGCTGACGGCGAAGATTAAAGATACAAGTAATCCAGCTGGTGAATTTGTGGGCAACCTCTATCTCTATATCCTAAGGAACCCATGACACTCGTCTTCTTGAGGTAAATGTAGTATGGTAGGGGTAATAACGAGTAATTGAGGAGTTCGTATGGATGTTGTGTTATATATCATTGTCGGTGTAATTGTTCTTTTTGTTCTTTGGTTAGTTGGCGTTTACAACGGCCTTATCGTATTACGTAATCGAACCGACGAAGCTTGGAGCGATATCGATGTCCAGCTAAAGCGTCGCTACGACCTGATCCCAAACTTGGTAGAGACCGTGAAGGGCTATGCGACCCATGAAAAGGAAGCGTTTGAGTCGGTTACCAAAGCTCGAACAGCGGCCATGAGCGCGAAGAGCCCAGAGCGCAAAGGCGATGCGGAAAATATGCTGACCGACGCCTTAAAGAGTGTCTTTGCCATTGCTGAGGCCTATCCCGAACTTAAGGCTAACGAAAACTTTAAGCAGCTCCAAGACGAACTTTCCGATACCGAGAACAAAATCCAAGCCGCTCGTCGTTTCTACAATGGTAATGTCCGTGACTTCAACATCAAGGTCCAGCTCTTCCCGGCCAATGTGGTCGCTGGCATGCTTGGGTTCTCGACTCGCGAATTCTTTGAACTTGATACTGATGAGGCTGAAGCGGCTAAAAAACCGGTTAAGGTTGATTTTACTGACAAGAAGTAACTTCATCTGATTTATATGCGAATATAGGCGAAACGGGAGCCCCTGGCTGGGCGCTCCCGTTTTCGTTTTTGTCACTCTGAACCGATGGCAGCGGACTACGGGTTCCCGTAGGCCATCGCCACCACCTTCTTGGGGGTGATGTACGTGGCGGGCGGCTTGAGCTGCTCCTCCTCACCCTCCAACACCCAGTGGAGCCAGTGCTCCCGATGCTGGAAGTCACTGGCACAGACCAAGAACTCTACTACAGTTCCATCAGGACTTCTTCGGTCCTGTGCAACGCTTCGAATGAGCTGAAGCCCCCAGGGATAGTCTTCCGACTCCTTCGTCAACACACAGAACGGCGGGTCCTGACCGACCGGCTTGGGGTTGTCGATGAGGTGCTGCATGAGCCACCCGATCTGGGCCCCGGTATCCATCTCTTTTGCCATATGGGTCTCCGTAACGAACAAGTCAGCCCTCTGGCTGACAGCTGCGGCAAGTCTAGCATCGGATAGGCTAAAAGTAAACCGTATAGACGCGACGACGGGAGGCCCGACCTGGGCCTCCCGTCTGCATACCTCCTCATTTGTACTCGATCAGACTAGTGATGATGCTGTCAGCTCCCAGCGCGGAGCGCGGAGCGTCCACGACGAACGATGACCTGTCCAGATTCCTGGTGATCCAGTCAGCCTGCGTGGTTCCTGGCGCTGAAGCGTTCATGATGACCTCGACCCAGTGGGTGGAAAACCGCCTGCCCAGGTAGATGAACGGCATCTCAGCGTCGCGGCTCTTCGCTACGACGATACCCTCCGTCGGGTAGTGGGTGATCTCGATAACCACCTTGCCGTCAACCTCCAGCACGTCGCGGTTGTCTCGGTGGCGGATGGTCGTCTGCGAGTCGAGCCCGCCGAGGTGGAAGTGGCGCTCAACGTGCCACTGGTCGGCTACGTCAGCGTCGGCCGTCTCCGTGCCGTCGTGACCGGCGCGCAGCGTCACGCCTTCATCGTCGGCCAGGCAGAGCACATGCTTCATGAAGCGTTGTGCCTGCTGGCGCTGGCGGTCGTTGACGAAGCGGTGGAGCGTGGTGAACGCCGCGGTACAGATCTCTCGGCCCGTTGCGCGCTCCGTGAGTACTGCTACTCCGCCCACCTCAGTTTGGTCTCCCTCGATCCCCACCATACAATCGGGGAGGATATTGTAGGGACCAATCTGGTACGTGGTGGAGAAGTGACCCAGCGGGACCAACCCTGCCCAGCCTTCGTCCCTGCTCTCCCGCTCCCTTCCCCCGAGAACGCCGAGCATCTCGGCATCGTGGAAGTAGGGTGCAACATCTATGCCGCCCAGGATAAGGCGGCTGCCAAATTTTTTCATGCGAAACCTCCTTCGCGGTCAGAAACTGCTGCCGAGAGTATAGCAGCTTAACCTGAAAAGTTCAAGCTATCCAGGTGACAATAGAGGATCAGTTTAGTATAGTGAAACTGTTACTCCTATAACGAGGAATGGTCATGCAGCAGCTTCGACAGTTTTTCACTAAAGCATCACTCAAACAGCAACCCTGGACTTTTGTTGGTCTGGCGGTTATGCTACTTTTTATCTTTCTCCGAGTATGGCGGATTAGTTTTCCGGGAGAAACGGTTTTCGATGAAGTCTATTTCCCGAAGATGGCCCATCAGTACCTGAGCGGTGAAAGCTTTTTCGATATCCATCCACCGCTTGGTAAACTCATTATTGCGGTTGGCGAAATGCTCTTTGGCAATACGCAATTAGGCTGGCGGATTATGCCCCTACTTGCCGGCATCGCCACGATCCCCGTTGCCTACTGGACGAGTCTCCAGGTCTTTGGCGATAAACGCGTGGGTTTTATCACGGCGCTCCTTATTGCGCTTGATGGATTATTTATCGTCTACTCTCGAACTGGTCTCATGGACGGTTTTCTGATTCTCTTTGGCTTAGCTGCCTTCGGCTTCGCTTTTGTCTTCCGCCGACGTCGTGTGGAAGGGGAATCTGCTTGGCTACCGCTCATCTTAACCGGTCTTTTTGCTGGACTAGCGCTGGCAATTAAGTGGATTGGTGCTGGCTTTTTGCCCGTCGTAGGCTTAATTACTTTGGTGACGCTCCTCGTGACCAAAGAGCGTAAGGCCGATGTGCCTGACTACCTTATTTGGGCGGTTTCCATGATCGTTCTTCCCTTCATGCTCTACACCGTTCCATTTCTTGCCAACTGGCAGACGGATTTTTGGCATCAGTTTATCGTCTGGCATCAGCAGTCCTGGGGCTATAATATTAATCTCGATGCCACTCATCCGTACTCCTCGAAGTGGTGGAGCTGGCCCTTCTTAGTGCGGCCGATCTGGTTTTACTACAAGAATGTGGACGGCAATATATTTGGCGTCGATGCGATCGGTAACCCGCTCGTTTGGTGGGGAAGTACGCTCGCCGTCGTATATACCCTGATGGTCTTGGTATATTCGTTCGTGACTCGTAAGCGGGAGAGCGCTGCGATCGTCAACCAGAAGTATCTGTTGCCATTACTCGCTGTAACTATCGGTTGGGCGGCTTTCTATGTTCCTTGGATTAAGGTTGGCCGAGTGCTCTTCCTTTACCACTACTTTGGGAGCTACCTGTTTGCGTTGCTCCTTGCTGGATTTTGGATCGGCCAAGCGGTGAGCTCGGGGAAATATCTTCGATACGTCATCATTGCCTTACTAGCGGCCTTTACTGTTGTCGGTCTCTGTTTCGCCCCCATTTGGATCGCCTATCCCATTCCTCAAGCTTGGTTTGATCGTTTGATGTGGTTTACCAGCTGGATCTAGTAACAAACAGGAGGGGTTATGTCACACGAATCAGTACATGAATCTATACCCAAAGCAGTAGTGTTTGATGTCGACGGCCTCCTTGTTGATTCCGATGACTTGACCTTTGTTGTCGTTCAAGATGCGCTGTGGCATGACTTTGGTAAGCGACTGACTAAAGAGGTGTTTAGCCGCTATTTTGGCATGACACGACAGCACTTTATCGAGGCGATCAGTGAGCATTATGAACTCGGCTCGCAAGAGCGTCAGCTGTTTGCTGAGGTTCGCAATAACCTGCACTATGAGGCTGTAGAGCTGAAGCCAGGGGCGAAAGAGCTGCTGCACTACCTAGAAGAACAAGGTATTCCCTGTGCCTTGGCGACGAATGGTGTACCGGGAAGTCTCGCGGCAAAGCTCGATCACCTCCAGGTAAAGCACTATTTTAGTCACATCCTCTCAACGGAAATAGTCCAGCGTCCGAAGCCCGAACCAGATATCTATCTTGAGGTGGCGAAGCGGTTGAAACTTGCACCCCAGGATCTCTTGGTGCTTGAGGACAGCCGTATTGGCGTAGAGGCTGCGATGACTGCCGAGTCACCTGTTTACTTCGTGCCGAATCACTACGTCGTCGATCCGATCCACTTTGCCAGAGAACATCATGTGCTGCTGTTCACTAATCTTCATGCCGTACTTGAGCATCTGAAGCACCTCAAACGGTAAAGCTACGGTGAGAAACCTCAAGAGCTAAATTCCAAGGACCAACTAACCTTTTACTCTCCTTAGCTACCGATTTGTCATTGGACATTTGGGCTTTGGATTTCCCCGTGGTATTCTAAAGAAAAGAAGGAAGGGATGCGGACTCTTAAAGCGTTTGCCACTATTGCGTTGCTTGTCGTAGCGTTTCTGCCTCATCCTGCAGAGGCCGTTTTTGTTGCTGGCCAACAGTCACTCGTTGAAGAAGTGACCGTACGTTCTGACGGACGGATGTTTATCGACGGCAAGAGCTCTCGCAAGCCTAAGTTGGATCTCGGTAAGGATCGTTCAGCCTTTCGCTACAAAGTAATTGATCATCCGAAGATAACCTACCGTGAAGTAGTCGTACGTGTGACGTTGCCAGACGGTGTAACTACCGATCAGGTTAAACCGACCTTTTATGCGGTCCATAGCGTTGGCTCCCATGAAACGGTAACGGTGAGCGACTCGCAGCTTGAATTTCAAGCCCAGAACGTGGGCACCGATGCGACGCTTACCATAGTGATTGAACTTCCTGAGGATGCCTTGCAACTCGGGCCGCTTCAGCGCATGATCGTTACTCTCGATAGCTTGCCGGTTGGTGCCTGGCTCACCATAGCAATTGTCGGACCGTTTCTCATGCTCGTCTTTGGCCTTACTCTAGTTCTTCAGCGATTAGGCGATCTGCGGCTCAAGCCAGTCACTTCGGCCATGAATACCTTGCCGTCAACTTTGCCGCCAGCCTTTGTCGGGACGCTCATCCGTGGCTATGTCGGTCCCAGAGAGATTGCCGCCACCTTGGTTGATCTGGCGCATAAGGGCTATATCGATATTATTTATCAAGAGGACGGCGGGTTTAGCTTTAGTCGGAAACGCGACTGGACCAAGGATCGAACCCTTCTGTCGTATGAGCGGCTATTCCTTGACCAGCTCGTAAGTAAAAACCTCATTACGAATACCAGTGAGATTAATACGCGACTCAATGAGCACATCTGGAGTGACAACATCAGTGAAGCGGTAGAGAGTATTTACGCGCAGATGGCCAGTCTCGGTTATTTCCAGGGCAATCCAAAGCAAACCCATCTGCTCATTCGGGCGATTGGGGTGACTATCTTCTTTCTCTCCATTGCTGGTCTAGCTTTTAGTCTACTCTATGTTGATGAACAGCCACTGGTTGTGCTGCCTTGGATTGTCAGTTTGGCCGTAACACCGTTCATGATTCGCTTGTCACTCCTTGTTCCTCGTCGAACACCAGCGGGTCGCGATGCCGCCGCCAGATGGCTAGCTTTCCGTAACTATCTTCAGACGACGACGATCGATTACAGCGATCAGCTTGATGCCTACGAGCACTTTCTGGCCCATGCCATAGCCCTAGGCGTTGAGATGGACTGGACCAAGCATTTTGCCAACCAGCCTTGCCGTGTTCCGGATTGGTTCTTTAGTCAGGGCGCTTATATCGACTCTTACCCAAAGCTTGTTTCGTTGCTTTTCAAAATTGTTGGCATGATTAGCCAAAAGTTCTCCTTTGCCCGCAAACCAACTGCCATCTAGAACGTATATCACTTACCGGAAGTTCTTCCCTTGATTTTCGGTTACTTTACGCTACGCTAGTAACTCGAGGAGTCAGTATGTACAACCAAATCACCTCCAATAAAACTAAAACCTACATGCTCTTTGCCTTTTTCCTGATCTTTGTGATCGGTATCGCCTGGGTGATTAGCTATGCCTACGATATCGATTGGCTCCTGCCCGTGGCAGTGGTCGTGAGCGTCGTGCAGGCCCTGGTGAGCTACTATTATTCCGATTCGATTGCTCTTGCTGTTTCAGCGGCCAAGCCGGTCAACAAGCAAGAGGCACCGGAGTTGTACCGTATGGTGGAGAACTTAGCGATTACTGCCGGTTTACCAATGCCGAGAGTCCATATTATCGATGACACCGCAATCAATGCCTTTGCCACGGGTCGTGATCCGCAGCACGCAGCAATTGCCGTGACTCGAGGGGCATTAGAAAAGCTTGAGAATGAAGAACTTGAGGGTGTCTTAGCCCATGAGCTTTCCCACGTCGGGAACTACGATATCCGGGTCTCGACAATGGCGGTAGTTCTCGTAGGTGTCGTTGCGCTTATTTCTGATTTATTCCTGCGTCACATGTTTTGGTTTGGGGGCGGGCGAGATCGCGATGAGAATAATCAGGGTGGTGGACAGTTTCAGGCGATTTTGATGATTGTTGCGCTTGTTTTGGCCATCCTTGGACCGTTGGTCGCTCAGCTCATTCAGCTGGCGGTTTCTCGTAAACGTGAGTACTTGGCCGATGCTTCAGGCGTGTTGTTGACTCGTTATCCTGAGGGCTTAGCACGGGCATTGGAGAAAATCGGCGCCGATCATGAACCGCTTGAAGTGGCAAACAAGGCAACCGCGCATTTGTATATTGCGAATCCATTGAAAGACTATAAGGGTCGGGTGAATGAACTCTTTTCAACTCATCCGCCGCTTGAGGATCGTATTCGCCGACTGCGCGAAATGGCCTAAAGAAAAATCCCAAGTACCCAAACTCCAATGACCAGTGCGGTTTTTCCTTGGGCATTGTTTTTCTGAAATTTGGGACCTATATAAAAACCGATCCCGCCGAGGTGCTGACCTGGGCGGGATATTGGTTCGTGTGGACCCCAGGTGGGGTCAGGCCGCCGCAGCTGCGGTGGCGAGAGGTCGACGGGCTGCCTTGCCCAGTTTGCGCTGGGCTTCGGCAGAGAGCTGAACGGTAATAGCGGACTTGCCGCCGATTTCCTGCCTCCTGGAACGAACGACAACGTCGAGCGTGTCGCCACTGGTAGCCTTGAGGGTAACTGTCTGGTTCACGGTTACCCTGAAGGAGCTCTTCAGCTCTACCTTGTGCCCGCCTTGTGCTGCGGCGAGCTGGTCAGATGTGACTGTGAATGTGGTCATTTCTGTTTCGACGGGAGAGACGACTGTGGGGTCGTCAGTTGTTGAGGTGTCGCCGCCGCGGTAGCGCAAGCGACGAGGTCGGGGCAGTGTCCACTGCCGCGAGAGGGACAGTTGGCGCAAAGCGCCCTGACGTCGAGTGGCTTAAACTTCTCTGCCATCAATGTCTCCTTGGTGGTAGTGTAGCAAAGCCCTCGGTCCATGCAAATAGTACTCATTTGTTTATATAAAAAAGGGAACCCCGGCTCAGGTCTCCGAGCCGGGGTCACACAGGTTGGTCATCCCAGGGGGGTGGGCTGTCAAACCGTCCACCAGGAGGGAATTGCTCGATCACTTGTGGGCGATCGAGGAAGATGAGTCCGCAGCGCAGGCACACGGGGCAGTTGCCGCGGACCGGTTCGCTGCATTTGTGGCAGCGATAGGGATCGCCACCGAGACGGAGAATGACCAGGAACAGGCCAAGCAACGGTACCTCCTTGTTGCTGGTCAGCGCGATGTCTGGCGGTATGGCCGATGTCTCGACCGAACCTTCTCCATAGCGAATCGACGAGGGTGTCGGACTCGCACGATCGGCGGTCCAGGCCAGTGAGAGGTTCTTGGTCTCCGGGCGGGACCGCGATTACAGCGGTAGTGTCCCTCATCCACCGAGACCACAACATCGTGCGGCCCAGTAATGAAAATGAGGCCAACGATCTGATCTCTATCTTTGACGATGAGGATCCTTCCCATCGTGCGACCGGCGAGGATCTCTCGAAGTCGCTTGTCGCACACGGAACACACAAACTGACCGGCTTCACTGAGCGGGGCCCTACAAGCGTGACAACGCAATTTTCTACTCCATCCGAAAAGAGGTACGTTAACCTCGAGTATGATAACAGATTTAGCTCCTTGAGTCTAGAGACGAAGAAGCGCCAGGACGGAATCCCGCCTGGCGCGTCTTGCGATCTGCATCGTTTGTTCGGAGCCGAGAGGCTCCGTTTCCTTCTCCTATCCCTGCCAGCGAAGTTCGCTGGGGATCTGATAGCAGCCGCTACCATCAGTCGAGCGTTCGAACTCAGGCGGCCCCTGGTCGACCCGAAATGCCGAGGTAGTGCTTGCGCCAGTTGCCTCGATCTGCTTCCTACAGGAGGGGCAGAGTCGTGCGCCAACTGGGTGCGGGCAGTTACAGTGTGGGCATTCCGGGAACTTCTCACGAAGCACCGACATGACTTCTCCCTTATGTGTATTTGACCTTCTCTTGCTGAGAAGGGTGTGGCGGCTGGTCATCCAGTCCGCCAACTTCGGCGGCGGTGAAATCCGGCGTGAAGCGCGGGTCGCCGGTCGCGATACCGGTGACTACACACCGGCGTGGCCGGTGAACCTGGGTCTGGAGGGAGATAACAACTCCCTCGTAGCAACCCGAACCAGTTGTTGTGGGTTTCAATCCTTCTCTCCCATGGGAAAGTGGTCATTTCTGGCCAAAGTTTAACATGAAAACCCAAAAAAAGCCATCCATGCGTCGGCTTTCTGAGTAGCGATTCGCTAACTTAGAGTGCGAGGGGGGGGTGGTCCGCGGGGAGAGTTCCCCGCGGACCGGTTCCAAATCTTTCTTAGTTGCAGAAGTAGGACTCGTTGAGGATTGGGTCCTCTTCCTCTGCTGCCGGTTGGGGCAGGGCAGGCCGTTCGGGCGCCTGCAAGGC
Organism: uncultured Candidatus Berkelbacteria bacterium; assembly: GCA_966250865.1. Classification (GTDB taxonomy): domain Bacteria; phylum Patescibacteriota; class UBA1384; order CAYGGE01; family CAYGGE01; genus CAYGGE01. The sequence goes on from CBINIT010000001.1 coordinate 14,099, forward strand.
CTGGTCCAGCCAGGTGCCGGTAGCTTCGAGCTTGTCCGAGCTGGCATGGGCGATAGGCGCCGGGGGAAGCTCGTCGTAGCCGACGAGCCGGGTGGTTTTTGGCTCCATTCCCATGACGGTCAGGAGCGGGTCGAGAAGGGCGAGCGTTTCGCCCTCGTTGAGCTGGACAACTGCCGAGGTAGGGATTGCTCCACAAGTCGGACAGTTGAACCAGTCACCTACTACACCGGCGCGCACGGGGATCGAAACCCCGCGCTTCGTGGCGCATCGTCCACAGAGGGTTGCTACTGTACTACTCTCCTTCGGCAACGTAATGGAATAACTAAACCATCTCTGAGGGTGGTTCAGCCGCCACTCCACCAGTCCGACGTTGCGGGCTTGGACGAGGATTTGCAGGCGCACCGAGATCGAGATAGTACTCGTTCCCGTCGTCGACCGCAAGCGTTGGTGGAGGCGGGGGCCTGTGGGAAGGTGCTGAGGAGCCGGATTGTGTGCCCGGCAGGTGCTCGCGAAGATACATCGCGATCCTCCATTTGTTGATCCACTCCCCATTGAGTAGATCGTCGATGTCAGTAGTATAGTCCCATTGTCAACAAAGGGCTAGATAGATCGCCTAGCGGTCTTTATAACGAAGGACCGGCAGGTCCAGGTGGACCTGCCGGTTCAAGTTTCCCTCGCGGTGCGGGTCTCGCGGGACCCACTGGGTGTGGAGTTGCGACTCACTAGGCTCCCTCCAATTTCTTAAGGAGGGTTGCGGGGTCGCAGGCGAGGAGGATACGCTGTTCTTCCAGTACGTCTGTCAGGTCATCGATGACCGACTCGTCGCAGACGATCCCGATGCGTTTTGCGCCGGACTTTCTGCACATGGCGATCAGGTCGATGAGCAGCATGGTGCCGTCTGCCGAGTAGATCGTGTCATCCGGGAGGTCCAGGGTGATGACGACCGTTTCGACTCCCTCGAGCTCGTCGAGACTGAAGAAGGTCTGAAGATCCGTGGCGGCCTGGGTGGCTTGAGCAAGCGCCTCGCTGTCGCCCTGAACACCAAGGAGGCGTACCTTCTTCTTTTTCCCGAAGTCGATCATGCTGACCCGGGTTGTCTCGTCGATCTCCAGCATAGCGATCGGTTTCGGATCCCGCTTCCTCATCCAAAAGCGGTCATGAGTACCAGCGCCATTGCCGACCGGCTTGAATTCGCGATGAGTCGCGATATCTAGCACCGCTGCTGGTATTGAGGTGGCAGCCGGTGCTCGGCGGGGAGCTTTGACCGGCAGTGTGGGGGGTGGCAAGGCCATTCCTCCGTATTGTAGGCATGGGCGTGCATTTCACGCCAAGTGCCCAAGATTTTACCCGAAAATGTTCAAAAAGTCAATCCGACCAAGGGCTTGGCGTGCTGATTCGACTGGTTTTTGGTATAATGCAAAGAGCAAATAATAGGTTAGAAAAGAGGACTCATGACCGAACAAGTACCGAACACTATTCAAGAACGTGTGCTGAAGCTCCGCAAGGTTATTGATGATCTTCGCTATCGCTATCATGTCCTCGATGATCCGACGGTGACCGATGCCGATTACGACTCTTTGATGCGTGAGCTTGTTGACTACGAAAATCAGTATCCGGAGTTACGGACGCCTGATTCCCCGAGTCAACGGGTTGGCGGGAAGCCGCTTGAGAAATTTGGGCAAGTCATCCATCAGTACCCCATGCTTTCGTTGACCGACGCCTTTGATGAGAGCGAGCTACGCGCGTGGGATATTCGCATGAAAAAGCTGGTACCGAACGGCGAATTTGAGTACTACGTCGAGGTAAAAGTTGACGGCCTGGCACTCTCCTTGGTTTATGAGGACGGCCTTCTCCAGACCGGCGCAACGCGTGGCGATGGGTACACGGGTGAGGATGTGACGAATAATATTAAGACGATTCGAGCAATTCCGCTGAAGCTACGCATACCAGAACTGTCATCCTTGACCGGTGCGCAGCAACAGGATCGAGGATCCAATGACGGTCGAGATTCCCGAGCAGAAGCGCTACCGCTTTCTATCGGGAATGACAAAAAAAAGGCAGATGACGTACTGAAGGGCCGGGTTGAAATTCGGGGCGAGGTCTACATGCCCCGCAAAGCCTTTGAGCAGCTGAACAAAGAGCGAGCCGCCCAGGACTTGCCGCTGTTTGCTAATCCGCGCAATGCCTCAGCCGGTTCGATCCGCCAGCTTGATCCGCGGATTACGGCCAGTCGCCAACTCGAGTTTATTGCCTACCAGGTCATTATTGGCAAACCCGATGCTCAGACCGCATTGCCCAAGCATCATGAAGAACACGATCTAGCGGTTGCCTTGGGCTTTGCCTCAAATCCGCACAACAAACTTGTTAAAACAATCAATGAGGTGCTCACCTATTGGCAGTCGTTTGAAAAAGAGCGGGCGAAGTTGCCATATCAGATTGATGGCATGGTAGTGGGGGTTGATGACACTCGGCTCAAGCGCGAGCTCGGGGTAGTGGGTAAGGCGCCTCGGGGGATGATTGCGCTCAAGTGGCCAGCTGAAGAAGTGACAACAGAAGTTCTCGATATTATCGTGCAAGTTGGCCGGACCGGGACGCTGACTCCCGTTGCTGTTTTGAAACCGGTAACCGTCGCTGGTACAACAGTCTCGCGTGCGACTTTACATAATCAGGACGAGATCGACCGCAAAGATATTCGCGTTGGCGATACGGTAGTCATTCGCAAAGCCGGGGACATTATTCCTGAGGTCGTGAAGATTATTGTCGACCTGCGGCCTGCCGGCGCAAAGCCATATCAAATTCCGGATAGCTGTCCGATCTGTCATTCGCCCGTCATTCGTAAGGAAGGGGAAGCGGCTGCTCGCTGTTCTAATCCATCATGCTTTTCAGTCCAGCGGCGTCGGCTCGAGCATTTTGTGGGTAAAGCTGCGTTTGATATGGAAGGCTTAGGGCCGAAGATTCTTGATCGCTTTATTGAAGAAGGTCTGATCAAAGACTTTGCTGGTTTGTTCGATCTGAAACAGGGCGATGTTGAAGGGTTAGAGCGATTTGGCGAGAAGAGCGCGGCCAACATTATCCAAACGATTCAGTCGCATAAAAACATCACCCTCGCAAAATTTATTTATGCGTTAGGCATCCGTAATGTTGGTATTGAGACGGCCAATGACATGGCCGACTACTTGGCCAATTCGAAAGCTACGACTGACCTGCCTGAGACACTGCAATCGATTACCAAAGAAGAGTGGAACGGCATCCGCGATATTGGTCCAGTGGTCGCAGCGAGTATTTACGACTACTTCCAGCAACAAGAGCACACCGATTTCATTCGAGAGCTGTTGGCTAAAGGCGTGACGATTGCCTTGCCCGAAACGCGCAAAGCCTCAAAAGAAGGCGTGACGGGGAAGAGCTTTGTCTTTACTGGTGGTTTAGCAACTATGACTCGGGACGAGGCAAAAGAAAAGGCTCGTGCGTTGGGCGCCGAGATTAGTGAATCGGTCAGTAAAAAGACTGGTTATGTTGTAGTTGGTGCTGAGCCGGGGAGTAAGTATGAAAAAGCATTGCAGCTCGGGGTGAAAGTACTCACTGAAGATGAGTTTAAGGCGCTGATCGGCTCATAGCTCTCTAAAAAAATATCTTTATCGTACTCACTGATACGCTCTGAGTACCTATTCGTAGTATTTACTTTTTATGAATTTATGCGATGGTTTGGGTAGAGGTGAACCACCTTAGCACAGTAGGGTCCGGTTGGTGACAGGAGAGGTAACGATGCCCTTTCAGGGTGCAGTATGTGCGGTCATGTCTCCGAGTAGCAGTGCGGCTGTGCAGGTCGCCCATGCGCTCTTTGCGATGCAGTATAGAGGTCCTGTTTCAGCAGGCCTCCTTGCGACAGATGGGATCACGAGTCGTCGGCGTTCGGGACCTGGCTTGGTGAGCGAAGTGCTCCGGGATCTTGAAGAGTTCACCCAGCCAGTTTCGCTAGGCGGTGTGTTCCGGGCAGTCGTTGACCACCCATTGCAGACGGTAGGCGGAGCGTCGGTTGTTGCCTGTGGTCGTCTCAATGACCCTAGACAGCATGTTGCCGCTGCGATCACTAAGCGGATTGAAGATGTCTACCAGGGCGATCTTGCTCTGGCAGTTCAGACGGCGCTTACCCAGGTGGGTGGTGCCTTTGCGGGTATTATCGCCACACCCACTTCCTTGATGGCCTTCCGTGATCCTATGGGCTTACAGTCCCTGGTGATTGGACGGCTAGATGATGGTGGCTGGAGCGTAGCCTCTGAAGGCTGCGCATTCACCGTTCAGCTTGCTAAAGTGGTACGCGACGTTGCTCCCGGCGAGTTGGTGATCATCGAAGGAGAGGAGATTAAGAGCTACCAGTTTGCCGTATCTCGACCCGCCGTCTGTGCCCTCCAGTACGTCTACCTAATGCGGCCAGATAGTAGCCTGGCTGGCCGTTCGGTCCACGTTGTTCGTCAGGCGACCGGCGCTGCTTTGGCCACGGAGGCTCCGGTTGCTGCTCAGGCGGTGATGCCATTCCCGGATGCGGCCATGGAAGCCGCGATCGGCTTCCATCACCAGTCGGGCGTGCCGTTCAATGAAGGGGTAGTGAAGAACCGCTACCCTGGTGTGCCGATCGAGGTACGCTACAACGTGATCAGGGAGAACGTAGCTGGCAAACGAGTCATCCTTGTCGAGGACTCGGTCGTCACGGCTGAGACCGTCGCTCAGGCGGTCAAAATGCTGAGGAGTGCCGGTGCTCTTCAAGTCCACGTTCGTGTGGCCTCGCCACCCCTACGCTGCCCCTGCCCCTACGGCAACGGTACGGGCAGCGACGTGCCTCTCGCTGCTTCGAGTCGGTCGATCGATCAGCTCCGGCAAGATATCGGGGCCGATTCGTTGGCTTTCCTCAGCCTTCCGGGGCTGGTGGAGTCGATCGGTTTGCCGCTCGACCAGCTCTGCCTCGGCTGTTTCAACGGCCAGTTTCCCGACGAGCTGGTGACCCTTAGGTAAGGTCCCGCTCAAACTAGGTCTAGGCCAACCCGGGGACTCCCTCGGGCTTGGCCGCCTTTCTCAGAAAATCACTCTTGGTTTCTTGAGATGAGGTTGGTGGACAAATCAGGTTTGGCCGTGATATAACAGGACCAAGAGGCTTCGCCTCGAAATGCACTGAATAATGATGAGAATCTTGTTATGGCTAAAGCACTTACCAAAGAAGAAGTCGCCCATGTGGCGCACCTTGCTCGGCTCGATGTAACCGAGGAAGAATTGGAAAAATATACCGGTCAGCTTTCGGCAATTTTGGACTATGTCGATCAGTTGGCAGAGGTGAATACGGACGGTGTTGAGCCGCTGGCTCAGACTACCGGCTTGGTTAATGTCTTACAGAATGACATTGTTGCTGCCGACACAGTAGATCGTGAGGCGTTTCTTGCTGGTGCACCGGCTGCCGAGCAACTATATGTCAAGGTTAAGGCGGTGCTCGAATGACCGATCTTTTCGGACTCACGATTAAAGAAACTGCAGCACTACTCGCTGCCGGGAAGACCACTGCCGTTGAAGTTACCCAAGCATACCTCGATCGTATTGATGAACTTAACCCTAAACTCAATGCCTATTTGACCGTATTTCACGATACCGCATTGGAGCAAGCAAAAGCTTCAGATGAACGCCGGGCTGCCGGTAAAACACTGAGTATGCTCGATGGTATCCCGATAGCCATCAAAGACAATTACTCAACCAAAGGCCAGCGGACAACCAATGCTTCCAAATATCTGGAAAACTACCTCCCGCTTTACGATGCAACGGCTGTTCGTAAGTTGAAAGAGGCTGGTGTGGTTATCCTCGGTAAGACGAACATGGATGACTCGGCCATGGGTTCGTCGACGGAAACCTCATCTTTTGGTACGACTGCTAATCCATGGGACACCTCACGAGTTCCCGGCGGATCCTCCGGCGGTTCAGCCGCGGCTGTCGCTGCCGATCTTTGCGCTGGCGCACTTGGCTCTGACACTTTTGGCTCGATCCGACAGCCAGCCGGCTTTACCGGTATCGTTGGCCTCAAGCCAACTTATGGCGCGATTAGCCGGTACGGTCTTTTGGCCATGTCGAGCTCGCTCGATGTTGTTGGGCCGATGACTAAATCGGTTGAAGATGCCGAAATTATCTTTGAAGCGCTTCGTGGCCAAGATGCCTATGATGCGACGACGCTGCCTGATTACCAGTCAGTGAGTCGCGACGTGAAGGGCATGCGAATTGGCATCCCCAAAGAGTTCTTTATTGATGGCATGGATGCTGACGTCCGAGCGCAGATTGATGCTGCAATCGACCAGCTCAAGAAGCTAGGCGCAGAGATTGTTGAAGTTAGCTTGCCTACGGTGAAATATGCTGTTCCGGCATATTATATTTTGTGTCCGGTAGAGGTTGCTTCAAATATTGCACGGTATGATGGTATTCGCTTCGGCGAGTCAGTCGAGCGAGAGCAAGGTAATCATACTCTACTGGAAGTGTATAAGCAGACGCGAGCGAAGTACTTAGGCGAAGAAGTGAGACGACGGATCATGCTCGGAACCTACGCTTCAAGCGCTGGGTATTACGATGCCTACTACAACAAGGCTATGAAAGTCCGTGCTTTGATCAAAAAAGAGATGGACGAGGTCCTGAAAGCCGTTGACTGTCTTGTTACGCCAGTTAGTCCATCGGTTGCCTTTACCTTTGGGGCGAAGGGCGATGACCCGGTTGCCATGTACCTTGAAGATATCTTTACCGGTCCGGTTAACTTAGCTGGAGTACCTGCCTTGGTTTCGCGCGCTGGTTTTGTTGAGCGTGATGGCGCAAAGCTCCCAGTCGGGGTCCAATTCATTGGCCCAGACAAGGGAGAGGGGGTGCTCTTCGCGCTCGGTAAGGCATATGAGGCAGCGACCAACTTTAACGAAGCAAAGCCCTCTCTTTAATCTCACGCAAATCAGTCATGATGGAGGTAACACATGGGATTAAACGCTCGCAAACGTAAAGAAAAGAAGCTCATTGAGCGATACGGCGAAGTGCCACAGCCTAAGCGCTTTCCTTGGCTTAAGGTCATTGGAGCGATTATTGCTTTAGCCGTAATTGGCTGGCTGGGCACCTGGGGCTATAAAAAAGCGAGTCCAAAGGTTTCCGACTGGTATGCCAGCTACAATGCGAAGCGAACGGCAACCCCACAGCCTGGCACAACAAGCAGCCCTACAAAACAATCAGATAGCAAACAAGAGGAGAAGACCGTGACTGCCACAATTAAAACAACGAAAGGCGATATCGAAATTGAACTCTTTAAGAAGGATGCCCCAAAAACCGTAGAGAACTTTGAAAAATTAGCCGAGAAAGGCTACTATGACGGCATCATCTTCCACCGCGTAATTCAGGACTTTATGATTCAAACCGGTGACCCTACAGGTACAGGGACCGGTGGTGAAAGCGCCTTTGGTAAAGACTTTGCCGATGAAGACAACGACTACAAAATGGAACCTGGTATGGTTGCCATGGCTAACCGCGGTCCAAACACCAACGGTTCACAATTCTTTATTGTTACGGAAAAGCGCCAGGCGCACCTTGAAGGTCGCCATACCATCTTCGGGAAAGTGACCAATGGTATGGATGTGGTGAAGGCCATTGCGGCGGTTGATGTGGATAGTAACGACAAGCCACTTCAAGACGTAAAGATGGAAAAGGTGACAGTTACTCGCAAGTAATTGTCATCCTTGACCGGAAGGCCTATGGCCGCTCCGGATCGAGGATCGGTCAATGCTGGTAGAAAACCGATTCCCGATCAGAATACTGACGCTTCTCTCGGGAATGACATAAGGAAACTATGCCAAATCTTAAAGCTATCCTTTTTGATTTAGACGGAACGCTGCTCGATACCTCGACATTTATTGGCGAGGCCTACGATCATGCCTTTGATCAATATGGTGTTCCTCGACGAGCTTGGGACGAGTTGTTACAGGTGGGGAGCGGTATAGGACACCTTGAAGACATCATGCGTTACTTCGCGCCTGGGATTGATCCCGTTGCCTTGGTTCAGGCATTCCGAGAGGCACAAAGCACCAGACATCACCTGATTGCGCCGTATGTTGGTGTTGTTGAGGGGCTGCCGCTGTTTCGTGAGGCAGGCTTGCAGACTGCGGTACTGACCAATCGAAGTCGACTGTCACTCGATAAGATCTACGAAGCCTTAAACTTTAGAGAAGCTGTTGATGTCTCGTATGCTGGTGATGAAGTCCCGGCCACTAAACCTAGCCCCGATGGTATTGCCTTTGTCTTGGACGAGCTGGGATTAGTCCCTGAAGAGGTCTTAATGGTTGGCGATGCCGATGCCGACATTGTTGCCGGTAAGGCTGCGGGCACCAAGACCGCTGGGGTTATGTATGGTTCGTTTGGTCAGGGCATCCATGAGTATCAGCCAGACTATGTGGTTCACGATATTCGAGATATTTTACCGCTTATTAATGGTGGCGCGCCACGCACAAAGGAGCCGGTCTATGTCGAAGCAGTATAAAAAAGATAAAAGTCCCGATCCGATCTACCTCATTTTAGACGGGTTCTTTAAGGCAATTGTCTGGTTAATTATGCTGCCTTTTGGTGGACTGAAGCGTGGTCCCGGAAAAGATCTCCTTGAGGCCAAGCGAAAAGAATTTGTGACCCATTGGCAGAATTTTGAGACCATGCTCGGCGATGCCCACCAGCGTCGTCAGGCGATTATGCAAGCTGATATCATGCTCGATCACGCCCTGCAGCTCCATGGCCTTCCGGGAAATACCTTAGGCGAGCGACTTAAAGCGGCAACCGACAAGCTTTCAAGAACTACCCTCGATACTGCCTGGGAAGCGCATAAGGTTAGAAACCAACTAGCGCATGAGCTCAATCGCGAACTGTCTGAGGCAGAGGCCCGTCGAGTCTTGGATCAGTTTAAAACGGTCCTTCGAACGCTAGGTGTCTTATGAAGCAAATTATTGTTGCCTCGGCTTTTATTCATAAAGACGGTAAGGTGCTTGTTGCCAGACGAGCCGATACCAAAGCGTTTCTGCCTGGTATTTTTGAAATCCCTGGCGGTAAAGTTGAATTCGGCGAGTCGCCGCAGCAGGCCGTTGCTCGGGAAGTAAAAGAAGAGCTTAACCTTGACGTCGTGGTTGGTGAGCCCTTTTACGTTTTTACCTATACGACGGCTCAGGAACGACATGCGGTTGAGATTGAGTTCTTCGCCACGCTTAAAGATCCAGGTCAGGAACCGCAACTTAACCCTGAGGATCATAGTGAATACCGTTGGGTTGGTTCAGACGAAGCTGCAAAGATATTCACTAAGAATTCACAAATTGCTGAAGTCTTAGCGATCAACCCAAATCACCCGATTCCCGAGCAAGAGGGTGAGGTAGGCGAAGCATTGCGTCGAGGATTTGAGTTATTAGCAAAGGGTGTATCATGAACGAAAAGTACGAAGCCGTTATCGGTCTAGAAATCCACGCCGAGTTAAACACTGAAACAAAGATGTTCTGCCGATGCAAGAACGATCCATTTCACGGTGAGGCGAATACCAATGTCTGTCCGGTCTGTCTTGGGTTGCCTGGTGCATTACCGGTTCCAAACGAACAGGCAGTAGCGTCTACCGTTATGGTTGGCTTGGCGCTCAACTGCGACATTGCTCGCCAGAGCAAATGGGATCGCAAGAACTATTTCTATCCCGATCTACCGAAAGGCTACCAGATCTCACAATACGATTTGCCACTTTGCCAAAAGGGTGAGTTGCCACTTCAAATTGAAGGGGAAGATGCGACAGTTCGAATTACCCGAATTCACCTCGAGGAAGATACGGGAACGCTGCAGCATCCTGAAGGCGCCAAACACTCGCTGGTGAACTACAACCGATCCGGTGCGCCGCTTATGGAGTTGGTAACTGAGCCAGATATTCGTTCCGGAAAAGAGGCGAGACTGTTTGCTGAAGAGTATCAACGTATCCTTCGAGCTCTTGGTGTGGCTAGCGCTGACATGGAAAAAGGTGAGATGCGGGTTGAGGCAAATATCTCTGTCAGAACCAAAGAGCAAGCTGCTCGCGGTGAATATGGGACCAAAGTTGAGGTGAAAAACCTGAACTCATTCCGTTCGGCTGAGCGAGCGATTAACTTTGAGATCGATCGTCAGATTGCTGCTATCGAAGCGGGAGAGAAGGTTGTTCAAGAAACACGCGGCTGGCATGATACCAAGCAGATTACCTTTACCCAACGGGTAAAAGAAGAGGCTGCTGATTATCGCTATTTCCCAGAGCCAGATTTACCCCCGCTTAAATTAGCTGAAGGGTACATTGCTGCCATCAAAGCCAAGATGCCCGCTCTTCCTGCCGAGCTTCGCAAAGAATACATAACCCTTGGTCTCACTGAGGCCGATGCCGAGGTGTTGGTGAACGACGCTGCTCGGGCGGACTACTTTAAGACCATTTTGTCGCACGATGCTGATGCGAAGCTCGCGGCCAACTGGGTGATCAATGAGGTACCAGACCTCGCCATTGAAGCAGAGAAATTGGTAGGACTGTTGAAGCTCATCCAGTCTGGTGACATCTCGACCAAGATCGGGAAAGATGTGGCGGCGGCCATGCGTGAAACAGGGAAGACAGCCGAAGCTATTATCGAGGAAAAGGGGCTAAAGCAGGTTTCTGATACGGGCGCGATTGAAGCCATGATCGACGAAGTGCTTGCTGCTCACGAGAAGGAGCTTGGGGAATACCGCGCAGGTAAACAGCAGCTCTTTGGCTTTTTTGTCGGCCAGGTTATGAAGGCGGCCAAGGGTCAGGCAAATCCGGCAGTTCTGAATGACGTTTTACGTAAGAAACTATCCTAAACGGTGTAGTAGTAGGTAGAAGCAGACGAGCATTCTGTGTTCATTTCTGCTACAATGGAGTCTATGGAACAATTGATTACTGGTCTTACCGACCCAATCCTTGATCTCCTCCCGAAGCTGCCGCGGGCGATCCTTACTTTCGCCTTTGGCTATATCGCTCTCTACATCGTTCAATGGCTCATTGAGCGCTTGTTGCGATTGAACCGAACGCATCGGGCACTTCGCGATATTATTGCCTCAACTACTCACATCGTTTTGCTTATTCTCCTCGGCGTTGCCATCGCCCGCTCTTTGGGTTTTGCCAACCTTGCTTTTGCCCTGTCAGGGAGCTTAGCGGTGACCGGTATTGCTATCGGTGCTGGTGCGAATGCCATGATTCAAGACCTGATAGCGGGTCTCTTTTTGGCTCGTGATCGCGATTTTGAAGTTGGCTACTTAGTTCAGGTCAACGGGGTAACGGGTATTATTAAGCGGATCGATGCCCGAAAGGTTCGTCTTGAAGACGACAAGGGGCAGATTCACGTCTTTGCCAATAGTGTTCTTGATCGATCAAGCTGGGTGGTCATTGACCGTGACCCCGAAGAGAAGCCAGCGCCCAAAAAGAAAAAGTAAGGGAGTAATCATGCCAAAGATTATTTTTGATGATGAACAGAATTCAAATACTCGTGAGACGGCACAGCGCCAGACGGGTCGTTTTCTCGTCATTTTTCTCATCCTCGCTTTAGGTATGGGCATGATCGGTGCTGCTGGTTCTTTGGTCATTCTCACTGAAAATGCACCACTGCGTCGCTTTCTGGGCATCAAAGAAGACGGCACGCTCAACCTTGCCCGAACGGTTACGGAAAAGCTCGTGGTTGAAGAAAGTAACGGTTTCATCGATACGGTAAAGAAAGTCAGCCCGGCCGTGGTCTCGATCACCACAAAAACCGAAGGCACTGATTTTTTTGGTCGTGTGGTTGAACAGGAAGGGGCTGGAACGGGTTTTATCATTACGTCTGATGGCCTCATTGTTACGAATAAGCATGTCGTGAGCGATGAGCGTGCAACGTATACCGTTGCCACTTCAGACGGGAAAAAGTTTGATGCTACAGTCAAGGCCCGTGATGCGTTCAACGACTTAGCTGTGCTTAAAATTGAAGCAAACGGTTTACCGGTAGTTGAGCTTGGTGACTCAGATTCACTTGAAGTTGGTCAGTGGGTCATCGCTATTGGCAATGCGCTCGGCCAGTTCGATAACTCAGTCTCGGTTGGTGTGGTGAGCGCCAAGGATCGGAAGCTTGATGGCCAGGGGACCGCTGAGCTTTCAGGCCTCGTCCAAACTGATGCAACGATTAATCCGGGCAACTCAGGTGGTCCACTCGTTAACCTCAAGGGTCAGGTCATTGGTATTAATACGGCCATTGCTTCCACTACCGGTTCATCGATTGGTATCGGTTTTGCCTTGCCGGTGAACTCAGTAAAGAAGGCGATCGACTCAGTTCGGAAGACCGGAAAGATTACCCGACCGATGCTTGGCGTGCGCTATATTCCTCTCGATGCGGTGATTGCCAAAGAGCTTGACCTTTCGGTTCAATATGGCGCCTTGATCGTGAGCGAAGGCTTGCGTAGCCCTGGCATTCAGCCCGACGGCCCTGCCGACAAAGCTGGCCTCAAAGAGCGCGATATTATCTTGGAGATTAATGGAGAACGCTTAGACGATGATAAGTCGCTGGCAAGTGTGTTAAATAATTATTCGCCAGGCGATGTCGTGACTTTGAAGATTCTACGGGACGACAAAGAGCAGACCGTAAAGGTGACACTCGAAGAACTGAAGTAATAAAAAAGAGCCCATATACGTCATGTGGCCGGGACCCTACAGGTCCCGGCCACATTTTCGTTTTCCAGCGTCCTGCCCGTCGTGGGCTAGGTGCCGGAGGTTTCGGGGGCGTCGGAAGGAACCTCCACGCTCCCTTCGTCAGGTACTGCAGCGCGGAGCGCCGACAACACGTCCAGCGGAGTGCTGGGCTTGGCCAGGAAGACCGCGCCGAGGAACTCCGCTTCATCCTGTACGCCGCCTGTGTCGCTAGTGTGCAGGATCACCGGGATAGCGGCGATTGTCTCGTCTCCGCGGATCGCTGCCAGGACATCCAGCCCACATAGTTGCCCCGGCATAGTGTTGTCGAGGATCGCCAGGTCAGGCTTCAGCTCCTGGATGAGAGCCAGTCCACTGATGCCGGAACCAGCGGATGCGACGACTTCGTGGCCGTGCAGCCCTACAATGGTCGCCAGAAGTTTCCTTACCGCTGGATCATCATCCACAATGATGATCCTGAGAGCTCGATTGCGCATCGAGAAATCCCTTTCCATGTCAGACAGTGCAGCCCTCCTGTTGAGAGCTGGGGAGATTATACCTGAAAACTGCCTGTTTGTCAAGGGCAGAACAGGTTAAAATAGGTATGTTTCGTTAGGAAAAGAGAACGTGAACGAAGCGGTCGTGACCAGCAAAGTCGTGTTTGATGATGACCTTGGCTTCTGGCCAGTGGTTATGAATAAGGTCGGTAATTGATTTACCCTGTGTTTCGTCGATCTCACAAAAGATCGCTCGAGGGGTAATTCGCTGGGTCGTGATCTGCTCAAAGAGCTGTCGGTAAAGGTCGAGTCCGTCTGGACCGCCATCTAGCGCTAGGTGCGGTTCATACTCCCGAACTTGGGTCTCAAGCTGACTCATACGCTCTGAAGGGATATAGGGCAAATTAGCGACGATGACTGGTGAGACGTGAACGATATCGGGCAATAAACTTGTTTTAATAAAGCTTACCTTCTCTTCCAAACCGTTGTCGACCGAATTTTGCTTGGCAATGGCAAGTGCTTCTTCGGAGATGTCCGTCCCAGTGACATGAAACTCGAAATCCGCCGTTTTTAACGCTTGAGCGATCGCCAGGGCAATAGCCCCGCTGCCGGTACCAATATCGTATACTGCCGCGAATCGCTCGAGGTCAGTATTGAGATAGGCGAGTACATCGTTGACCAAGATTTCGGTCTCAAATCGAGGCGAAAGAGTAGCCGGAGTGACCGCAAGCTTTACACCGCCAAAGTGTGTCCAGCCTACGATGTAGTTCACAGGTTCATGTTTCATTCGTCGTTCCAGCATCTGCTGATACTGTTCATACTGCTCAGTTGGAAGCTCCAGATTGGCATCGCGAAACAGCTCAGTCCACGATTTGTTGAGTAGCCGTTGGAGGAGCGTGCGGGCCGAGGCAATTGGCTCGGGTGTGCCGCTTTCTTGGAGAACTTTTACGCCAGCTTTAAGGGCATCGCCAATCGTCATTAACTTTCCTTGCCAACCAACTCTTCATCGGCTTCTTGCAGCGCTTCAATGATCGGCTCAATATTGCCTTCGAGAACGTTATAAATCTTAAACCAGCTCTTACCAATGCGGTGGTCGGTAATACGGTCTTGTGGGAAGTTGTAAGTGCGGATCTTATCTGAACGATCGCCGGAACCAATCATGCTTTTGCGGATATCACCTTTAGCTTTGCGTTCCTCAGCTTGCTGATGGTCGTAGAGGCGTGACGCCAAAACTTTCATCGCCTTTTCCTTATTCTGCAACTGACTGCGCTCATCTTGGCAGATAACCACAATTCCAGTCGGCAGGTGGGTGAGTCGAACCGCGGAGTCGGTCGTGTTTACGCTCTGGCCGCCGTGGCCACCTGAGCGGTAGACGTCAATTTTTAGGTCATCGGAGCGGATCTCAACCTCGCGGGTCTCAACTTCTGGCATGACAACGACTGAAACAGCAGAGGTGTGGATGCGGCCGCTCTTTTCGGTTTTTGGCACCCGTTGGACTCGGTGAACGCCACCCTCATATTTCAGGGTCTGGTAAACGTGGTCACCGGTTACTTCAGCGACAACCTGCTTTAAGCCACCGAGGTCAGAGATGTTTGAGTCGAGAATCTTAATCTTGAAACCAACCTTATCGCAGTAGCGTTGGTACATGCGAAACAACTCCCCGGCAAAGAGCTCGGATTCGTCGCCGCCAGTCCCGGGGCGGATTTCGAGGATGACATTGCGTTGGTTCTCGGGATCTGCGGCCGTGATCTCTTTGCGGAGGCGTTTAGCCTCTTCTTCGGCCATAGCACGAAGCTCAGGATCATTTCCACCCGCGGCAATGTCGAGGACATCTTTGAGTTGTCGTTCGAGGTCTATTGAACTCATGGTCTGCCTCCATGCACGGTCTTCAAGGAAAACTCAACTGCAAGACATTCATCGCGCCTTAAGGTAGCTACGGCTACCTTGCGTCGCACTTCATATCTTTCGTTTGAATTTTCTTCCTTGAAGCTTCTCAGGCGAGAGGCAGACCATGAGTTCATCATGGGGTCAGTATACCTGAAAATCAGGCATCGGGCAATGGTCTGCTACTGGACAAAGGGGCGGAAATAGGGTATTATCCCTCAAGCCGTACTCTGCGGTTAATTATGCTAGGTTAGTTTCTTGCTGCAAGGAGCGGGGAGTTTGAAACTGCTTATTGAGTTGGTGCGACCGGACGACGTTGATGATGACTCTGACGGAGTCGCAGTCATCTCGGTCGAAGTCGCAAGACTAGAGCTGTCAGATCTGGAGCCGTCGGCCTGGCTCGCCCGGCTGTGCCACGTGGTGGGCGATATGCCAAAAGTAACGGAGATGCTGGAAGAGCTCACTGGCCCCTACAAGGAGTTATCCCGAAGGGGCGATGTGAGCGCCGGTGAGCGAGCGGAAGTCGAGCGAATTGGCTTACCGCTCAGCCTCATCCTTCTCGGCCTTAAGGGTCGGCAGGATCTCTATCTCCGGATCAAATTCAAGGAATGCAAGCGGCCAAGGCCGGTTGAGTCTCAGGCATCGTGACGCGTTCAAACTGGCCCGGGCGGTTTCGCCCGGGCCAGTATTCGTAATGAAAAGAATATGCTAAACTAGCGCCAGCCGATTAGTCGTTTCTTCGGTGCTGTTTCTTTCCTGCCTCTTAGTAGGAGATCCTATGACGGAGCTTGCGTCCCGGATTACGGTAGCGACCTCTAAAGGTCGCAATTCGCGAACTTTTGTGACGCGGATAGATGACCATGCGTTTGCGATGCTGCGACTTTGCCTTGGAGACAAGAGTCGAACTATGCAGCGTAAGCAGCTCGCGATTGTGCATCGATACTATGTAAGGCGGGCAACCTCGTCTGCGGGGGCCGAGGCACTCGACGCGGATCAGCTCCGTCAAACCGCCGCCCAAATATGGATGCTTAGGAGTGTGGTTCGAGATAGGGGCCGACGGATCGTGGCTGTCGAACGCTAGGTTGTTTAGACCAGGAGGGAGAGATGCGGGTCTGTGAGGACCAGAAACACGGTCATCGCAGCTGGGAGGAGCAACGGCTTTGCCTGCTGCACCGTGCGCATGGGATTGTAGCTCATGCGGTTGTCTGCGCACGCACAAGATACGACCGAGAAGGTCATCTGTCAGCGCTTACCGAACTTGAGAAAAGGATCGGTACTGTGCAGAGGCCCGGACCGTGACGGTCCGGGCCTTGCCACTTCAGAAGAAATATGGTATTCTTACCGAGAAATAGAAGAGACCGTATCATCCACCTGATGTCATTTCGAACATAGTGAGAAATCCCGAACCAAACGAGATCCTCGATCTGGAGCGCTTCGCTTCCAGTCAAGGATGACAAAAAGTGGAACTCGGTCAAGAAAGGAAATCATGAAGGCAAATATTCACCCAGCCTATCACCAGGCTACGGTTACCTGCGCATGCGGTAACAATTTTACGGTTGGTTCGACCGAAGAGTCAATCAAGGTTGAAATCTGTGGCAACTGCCATCCGTTCTACACCGGTAAGGCAAAGTTTGTTGACACCGCAGGACGCATGGATAAGTTTGCGGCTCGCTTGGCCAAACAGGCTGAGATGTCTAGCAATACTGCCGAAAAGAAACCTCGTAAATCAAATAAAAAAGAAGACTAATTCGTTAATACGGCCGACGGATGCCAGGCGAGCGTAATGCCGCGATAAGAAATTCCGTCCAGAAAGAACACGATGGCAAAAATCCCAACTCTCCCAACCCTGAAGCAGCTTCTTGCTGCTGGTACCCACTTTGGTCACAAGAAGGAACGTTCTCACCCAAAGTCACGTCAGTACACCTACGTATTGCGTGAAGGTATCTACATCATTGACCTCCAAAAGACTCAAGATGCGCTTGAAAAAGCATTGCACGTAGTTGCCGACATGGCAGCAAGCGGCAAGACTATTCTTTTTGTTGGTACCAAACCTCAGGCTGCTGATCTCGTTAAGGCTGCTGCTATTAAGGCTGGCATGCCATATCTCGTCAACCGCTGGCCGGGTGGTCTGTTGACTAACTTCGAGACGGTACTTCGAAACTTGAAGAATATCGATATCATGGAGGCTCAGCTGGCTGATCCGGAGAGCATGGCCAAGACTAAGAAAGAGAAGCGCGTTTTGACTGAAAAGATCAACAAGTCTAATGACATGCTGGGTGGTATCCGCGGTCTTAAGGATCTTCCTGACGCCTTGTTTGTTGTTGACACTGTTGCTGAAGCAACCGCTGTTACCGAAGCGAGCCGTCTTGGACTGCCAATCGTCGGCATCTGCGACACCAATGCCAACCCTGAAACTATTACTTACCCCATTCCCGCCAATGATGATGCGCGTGGTGCAATCGAACTGATTGTCAATCTCGTTGCTGAGGCAATCACTAGCAATAAATCGGCTGCTCCTGCTGCCGCTCCAGCCAAGGAAGAGAAGAAGGCCGAAGAAGCCCCTGCTACTGAAGAGGCTAAGCCAAAGCGAACTACCAAGAAAGCCGAGTAATTTCTCTAAGGAGATAGAATGGATATTAAAGCTACTGATGTAAAAGAACTCCGTGAGCGCACCGGTGTTGGTCTCATGGATGCTAAAAAAGCCTTGGTTGAGGCTGAGGGCAACATGGATAAAGCTATCGAGGCACTTCGTGCCAAAGGTGCTGCTGTTGCCGCGAAGAAGTCTGACCGTATGGCCGGCGAAGGTATGGTTGAATCATACATCCATGCCGGTCGCATTGGTGTCATGGTTGAAGTAAACTGTGAAACCGACTTCGTTGCCCGTAACCCAGAGTTTCGTGAGTTCGCTCATGAAGTCGCCATGCAGATCGCCTCAATGGCTCCTGCTTCTGTCGATGACCTCTACGAGCAACCATTCATTAAGAACCCAAGCCAATCAATCCGCGATCTTCGCAACGCTCTCGTTCAGAAGATTGGCGAAAACATTCAGATCAAGCGATTTATCCGCTACGAGCTGGGTGGGGAATAAGCCGGTGACTGCCGAATCCGACCATTCATCATCGGCAATTCGAATTATGGCCAGTGGAGTATTTGACCTACTCCATCCTGGCCATATTTTTTTTCTGGAACAAGCAAAGCAGCTTGGTACTGAACTGGTTGTGGTGGTCGCGAACGATGCTGTTGCTAGACGTTCAAAACCGGACCTTATCTTTTCGGCTGATGACCGTTGCCGGATGGTCGCTGCTTTGGCGGTAGTGGATAGGGCAATAGTTCCTGTCGAGACCGATCCGACGCGATACTATCGAACGGTTTTGGAGGTCGATCCGGATATTATTGTTCTTGGGTATAACCAAACATTTACCGAACAAAAGTTGCAGGCCGAGCTCGCCCGTTACGGGTGGCACGGCAAGGTTGTCCGAGTGCAAGAATATCCTGAATCTACCATTTCAAGCAGTCATATTAAAGCAAAAATTAAGCAACAAGTAGGTGAGGAGTAACATGGCGAAGTATCAACGTGTCGTACTCAAGTTGTCAGGTGAAGCCTTGCTCGGTGAGCGAGAATACGGAATCGATCCAAAGATGGCGGTCCGTTTAGGCCAAGAGATCAAATCGGTAGTCGACGGGGGAACCCAGCTCGCAATCGTTGTTGGTGGTGGGAATATCTTCCGTGGCTATGCAGCTAGCGTAAATGGGATGGATCGGGCAACCGGTGACTATATGGGTATGATTGCTACGGTCATGAACGCCCTAGCCTTGCAGGATGCCTTTGAGAAGCAGGGAGTGCAGACTCGTGTCCAAAGCGCGCTCAATATTCCGCAAGTTGCAGAACCGTACATCCGCCGTCGGGCCATCCGTCACCTCGAGAAGGGACGAGTCGTCATCCTTGCCGCTGGTTCAGGCGACCCGTACTTCACCACCGATACTGCCTCTGTTCTGCGGGCCTGTGAGATCAATGCCGAAGTACTTCTTAAGGCGACCAAGGTTGATGGCATCTTTGATGCGGATCCGGTGAAGAATCCTGAGGCAAAGAAATACGAGAAGGTTACTTACCAAGAAGTTATCGAAAAGCAGCTGAACGTTATGGACGCCTCAGCGATTGGCCTGGCGCGCGATAACAGCCTCCCGCTCGTTGTTTTTAGCTTAACTGAACCTGGCAATATCAAACGAGTGATCGATGGCGAGGCGATTGGTACGACCGTCCATTGAGATTGGAACTGTATCCCTTGATTCGCCGCCAGAAACTCGTACTATAGAACTGAAAGGAATCGTATGCCACTACTCGATATTTACAACAAAACCAAACCCAAAATGCAGGAAGCAATCGACCGCTTTAGCGAAAGTTTGAAGACAATTCACACGGGTCGAGCATCAGCTTTATTGGTTGAAGACATCCAAGTTGAATATTACGGTTCACGGATGCCGCTCAAGCAGGTCGCTAATGTCGGAACGCCCGATGCAACCCTGATCACTATCACCCCGTGGGATAAGGGTAACTTGGGTCCGATTGAAACTGCCATTCGTGAGTCGGGTCGCAATCTGAATCCAACCAACGATGGCACCATGATCCGCATTGCCTTGCCCCCGATGAGCCAAGAGCGTCGTGAGGAGCTCGTCAAGCTTGTTCATAAGATGGCCGAAGAGACGCGTATTGGTCTTCGCAATATCCGAAAAGATGCCTGGGAAGAAGTCCAGACCGAGGTAAAAGCCGGAACGCTGACTGAGGATGACAAGTATGACGGCGAGCGTGATCTGAATAAAATGATCGATGAGTTCAACGACAAGGTAGCGCAACTGGCTACGGCAAAAGAAAAAGATATCCGTACGATCTAAGACAAACTACGAAGCGCCTCTGCAAGGAGGCGCTTTTGGTAGATGCAAAACGACCGCCCCGAGTGGGACGATCTTTTTGCTAATCTGACAATCGGATGTGCCATGCTGCCGTTGGGCTTGCTCATGGAACATGGTATACTCAAAACTGTAATCGAAAAGGAGTCGCATGCTTATTACGGCGATTGTATTTATCATTATCCTTGGTCTGTTAGTGTTTGTGCACGAACTCGGTCACTTCCTCATGGCAAAACGATCAGGTATTAAAGTTGAAGAGTTTGCCTTTGGCTTTCCACCTCGAATCTTCGCCATCAAGCGAGGAGAGACAGAGTATGCGATTAACCTACTACCAATTGGCGGCTATGTCCGCATGCTCGGTGAAGATGAAGATGCCACGAAGGCAGAGAAGTCGAATCCTCGTTCTTTTGCCCATCAGTCACCGTGGGTCCGGGCCAAGGTGGTGGTGGCCGGTGTGGTCATGAACGTTATCCTCGCCTGGCTCCTGGTTTCACTTGGCTTTATGCTTGGCATGAGTCCATTGGTTAGCGAAGCCGACAGCATACCTCGCGCGAAAGTAACCCATGAGGTTGCGATTAGTGGTGTTCTTGAAGGCTCGGTGGCATCAGAAATTGGGCTTAAGCCAGGCGATGCGGTACTCTCAATTAACGACACCCAGATCACCAGCCAAAAACAGCTGATTGAATACACGACCAGCAATCGTGGTAAGGACATTAAACTCGTTGTTGACCGTAAGGGCGAGCAAAAGACCTTCTCTGCTGTATTGGGAAGTGGAGAATATCCGCTCGGTGCGGCATTGGTTGACCAGTCAAAAGCAAAATTGCCTATTTGGTGGGCGCCAATCTATGCTATTTGGGAGACGCTGAAGGCGGTTGGGCTCATCTTTGTAGCCATCCTCGACTTCTTCCGTCAGCTGTTTGTGAGCCGGGCAGTTCCGGAAGGAGCGGCTGGTCCAGTTGGTCTTTTCCAGCTCACCCGAACCATCCTCGACTACGGTTTTGCCGCCCTCTTAAGCTTTACGGCGATGATTTCGATTAACCTCGCGATTGTGAACATCCTGCCAATCCCGGCGCTCGATGGCGGACGACTCTTGTTCATCATCCTTGAGAAGATTAATAAGGGTAAGAAGGTGGTCAATGCCCAGATCGAGAATGCAGCTCACACGGTTGGCTTTGTGTTGCTCATCCTCTTGATTATCGCCATTACCTACAGCGACATTCTCAAGCTTCGGGGCTAAACTCTTGCCCCTAAACCTGATTATCTGGTAGACTCAAGCTATGTTACAATCTAAACTTTTTCCCAAGACCCTTCGCGAAACGCCGGCCGATGCCGACAACGTTTCAACCGCATTTTTAGTGCGGGGTGGTTACATCAGAAAGGTAATGGCTGGTTCGTACACCTTTGCTCACCTTGGTTGGCGGGTTATGCAAAACATCATGAATATCATCCGTGAAGAGATGAATGCTGTTGATGCTCAGGAGACGCTGATGCCTACTCTCACGCCCAAGGAGCTTTGGGAGCGAAGCGGACGCTGGAGTAAACTTAAAGGCGATATGTATCAGTTCGTCGATCCCTCGGAACGCGAACTTGGTCTCACCATGACCCATGAAGAGACGGCAGTTGATCTGCTTGGTTCACAGTCACTTTCTTACGCTGACTTTCCGATAGCTTTCTATCATTTCCAGACCAAGTTTCGCCATGAGCCACGCGCTAAGAGTGGGCTAACTCGAACCCGTGAGTTTATCATGAAAGACCTCTACTCGGCTCATGCGACTGAGGCTGATATGCAAGCCTACTACGAACGAGTGAAGCAGGCCTACCTCAAAACCTTCGAGCGCCTGGGCATTCCTGCGCTAGTGACGTTAGCTTCAGGTGGCATCTTTACCTCAAACTTTTCCCATGAATTCCAAGTGCCTTGTGACATTGGAGAGGACACGGTTTTTGTTTGTCCTAAAGGCGATTATGCGGTCAATAAGGAAGTTCTCGATCAAACGGGTGAGAAGTGTCCCAACCACGGGTACCAGCTTGAAACGAAACGGGCTGTCGAAGTGGGCAACATCTTCCCACTTGGTCCGAAGTTCTCCGAAGATATGGGTGTACCGTTCATGGATGCCGATGGAACTCAGAAGCCATTTTGGCTGGCCTCTTACGGGATAGGTCCGGCCCGAGCCATGAGCGTGATTGTGGAGTCACATCATGACGAGCAAGGAATTATCTGGCCTAGGTCAGTAGCGCCTTTTGCTATCCACTTACTCGATCTGACAAAGACTGACGAAGAGAAATCACAAGCTAAGGCACTTTATGCACAGCTTCGTAAGGCGGGGATTGAGGTATTATTTGATGATCGTGATGTCCCCGCAGGCGTAAAGTTTGCCGATGCCGATCTATTGGGGATGCCGCTTCGAGCTGTCATTAGTACCAAGAGCCTGGCTGCTGGAGGGGTCGAGGTCAAGAATCGCTCGACTGGCGAAGTGTCTATTGTTGCGCTTGATCAGTTGGCTTCTATCGTACAGCAGCCATAACGCTTGACAGTTATCCTGCTTCCTTGATAGCCTAGAGATAACGAACAATCCTGGAGGGGAGCTAGTGACAGCCCAGAAACTTTTTATTGGAGCAGTTGCCGTAACCGTGATCATGGCAGGTTCCTTTTTTGTTGCCTCAGGAAGTCTGGTACGGGCCCAGACGAGCACGACACCTACACCGAGTGCTTCAGTCAATGCCAGTCCTTCGGCATCAGTTAGCCCCAGCCCTGCAGGTAGTCCTAGTCCCATTGTAACCATCGCCCCTATTGGCGAAACGATTACCGTGGTGCAACGACAATGGACCAGAGAACAAAGCGGGACCGGCGCAACAGTCATCAATAACTTGAATAGTTCTAAGAATATTAAACTTTGTGGGGCTGAGAAGGATCTGGGCGATAAGTCGGTGCTCTTTGCCAACTATCTTGGTCTGAAGCGAGTCAACCGGGCCAAAGAATCGAAGAAGCTTGTCGGTATCCGAAACGAGAAGCTGAGTAACAGCTATGTTATTTCCAATGTTTTCTCACTTCCTAACGCTGCCGATGCCCAATGGTCTCGCATTCACATTACCTTCGATCTTGCGCAGCCTGGTACGCTTGAGCTCTACTACCGAGTCAGTAATACCGGTGGGACTTCGGCTGCCTCCGACAAAGACTGGATCAAACTTGCCGATCCAGCCAGCATAAGTACTGAACAGTGCGGTACGGCGAAAGCCCCACAGCGGTTAGCTAGTTTTGACGTCAACCGACCTGGCAAGTACTTCCAGTACATGGTGCGTGTTGTCAGTCCACAGACCGGTAAGCAACAGGTCATTCGCCAAGTATCGTTCCATGGCCAGCAGGTAGAGCGAACAGAGTCTTATCCCAGTCCTTCGCCGACGCTTATCCCAACGCCTAGCCCTACAAATATGGGTAAGATTACTATCTTAACCCGCAAGCTTATCATTGAAAAGCAGGCGACAGACGATGACCGCGGCGGCGCTCCGTTGCCTGATCTTACTACGCCTTCTCCCAAGATAACTCCCTCGGCCAAGGCTTCTGCGAAGCCAACGAACGACCCGCTTTGCTTTGCCGGCCACGAAACTGACTTTGCGCCGGAAGTTCCCGTCCGACTTCGCCAAATTGAAGGTGGTGATAAGCTTGTTGAAGATGAGACTACCAACGACCTTGGTCAATGGAAGGGTCTTGGTGGCAAGACCGACGACTTCCTTATGGGAACCTACCGCATCAACTTTGGTGATTTCGAGAAGGAAGACTACAAACTGGTGGCGCTCTGCGTCTCACCCGACGACCACCTTCACTACGTAAAGACCCAGACGACCGTCTCTGGCAGTCAGGCAGTTATCCTCGTTCAACCAAACAAAGAGACAAAGGTCACAGCCCTCTATGCGCCACGAGATAAGCCTTATATCTCAATGGATAAGTTTGCGGTCACGGAAAATAACAAGGTCAAACGAGTGGCTTACCCTGGTCAGAGCTTCCGATATGTTATCCGCTATGAAAATACTGGCGAAGCAGCAGCGCACAATGTGGTGATTCGCGATGTTGTACCAGAACAATTCTACGTTCCAAACGAAGAAAACTATGGGGAAGATGGACCGTTTAGTACCGAGATCGACAACAAGGGGCGAACAGTAGTGACAAAGAACGTTGGTGTCCTCGAAAAAGGACAAAAGGGTTCGTTGGTTATTCCGGTAGTACTTCGTTCCAATGCCTTTGGTTCGCCGGACGATATCGCCTCACAGTTTGGTATCGAGACTAGTAGCGGATCGAAAAAGAGCTCAGAAACAACGACCAAAACTTCGAGTGAGCCAACTACGAATAAGGAAGATGAACCACTTACACTTGAATAAACGTGTATAAGGCAGGGGAATGACGCACACAAAACTTCTTGCAACCGCATCAGCCGTAACTGCGATTATTGGTATCGTGAGTTTTAATTTAGCGACTGCCGATGCTCAGACGCCCGATGGTTTCGGCTCGGTTGGGAAACAAGTACTGTTCCGCCAGGCTGACTGGAACGGTGCGGCCGATCCTGCTCGACCAGCCGTTGACTTGGCCACTGCGGCAACCAAAGATCCGGCTAACTGGAAGACTTTTTGGGATAAGTATATTCACGAAGATCTTCAGTTCCCTGGAGCGACCGGTCTTCGCTTGGTGCAATGGAAGAACTATCGAGCAAATCACAATCTTCAGGTCAAGGCAGGTATCGTCGAAGGGAAGAAGAACGGCAATATTGAAAACGACTATTTCATCTCAGACGGCTTTTCCTCGAGTACTGGTGATTCAGTTTACTGGCAGGCTATTACCTTTGAATATCGAGCGGCCAACCGTGATGCGCTTACCCTGTCGTATCGAGTAGGTGACAGTTTAACGAACGACGCCGACGCCGATGACTGGCAGCAGGCGACAATTCGATTTGTGAATAAGAACCAGATTGCTAAGATTAAAATTAGCCCTGAGGATGGCCAGGGGAAATATCTTCAATTTAAAGTTCATGCGTCAAAGCCGAATAACTTCTTGAATGCCGTTACTGTTGTCGCACAGCCGATTGAAGACACTACTCCCGATGATGATGGCAATGGTGATGGCGATCATGGTAACCAAGGCACTCCTTCGCCAACGCCAAGTGGCTCACCGAGTCCAGAAGTAACTTCTACCACGGTTGGCCGCTACAAGGCAGTGCAACAAGCTTGGAGACCGTTAGTTCAGGGCAACGCTGGCGTGAAGGTGATTAATACAGAAAGCGAAATCTTTAACGATCGGTACTGCCAACTCGCAGACGATCCCGTAGTACGAAGCTATCGATGGAATAATTCTTATAAACTCAATGGCGTAGCTAATATTGCAACTCGTGGTGATCAAAATCAAGTTGGTATTGTAGGTATTAACGGCCGATCGCTCAAAAACTCCTTTGTCATATCGCACGGCCTTACCTTCGACACCGGCCCGATTGTTCGTTGGGACGGTATCGATATTGAGTTTGATAAAGACGTGGCCGATACATTAAAGGTCTATTATCGATTATTTGACGATCCGACCTCAGCAACGAAAAAAGCCAACGATCCAAGCTGGATTGAGCTTGCTGATCCAACGACTGTTGACCCGATCGACTGTGGGAGTACCTACATGGCTCGGTACCGCGTTGATCGAAACGCGAAGTACATCCAGTACAAGTTTCATGTTGTTTCTAAGAAGGTACGAGGCCGTGTTCAGAAGCAGGTCGTCCGCCGAATCAATATTGGTGGTACAACACTTCGTAACATAACGATTAGTCCATCACCGAGTCCTTTGCCTTCACCAACTGTTTCAGTGAGTCCAACACCTATCGATGAGATCACTCCCACGCCGACTGCTGGTGGAAAAGGGCGAATCACCGTTCTGACAAAAGTATTGAATATTCCAACGCCAAGCCCCAGCCCAACGGATGAGGCAGATGGTGACGGTCCGCTCTTACCGCCGAGCTCCTCGCCGAGCGCTGCGGCAACGCCAAGTGTTCCTCCGGTTAGCTCACTCTGTTTCTCGCAGTACGATACCGAACCTGCGCCTGAGGTCGAGCTAACGGTAAAGGAAAAACGATCCGATGGCTTCGTTGGCGAAGACCAGCTGACTGACGACGAAGGGGTATGGCGAGGTCTCGACGATCAACGCGATGAGTTCAATGCCGGTCGCTACGACGTTACCTTCGGTGACCATAATCCCGATGAGTTGGCCCTTGTAGCTTTCTGCGTTGAGCCCAATGATGATCGTTACTACGTTCAAACAGCGATGGATGTTAAGAAGAAGCTGGCCGCTATCAATGTCTTACCAGGAGCCGAAACGCGACTGATCGCCTTGTACGCTCCAAGAAGCAAGCCATTTGTGAAGCTCGAGAAGTTTGCTCTGGCCGGCAGCATCGATAAAGATGGGAATATTATCGACGAAAAAGTACGGAAGAAGCTTAAGACCGTTAATCCTGGCCAAATCTTCCTCTACCGTATAGCCTACGAAAACAATGCTGTAGCAGGAGCGACCGAGGGTGACGCGAAAAACATCTTGATCCAAGACGTTATCCCTGAAGGTCTTGAGCTGCCGGATGTCGTGGTAGAGAACCCCGAGCTGTACGACATCGAAATTCGTTACCATACCGCGAAAAACCAGACGATTGTGTCACGAAAAGTCGATATATTAAAACCAGGAGAAACCGGGTATATCGATATTCCTGTTCGAGTAAACGCTTCACTATTTCCGGTCAAATAACCATCTTCACGCATAAAATGTAAGTATGATATGATACATGAGTAAGGGATCAGCAGCCTTCCTGCCTTGATTGCCTTAGCCCAAAGAGAGGGGCATATGACGCAACGGGAAAAATCACGCTTTATCATTCTCACGGTTATCCTAGTTGTCTTGGTAATTGCTGGGTTAAGCATCAACCGCTTTATCCGCAACAGCCGAGTTGGTGCCGATCTTTTGGGTGAGATTCAGAACCAGGCAGTAGCAACATATAAAGACGCTGACGGCTTAGACATGCCACTTTCGCTCTCAAATATTAGTCGCGTTCAAGTCAGTAGCGGAACGAACAATATCGCTGCAAGCTACAACCTAGAGAAGAAACAGACTCAGAGCGGCCTCTTTGACGTCCAGTTCTACCGAGCCGGTGACGATGAACCGCTTACCACTGTTCGTGATAAAAAGGGTGAGGCTGGTACACTCGCTACCAAGCTTAAGAATATTCCGAATGGTCGCTACGATATTTCTATTAAGCCACAAGGTTACCTCAGTCAAGTTATCTACGACTATCCTTACATTAATGGTCAGCGGGCTGTTCTCGACTACAAGGACCCATTCCTCTGGGGCGACATTAATAAAAAGGGCAACCGAATTGGTGACAATATCGTCAATAACTTCGACTGGAATGTTTTAATCGCAGCCTGGGGCGCAAGTGACGAACTGGCCGATATCAACGGTGACGGTACGGTCAACAATGTCGATGCCGGCGTCATGCTTGCCAACTGGGGCAAGGAAGGGCTTCGATTTACTGAGGTCGTCAATACTGACGAAGAGATTGCCGATAGTCCTGACTTCTAAGGTAAAGTAAAGAGGGGTTTACGTGAAGAAAGTTTCAATCGCATTGATCATTGTTATCCTCGCTGTCATTGTTGCGGCTATTGTCGTATACATTCGTCGACCCAAAGCAGCGCAACGATCGAACGTTATTACTGAGGCCCCTGTCGGCACAGCTTCGATGAAGCTAGTGCCAAGCAAGCGAACGCTTAAGGTTGGGGAGCAGGTGAGCGTTGATGTTGTTGTCGATACCGCTGGTGACGCTACCACTGGTATCGATGTGGTTTTACGATACGACCCCGTTCTTCTTGAGCCAGTCGATGCAGACGCTGCGACTACTGGTGTTCAGATTGCTGCGGGAAAACTTTTCGATTTCGTGCCAAACAACATGGTCACCTTGGCTACTGGTCTGATTAATTTCTCTGCCAGCCAGCAGCCTACGTCACAGCCAGTACAAACGAAAGATGGCAAAGTAGCTACGGTTACCTTTAAGGCTAAGGCCGCTGGTTCAGCTGACGTAGCCTTCAGCCACACGCCCGGCGCCTCTACCGATACCAATGTGGTTAAAGCAGGTGAGGGTCGTGATCTCCTCAATAAAGTAGAAGATCTTGAGCTGACGATCGCCAACTAGGAAAGGATGGGGAACTATTCATGAACACGCAACGACTTATACAATCAGTCCTCCTGGGGGTTGGTACTAGCCTTGCAGTGATGGCGCTGCCAGCTGCAGCAAGCGCTGCTACGCTGTCACTTTCGCCAACTTCGGGGACCCATAAAGTTGGTGATACCTTCAACGTTGAAATTAAGTTAGACACGGGCGGGGTAACCACTAGTGGTACCGATGTCTACGTCCGTTTTGATCCGAATGTCTTGCAAGTAGTCGATGCTAATAACTCATCGACAGGTGTACAAATCACTCCAGGCAGTCTCTACTCTCAGACATCGTTCAACAGTACCGATAACGGCGCCGGAAAGATTAGCTTCTCTGGCTCAAAGTCCGGTGGATCATCAGGTTACTCGGGTACTGGCACCCTGGCAACCATTAAGTTTCAGGCGACCGCTGAAGCTTCAAGTACCAATGTCACGGTGGATTATCAAGCTGGCTCAACCACTGATTCAAATGTTATTAGTCAATCAGACAGTAGTGATGTACTGACAAGTGTCACCAGCGCTGCGTATAAAATTGCTGCAGCTGGCGGAACAGCAACGGCAACACCAGACAGTAACGACAATAGCGACCCTGACGATGACGGTGATGGAATCCCTAATAATGAAGATGATGACTCCGATGGTGATGGAGTAAATGATAGCGAGCAGGGGAAGGGTGGCACATCTAACGTTGAGGGCACTGGAATCGATCTCACTGGTTACATTGTTCTTACCTTGGTATCGTTGATCGGTGCTGGCTACTTCTTGACGAGAAAGCCACGACGGGCTTAATTAGTATGAATTAAGAATGAAGAAGCATGAATTAAGAGATCACTGTACCTAAGCCGCTCTCCTAATTCTTAATTCACCATTCTTAATTCACCACTATGCATTACCACATCGCTGACGAACCTGACGTACAGACCAACCGACGCAATAAGCTGATCGGCATTTTGTGTTTGGTTGTATTCTTGGTTCTTCTCGGCGAGATTTGGGTTCCCTATGCCAAGGCAGCAGTGAATGCAACGGCGATTAAGTTTCTCCCGCCGGATTGGGCGCAAAGCTATATTGCGGCGACATTACCAGAGACCGCCAAGGCGAAAACACAAAACAAACTTATCATTCGAACCAAGGACTTGGCTATTGAGGCACCAATTATTGACAGCATTGGCCCAGCTGCCTTGCTCCAGGGGGTAGGTCACGATCCTTCTTCGTCAAAGCCAGGAGAGCTCGGTCGTGTGGTCATCTCCGGTCACCGGTTCTGGCCAGACGCATCACCGTGGGCTACCGTGTTCTTTTCTCTTGATAAGCTCAATAAAGGTGATAAGATTACGCTACTATATGATGGGAAAAGCTATACGTACACCGTATTTGAAGAGTGGGACGTGCCGAAAGACGAAGCGAAGCCGCATCTCCAGCCGACCACCGAAGCTATCTTAACCATTTATACGTGTGGCCCGACACCCTATTCAGCCAAGCATCGACTTGGTTTCCACGCCCGACTTGACGAAACGGAGTTACGTAAGAATGCCGATGACGTGCTGAATACCTTGCATGCAGGAGTTTTAGACCTATGAATAAACTGATTGTTGCCAACTGGAAAATGAATACTACGCTTTCCGAAGCGCTCGTGCTGGTCAATGGAGTTAAAGAAGGGATACGAAGCCTTCACGGCGTTGATGTGGTACTCTGTCCGCCATTTCCTTGGCTGGTGCCGGCCGCTGAAGCGCTGAACAGTCGCTCAGTAAGCCATCTTATGTTGGGAGCACAGAATATCTTTTGGAAGGAAGAGGGCGCATATACCGGCGAGGTCTCGGCCAAGATGCTGAAGGGTTTAGTGAGCCATATCATTATCGGTCACTCGGAGCGTCGAAAGCACTTTAAAGAGACTGATCGTGAGCTTGGGGTGAAGCTTAAGATCGCGCTAGAGAACGGTATCACGCCAATTTTGTGTATTGGTGAAAGGCGCCGACCAGCTGATCGATACCTCGACGAACCAGCGCAACTTGTATCGTCACATTTTCGGGAAATGTTCGGTGAATTGCGTTATGCACTCGATCAGTTGACAGATGATGAAAAGTCAAAAGTCGTTGTCGCCTATGAGCCAGTCTGGGCTATCTCGACGAGTAGTAGCGACGCTCGTCCAGCGACGGGTGTGTATGCTGCCCATGTCTGCGCATGCATTAAAGTACAGCTTGAATGGATGGGTGGCTCACGAATGAGTCAAGTCCCAGTGCTTTACGGTGGGAGCGCTAACCCCGCCAATGCGAAAGAGTTTCTTGCCCATGAGTCGATCAATGGTCTGTTGGTCGGTGGTGCTAGCCTAAAAGTTCAGAGCTTTCTCGGCGTTTGCCAAAGCGTTTAGTGATCCACAGTGTCCTCCTTGTGACTCCTTAGTTAAATTTGATACAATAGACTTATGCGAAACAGGAGGGGAGAGATCTCTAAAATCTTTAACGTGGTTATGCATTCTCTCTCAATGGTAGCTTCTTCTGCAAAGAGGTTGTTTTTTCATTTGTCCAAACTTATACTTCCTGTCATCTCGAACATAGCCGAGAGATCTCAGATGCTTTTCCATAGATTTCTCCACCGAAGCGCTTCGCTTTCGAGCCGAAATGACAAAAGCGCTAGCGGAACTGACCAAATGAAACATGACATCCTTGACCGGCTGAAAGCAGGGTCGAGGATCGGTTCTTTAATCACGGTAGTTCTTACGATCGCAACTTCGCTTTTTCGTAAAACTACCTGGCAGCGAGCAGGCGAGTATGCCAACTACCTCTTTCCAGACCTTAAAGATCTCGATTGGAAGGGGAGAGTTAGTCTTGTAGTAGTTGGCCTACTCATCTTCTCCCTCTTGCTTTCAACTGCTCCGCAAGCCTCTAATATTGCCTACGGTGCATACTCTACTAGTACCACCGATGCTGACGGTAATACGCACCTCGGTAACAACACAGTGCAAGACACCTATTTCTACGACCGAACTCAAGATAGTAGTGCTGCCACGCAACAACAGCTGGGGGTTGATCCGAACTGGGCGAATGGGGTAAGCCGACGCAGTCATGCCGTACAATTCCAGCAAAACCAAAAACAGTATGGAGCTACTGGATCGAACTTTCCGAATATTACCTCTGCGTTTACTCTAGAGGCTTGGGTCAATCCTACGCGAACTCCACCCGTACATGCTGGGATTATCACGAAATTTTCTAGCACTCAAGATAAGGGGTATGGTCTTTATCTTAGAGCTAGTACTCGTTATGTCTCCCTTTATACCCAACCTGGAAGTGGTGGCAGCGAGACAGTAACGAGTGAGGCGCTTCCACTCAACACCTGGACACATGTTGTCGGGATTTATGATGGCACCAATGGGTATGTTTTCTATAATGGTGTACTTAAAGCGACGGGTGCTCTACCTAATGGACCAGACGCTAACTCAGCAGCGGTCTCAATTGGTCGTTTCTACGCTAATGTCGACGCTAACTACTTTGAAGGAACGATAGATGAAGTTCGTTTTTCTAGCGGGGTTCGTTACCCGGGTGCTACGTCGGTCGGCACTACGTACTTTACTCCACCGCGTCGTTTTGCTCCTGACTTAACTACGGCAGGTTTGTGGCATTTTGACGAAGGAGTTGGTACTACGGCTTACGATGCTTCGGTTTATGGTAACGATATCACATTGACAGGAACAACTAATCCACCCTGGGTTACTGGTGGCAACGCGATCATGGACGGCTATGATGGATCTAAGGGTTGGCAGACACAGAGTGGGGCGGGCAATATCAGTCTTGCTGAACGGTCATCGGTAAGCGATGACTCTGCTTATGAACTAAAGACAACTGGGTCGAATGGGCTATCATTTGACGGTGGTGATTACGGCACGATGGCTGATAGCACTACTCGTGACCCAGGAACAGGCAACTATACGATCGAAACATGGTTTAAGACAACAACTGGCACTACTGGCACCGTCCTCTTCTTTAGCGATAGAGGGACGAGCTCTACTTTAGTTCAATTCGGGCTTAATGCCTCAGAAAAGATGTATGGAGTATATCGGAGTGCTACCAACCAGGCTATTACTGTCGACAATAGCAGTGGATCAGCCTTGAACGATGGGATGTGGCATCATGCCGCTTGGGTACGTACAAGTGCAACTACTGCCAGCATGTATTTAGACGGTGCACTTCTCGAAAGTGCTTCTACTGGCACCTTTACGGGTGGTATTGCGCTAGCCGGAAACCAACCGGCTACAATTGGAAAGTTTGCTGATAGTGCCAATAACTTCTTTACTGGCACGATGGATGAGATGCGTTTTTCGACTACTGACCGATATACAGCGAATTTCAGCCCTTCACGGCGTTTTGCGACTGATAGTTACACCGCCGCATTATTCCATATGGACGAGGGTAAGGATATCGTGAGCTGTAGCAATCCTTCGGCTGGTTCGGCTACCTATACTTGCGACTCAAGCAGTAACGCGAACACTATAACTCTTGGCTCGAGCTCAGCTGCTAACACAAGTGACCCAGCCTGGACCGAAGGTGTCTATTCGGCATCTTCTGCTACGTCCACAAGTCAAAACTGGGCCTTACCTGGCTATTCTTATCGACAGCGGCTTAATATTGCTACCGCTGCTGCAATAGGGGCAGGTTACGGTGTTGAGACAAGCATCGATCGTGCCACAGCTCTTGATAACAGACAAACACGAGCAGATACAAGAGACTGGCGGGTGGTATATCAGCCGTCAGATACATACCGAAGTATCGATTTTGATGGTACCGATGATTATATCGATATGGAGGATCAGTCCAATCTCGATCGGGGCGATACCGCAGACCTAACCCTTGAAGGTTGGTTTAACCGAGATACGGCAACGACTGACGATGTTGTCGTGGCCAAGCGCAACAGTTTAGGCACGGCTTCTGACGTGGGATATATTGCATATCTTGACGCAACAACGGACCAACTGATCTTTGAAGCTTCCGATGGGACTGATGAGTACTCTTTGACTTCAGCTTCAACGTTTACCTCAACCGGTTGGCATCATTTTGCCATCGTCTGGGATCAAGACTCGGCAGCTAATAGTGAGATCTATATTGATGGACGTGATGATGATGCTACTGACTCGGGGACCATTGGCAATATCGGTGATCTTTCTAATGCAGTAGACTTCCGTATCGGTTCGGAGTCGGACGGAGCAAGCTACTTCGACGGAAAGCTAGATGAAATTCGTGTTTCAAGCTCTGTACGGTACACGGGCAATTTTAGCCCAACTAGAACGCCGTTTGTGTCTGATTCGAGTACGCTGGGTCTATGGCATTTCGATGAGGGTTCCGGTACGGTCAGCGTTGATGCCAGTGGTTATGGCTATAGCGGTACCTTATCTGGTACTCCAAGTTGGTACGCAACTGATGGGGTTGTGACAACCGCTCAGGAAGTGCCACGATTTATTCCTCATGGTCATGCGGTTGACTTTACACCTACCGATGACTATATCAGCGTGCCTGACGCCAACTCGCTTGACGCAACCAATGAAGTAAGTGTCTTTGCCTGGATTAAGCCGGATACGGCGACGAGCGGTAATATGCGGATTGTTGAAAAGGATTTTTCGACCTCTTGGCTGCTCGGGACCGCAGGAACAAACGGCTTAACGGTCTACATTAACAATGCAGCGAGAGCAACGACCGCAAACAACGTTTTCACTACGAACTCCTGGAGCTATGTTGGTTTTGCCTACAGCAAGAGTAGCGGCGCAGTGAAGATTTATGTCAATGGAGCAGTCGTGGCCTCAGGGAGCTATTCGACGGCGATTGGTGTCGATACGAGCGATCTCAATATCGGTGGTTACACGAGCTCAGGCTACACCTTTCCTGGTATGATCGACGATGTTCGTATGTATACTCGAGCGGTATCTGCCACAGAAGTAAGTGGACTCTATACTGGTACTGCCGCGCCCACTAACGGCTTGGCTGGCCACTGGCCCTTTGACGACAGTACATCAGGGCAGACTGTTGCGGACACGAGCGGCAATGGAAATAACGGAACTTTTGGTGTCAACAGTGGTATCGCCTCAGATGACCCCGCGTGGGCAGCTAACGCTGGCAAGACAGATTCAACTGCCCAAACACAATTTAAGATTATTGCTCCAGTCGGCGCTTCCTCAAACGATAAAGACTACTATATCTACTATGGCAACCCAAATGAAGGTAGCAATGCTCAAAGCACCGATCCATATGGTCTAAGTTTTGATGGTACTAACGACTATATCAGCACGACCTACGCCGGCGTAACTGGGAGCGGTGCGCGTTCGGTTGCCGCGTGGGTCTACTACGATGGCGGCAACTCGACCAGTCCAATCGTAAGCTATGGTAATAACTCTAATACCGGTGGCGCCTTTGGTGGCTATGCCCGATTTGATCTTAATGTTGAAGGATCCTCCATTCTCCTTCGTGTTAATGGGTTCAACCGGACCTGGACTTCTGCGGTAACGGCCAACCAATGGTCACATATTGTCTTTGTGTACCCAAGTGGTGCAAACATCAATAGCTCTAATGTCAAGATCTACGTTAATAATGTCGAAATTACTACCGGATCAGTGAGTGGTGCTAGTCCTTTAGCGACGGCGACCGGTACTACGGTACGCATTGGAGCCGATAGTGGGGCAACAACTGGAACGACTGTTGGTGCACCAACGAACACATTTTCAGGAAAAATCGATGACGTACGTTTTTATAGTACCAACCTTTCGGCTACTGATGTTGCAGCTCTTTATGCAAAGGGTCCTGTGGTGACTGGTGGATTGGCCGGTCGTTGGAGGCTCAACGATGCGACAGGAGCTACTGCAGCCGACTCTTCTGGCAACGGGTATACGGGTTCGCTCCTCAATGGCTACACCAACTCACCAGCTGCAAATGGCACGAGTGCTGGGCCGATATGGGTCGAAACTGATGAGTATCCGGTTGGTATCGCAACGGGATCTACTCAAACCTCGCTCGTCACTGAGCAAGAGAGTCCCGTCTTCTTCGAATATCGATCCATATCCGGCGGTTCATTCGGAGCTTGGTCGGCTGATCGCTCCAAAACATTTCAACTGACGACCGGGGAGCAACAACTTGGCTCAACTGGCGTCTATGTCTCTCTTAACCCTGCAGGCGTCTATTCGAAAGAAGACCACTATGTCATTGCCAGTTGGGCGCTTGAAGGTGCGACGACCAGTGGCACCGAACCGGGTAGGGGGAAGGATAATGCCTTTCCGGAAAAAGCGAACTTGGTCGCCACTGCTTCTGGTCTCGATGTTATCGATGCGACAAACAACAAACTCTGGATGCGTTTTCCGGCTGAAACGAGCGGTATTATTGGTGCCAATGCGCCAGAGTCAGTGACAGCTAAAGACGGTCGGATCTTCATCGCGAGTAACGATGGTCTCTCGGCTATACAATTTGATATGGATGATGCTCACCGTTGGACGAGTTCAGGCAACTCGAGTTGGGGCGGCAACCTTGCCGACCGTGACGACGCTTCAGCGTATGCAGCCGCCGCCGACCAGGCGATCAACTCGAGTGCTGTTAATGACGTTTCAGTAGCAGTCATCTATAACACAGATTACTCGATATATGCCCAGTACATTGCCGTTGCTTCTGACGACGGTATGTCAGTCATCGAAAACAGCACTTTGTTTGGTAACACCTACACCGATCCTTTTAGAACGCTAATTCTTGATTATGGTAACGGTGCGATCACCGATAACTATAACGATGTAGTAATTACCTCGGGTGGAGAGCTCTATGGTTCAAACGCTACGGATTCTGAGCTCGATCGCTTTAATAACGTTGATGCGGATACGGTCAATCAGACGTCTGTCGATGCTCCGTATACGACGAGCTCTACCCCTGCTTTGCGTAACGGTACGATAAACGATATCGCTGTCACTGAATCAACGAGTCTTGCAGATAACGGTTCCAGTAATACAGTTTCTGTTGCTCACAATACTGGTATTGACGTTATTCAGGAGCATAGCACCCAAGCCTCAGGAACGGCAAAGTATTATTCTCGAGAAGCGGCAGGCTCAAGTAATTGGTCAAGCAAGAAATTTGGCGGAGCTCTCTACTTTGATGGTGGTGATAGAGTTCGTTCGGCTCAAATGAGCGGTCTTTCTGATTATCCTATTACTGTTGAGATGTGGGTTAAACCAGAGGACGCAACTCAGCGCAATATTTTTGCTCTCTGTACGCTAAACTGTACTTCGCCAAGTTTAAAGATTATTCGTCTTGCCGATGGGTCTGTTCGGGCTTATGCACAGGCTAACTACGATTCTTCGGCTGGGGTATTACCAGCGGGCGAGTGGAGCCACGTGGCAGTTTCACGCGGATCCGGCGGAACGGTCAATGTCTATGTCAACGGTACGAATGTGATCAGTCAGACGAACTCAGGAACGACGGGTTCAACGAGTAAAGAGTACGCTCAGATCGGCTTGGCCGACAGCGGCAGCAACTGGAAAGGCGAGATCGATGAGGTGCGTATTGTGGATGCTGAAGTGTATACTGCTGCCTTTACACCGTCTACTACTGAACTTACGGCGATTACCAACACGAAGCTCCTATGGCATTTTAATGAGGGGACAGGGCAGAACGTCTATGACTCGAGTACGAGCGGCTACACCGGAACCATCGGTGCTGACACCAGTAGCGGCTCCGATGATCCATGGTGGATCAATCCAGCAATTGCCGGCTCGGCAGATATCGCAACAGCAGTCGGTATGTATAATCCAACGCCAAGCACTGGCGCAGCACTTAACTTTGCGGGAGACGGGGCGGCAAGTGATGATGGGGATTACGTATATGTAGCCGAGAGCTCGAGTAATACCTTCTCGGGTACGCAACCCTTTACTGTTATGACCTGGGCCTATATCTCTGACCTATCGGGGACCACAGAGTTCTTTGGAATGGTCGATAAGTATCAGGCAGTAAATACCGACAGGTCCTATGGGCTAATGTTTGACGACACGTCAAATAAGTTTAGATTTTCTACGGCAAGCGCCTGCACCGGCTCGGTTATTGGTATTACGAATAGTGCAGCCATTACTCAAGCCACCTGGTATCATGTAGCTGTCACGAAAAACGGTTCTACCGTCACTATGTATGTGAATGGCTCGACTAGTGGAACGACCCAAGTCCAGGCGCACAACTCAAGCATCTCCGACTGTGACAGCCCGTTATTGCTTGGCATTACAAATAGTCAATCAACAGAGGCATCTTCACTTAAAGGGAAGCTCGATGATGTCCGTATTTACAATCGTGCACTTAACGCCAGTGAAATATCCTCTATCTACACCAGCAAAACAACCAAAAACACAATAAGTGATCTTGTTGCTCAATACAAAATGGATGTTGGAGTTACTAAGGATATTACAGTTTCAACCGATAACGTATCCGGCTTAAGGCAAGTCATTCAAGATGCAACGGGGAGCGGTGAATACGGCATATTGAAAAACGGCTCTAGCGAGCCAGTAGCTGCCGACGGAGTAACGAATGGACCAACTTGGACATCTGGTTCACCAGCTGTTGATGGGCGGATTCTCTGGGTCGGAACTAATGGAGCAAGCGCCAATGATGGCGCACTGACCGCTATTAGCCTTGACACCGATCGGCAGATACGAAACTTCACGTCGAGTAATTCGGGCTTACCAGACAATGATCTTTCGACGATCTCAATGAGCCGTGACAATATAGCCTTAGTCGGTACAGCTGACGGCGGCGCTTGGGCGCCGGGAACTGCCGGCTTTATTGTTGACGATACAGCTGCAACCGTTGCTACGGTCCAAAACCCAGTACGAGTGAAAAGCGGAGGAACGGTCCGGATTAAAACTGGTGGTACGGTCCGGGTGGCGCCGAAGTAGTCAATGTTGGTTTAGTTTGTCGAAAAGTACAAATAGGACTAATTGGTCAATGTGGCCAATTAGTCCTATTTGTACTTCATCTCATTTGATCTAGAGTATGTTCGGTATTAAACCGAACATACTCTTCCAAACAAAAACCGAACAAATGATAGAAAATTGTACAACTGAAAAAAAAGAATTGGCGATATCGGTGATGACAGCCAATAACAAAATAATTATAACGTTTGCCGAACGAGCCGGGTGAGGCAACGTGAACTATGGACTGAGAGGATCCTGTGTCGTTGTACATTTGTTAAGGGCAGGCCTCGCTTGCTCTGCGGGTTTGGCCTGTTGAAAACTTGCTTGACAAATTACTTTTCCACGGTGAGCTACCACAGCGGCCCAAAAGGTATTGATCGACAGTGTGAAGCATAGGACAGTATGGCACTGTTTACAGATTTAATCGCACACGATCAAACCAGGTCCAGAACTTTACATTGTTATGGGGCGTTGTTATTATAAATACACGTACATATTTAAGGAGGGTGATCTGTCGACCTCTTATTCAGTTGTGAATAAGGCAAGCCACCAATTCCTTAAAACACTGTTCCGCTCTCTCGCGACAGTTCTTTTGGTTTGTATAGCAGCTGGCCTTGTTCCGCCTAAGGCCTATGGTGAAGGAGTGCGGACTATTCCATTTTCTGCTCGGTTGCGCAATCCGCTGACCGAAAGTGTTGTTTCGAATGGTAACTACCGGTTGACTTTCCGTATCTATACCAGTGCAACTGGAGGGACGGCCATCTGGACGGAGCAACAAGACATCGCCGTGAACTTGGGTGCAGTTGTAGCCAGTCTCGGTTCGGTCACTCCGTTCCCATCGGACTTGCATTTCGATGGTGACACCTACTATCTTGAAGTTCAGGTGAACGACGATGCGCCTTTTAGCCCTCGAAAGCGTATTGAATCAGTGCCAAGTGCCTTTAACGCTAACCGTCTTGACGGAGCTAAAAAGGGAACCGGGGCCAATAACATTTTGCAACTTGATAGTGCTGGCGATATTACTATTGCAGGCGGAGCAAACCTGGGTTCAACACTTAGCGTGACGGGGGCCTCAACCTTTACGGGCGACTTGACGGTGAGTAGCAATATCTTGGCCTCAGCTGGATCAATCGATATCGGCTCAAGCAGTCAACGCTTTGGTACGGCCTATGTTGACGTCATCGACGCCACTACTTCATCGATCGGTGGTACCACAAACAGTGAGTTTACTGTTAACTCCGATGCAGGAAGCGGTGAGACCTCAACCTTCCAATTTGCCAAAGGCTCTTCAGCTTATGCTGGTCTGCAGTGGGATGGAAGTGCCAATCATTTCAACCTCCTAGCCAATGTTGGT
The DNA here is from genome assembly GCA_966250865.1 of uncultured Candidatus Berkelbacteria bacterium. GTDB lineage: Bacteria > Patescibacteriota > UBA1384 > CAYGGE01 > CAYGGE01 > CAYGGE01. Next base: position 53,546 of record CBINIT010000001.1, read on the forward strand.
GACTCAACCTTTGCCAATCTCAAGGTCAATGGCTTTGCGGTTGGTCCAAGTGGCGGCAATACGGTTCTGTTGCCGAACGCTAATACGACTTTGGTCGGAGACAATACTACTCAGACTTTAACGAATAAGACATTGACTGCGCCAACGCTTACCGGTACGGTTACTGGTTCTAGCGCAACTTTGACGGGCTTCACTACGTACGGTGGCGCAACGCTTAACGGTGGGAACTTGAGCTCAACAGGGGTTAATGGCATCACCATTAACTCGGCTACGAGCACGATTACTGGCGGTACGTGGGGTGCTTCGACTATTGCAGCCAATCGAGGTGGTACTGGTCAAAACAGTTACGATACCGGTGACATCCTCTACGCCCAGAACTCCAGTACGCTCCAGCGATTAAGCGCCAGCGGCAATACTGGTAAATATCTCCGAATCAGCTCAGGTGGCGTTCCAGAGTGGGCGACTGTTGAAACTGGGGGTGATATCACTGAGGTAACGACTGACGCAAGCTCTGGTTTATCAGGTGGCAATACCTCAGGAGCGATCGCCCTTAGCTTAAACCGGGCGTACTCAAATACATGGACTACCCTACAGACTATTACCAATACCGGTGCCTCACTTGTTTTGGACGGCAACGTCTCAGCCAGCGCTTCAGTAGCGAAGCTCCGTTTAGGCAGTGCCATCAGTAATGGTAATTCAGTATCAAATGGAGGAACCTACATCGGTATCAATACTCCGGCTTCTGGTAACCCCGGCGCAGCTGCCGACTTCCTTAACTTCCAAGTCGATGGCGACACAAAGCTCCAAGTTACTAGCAGTGGTGCGCTAGCGATCGATGGAGCACTCACGGTTGGGAGCGGTGGGATCGCGGTAACGGGTAACTCAACAATCACTGGTACACTCAGTGGCTTAACTGGTCTGACGACATCGGGAACGGTCACGCTGTCTAGCTTGAGCGCTTCTGGGGTTGTCATGACCGACGGTTCTAGTAACCTGACCACGGGAACCGTCTCAGTTGCTCAGGGAGGTACCGGCCAGACCTCGCTGGCTTCGGGTGGTTTGATTTACGGCAATGGAGCTGGTGGGGTCAATGTACTCTCCATCTCTGGTACAAATGGTCAGTGTTTGACTTCCAACGGCTCGGCTCCCGCTTGGACAGCGTGTACGGGTGGAGTTAATTCGATCGACAATGAAGACGGTGATGTCGATATCGCTTACGCAACAGGCAATGGTTCGGGAACGATCACGATTCAAGATGCAACTTCAGGCCAAAAAGGTGTGGTGCAGGTTGATGGCACCAATATTACTGCCTCAAGTGGCGTCATCAATACAGCTCAAAACATCTCAAGTGCCGCCTCGCCCTCATTTGTTGGCCTGACACTTTCCGGTGCCTCCACATTTTCTGGCAACCTCAATGCCAATGGTGGTCTGGATATCGATGATGTCTTTGTGGTGGCGGACGGCGGAGCCTTAACCACCTCTGGCAGCGCGACCTTCAGCGGAACAGTAGCGATTAACGGTGTTCCGACCATTTCTCAAGACATTACGTTCTCCGCTACCACTCCTTCGATCGCGATTAACAATGGCGCAACGTTGAGCGTGACCGATGGTACCAATAACCTTCTGCAGCTTGCCGACAATGGGACAAGCGCAACATTGACTGTCGGCAACGCTACTATTTCCGGATTGAGTAGCGGAGCACTCTATAGTAACTCTGGCGTTTTAACATCCGAAGCGCAGTTATCAGTCTCTCGGGGAGGTACAGGAGCTGGTAGCTTCACTTCGGGCGGTATATTGTATGGCAATGGTACAGGCGCTATTTTGGCAACGAGCGGTGGAAGCGACGGGGAATGTTTACTCTTTACTGGAGGTACTCCGCAGTGGGGTAGCTGTACTGGGGCCACCGGCGTTGGCGACATCACAGCCGTTGGTAACACCTTAAGCGGTAAGGCCTTTACCGACGACAACACAAGTAGCACCGAGTTATACTTCTACGATGCCGATGGGTACGGTCTCCTAACCATTGCTGATCTCGGCGCTTCACGAACCTACACCCTGCCCAATTTAGGTGGTGAGATTTGTGTGAGTGGTGGTAACTGTGAGGGCTCTGGTTCCGCTTCCACTCTTCAAGCGGCGTACGATGCTGGTAATCAGATTAGTCTAACCAGTGCTCGAGACCTCAATGTTATCTTGGCTGACCGAACAACGGATCCAAACTTCGACATCGATATCGCTTCTAATTCAACCGGTACTGTTTCCATCGTTCGAGCAGCCGGATCGGGTACGTCGAGTCCAAGTCAATTCCTCTTACTCGAAGACCTTGACGCTGACCTGACGGTTGGCGATGCCCTAACCATCCGAACTGCTGGTGTCCTTACCGATGCGATTGATGTTTCCGATGCAGAGATCGTGAATGCCCTCAATGTCGGCGACAATACAATTATTGGTACAACGGCGGTTATCGACTTTACGAACTTCGACCTTGCTGCCGACGGTACCATTACCAACGCTACCTGGAGCGGTGCGGCCATTCCAATTGCTAACGGTGGTACTGGTGCAACGACTGCTGGTGACGCCCGAACGAACCTTGGTCTTGGCAGTATCTCAACACAAGCGGCTAGTGGCGTGACGATTACCGGCGGTACGATCAATAATGTAGCTATCGGTGGCTCAACGCCTGCGAGTGGTGCCTTTACGACGATTGCTGCTTCAGGCGTCACAACCTTGAGCGACAACCTCAATGCCAATGGCGGCCTCGACGTTGACGATGCCTTTGTAGTGGCTGATGGAGGCAATCTCACTACTTCCGGAAGTGCTACCTTCAATGGAGCTGTTAATATTGCTGGTACCCCAACTATCTCCCAGGACATTATCTTCTCAGCTAGCACGCCGTCGATTGCCATTAGTAACGCCTCTACCTTGAGTATTACCGATGGTACCAATAATCTCCTTCAGCTCGCTGATAATGGTACTAGCGGGACGTTGACCGTGGCTAATGCGACCGTTACGGCGCTCTCAACTGGGGTAGTCTACGCCAGTTCCGGCGCCCTCACTTCAGAGGCCCAACTCTCGGTTGCTCGAGGAGGTACCGGACTCGCAACGATTGCCAGTGGCGGCCTACTCTACGGTAATGGCACAAGCGCTGCCAACGTACTCTCGATTACCGGTTCAAGCGGACAATGTCTGACCTCTACAGGATCAGCCCCCCAGTGGCAAGACTGTAGCACTGTGACCGGCGTAGGTGACATCACGGCCGTCAACACGGGCAACGGTCTTTCTGGTGGCGATGACGCAGGTGCGGTCACCATCGATATCGACACCGCTTACGACTTTGTCTGGTCGGGCGCTCACACTTTTGAAAAGACCGGCGCGACATCGTTAATCGTCAGCGGTGTACCAACCAACGTTTCAACGAGTAGTCTTATCCAGATCGGTAGCGCGATCTCCTCCGGTAACTCTAGCACCGATGGCGGGACAATTCTCGGTATCAACTTACCAGCTGAGGATAGCGGTGCCACAAGTGCCGATGGTTCAGCTGCTGATTTCTTAAACTTCCAAGCCAATGGAGTCCAAAAGGTACGAATCGATAGCGCAGGTAACGCAACCTTTGCCGGCCTTATCAATACGGCAAGCATAACTGGTGGCAACATCTCTGGCGGTACTATTAACGGTGCTGATATCTCAGGTGGTGAGCTCTCGGATAACGCAGTTAATGGACTCAATGTCTCAGGGGGAGTCATTAGCGGTGCGGCAACCTGGAGTGGCAATGCTATTGGTGCCCTTTATGGTGGTACTGGATTATCAAGCTACACTGCAGGGGATATCCTCTATGCTGCCACTAATAATCCAAGCAGCTTGACGGCCTTGGGCAAGGGCACAACGGGCAACTGTTTGATTCAAGGGGCGAGTAATGCTCCAGAGTGGGGCAGCTGTGCTGGCTCAGGAGCCGGGGGCGTAACCCTTCAGGCGGCGTATAACAATGGCGCAACGATCGACACCACAGCTGCTAAGGGTGACATTGTCTTTACGATCACTAACCAGGCCACCGACGCGAATTTCCTTGTCGACATTGATAGCGGCGTAACCAGCGATACCGCCACTGGACGGTTTGCCGTTCAAAATGCCGGCACTGATGTTTTCCGAGTGATCACCTCTGGCGCTACTGTTGCCGGCACGCTCGCAGTCACGGGCAATACGACTCTTACGGGCGACCTAGCAGTCAATGGCGGCGATATTACCTCAACGGCTACTACCTTTAACCTCGCCA
>CBINIT010000002.1:0-57224 GCA_966250865.1 uncultured Candidatus Berkelbacteria bacterium
ATGACAACAGGGTAATCTTCTGGTATGATGAGCCCATGAAACAACTCCCTAGGGCAGAGAATAAGCGAGCGCACTTCGACTATGCGATTGATGAGATGCTTGAAACTGGTATTGCCTTAACCGGTCCAGAGGTCAAGGCTTTTCGAGCAGGTAAAGCCTCGCTCAATGGTACGTTCGTGCGACCGCTCTCGAGCGGTCCAAACGAACAGATTGAGCTCTGGCTTATCAATGCGCAGTTCGCCGGCACTGAAGATCCCGATCGTTCACGGAAGCTGCTCGCTCACCGCAAAGAGATTGATCGCTTTATTGGCAAGGTCCAAGAAAAAGGTTATACCCTTTTGCCAATTGCTATGTACTTTAAACGCGGCACAATTAAAGTTGAATTGGGTCTTGGCAAGGGTAAAAAACAGTATGAAAAACGCGAGACAATTAAGAAGCGTGATGTCGAACGAGAACTCCGTCGAGGTGTCAAATAGCGCCTATTTTCGGCAAAATTGTGGATAAGTTGGCTTGACTGGCTTAGTGAATAGTTCTAGAATATTCAAGTAGTGACAGGTGGAAGTTCGTCCATTGAATTTATTTTTTAAATTTTCTGCGAGCGTCCTAATTGCGATGGTAAACTGATAATCGGCACTGACCGCTTCTTGGCTTACCGGTTCCACTTAGGACCACCTGACACGACTAAAGAATCGACCACACGGTCGGTTTTTTAGTAGGGTATCCCTGTCATTCCCGACCGGCTGAAAGCAGAATCGGGAATCTCGTATGGTACGGGATCCTCGATCTGACGCGCATCGCTTTCAGTCAAGGATGATGAACCACCTTATTGTCATTTCGACTTGGATGAGCGGCAGCGAATACCGGTGGAGAATCCCGTTTACTCAAGATCTCTCATTGTATTCGAGATGGCAACTTAGAGATCAATAAAGTGTACTACGTTTGATGGCAGTATGAGCTCAGTCGCTTTCATCTGCTCTCCAGCGGGGCACTGGACCTGAAGGGTTGTGCCAAGCTGTTTGGTGTATTGCAGTGTATGGCGATGGCCGAAGAGGTGGATGAGTGGACCATGTGTTTGGGCCTCAGTTTTTCGTGGTGGAATGTGGGTTATAAAGATGGTTTTATCATTGATAATGAGGTTATTTACCGATAGATCCTCAAAGCCAAGTTCATTCAAATAACCAAATCCACCAATGCCACAGATGTTGTAGCCTCGGAATTGTCTGGTCTCTAAGTGAATATTGATGCCAATCTGACGATAATATTCCCATGCTTCTTGTGGTTCATTGTTACCATGCAGACCAAAAAGCGGAAGACCGTGTTTGTTCATAACGAGATCGCAAAAGTCCTCGACGTATGGTAATTCCCGAGGTCGGGGATTGATGAGGTCACCCAGCATGAGAACGGCATCATAGTCCTTTTTAGTTAGTAGCCGGTCGAGTGCCTCAAGGGCTGGCTTGCTGGCGTGGAAATCGGTTGTAACAAGAAATCTAGTTTCTTCCATCTTTCCTTAACTTTCTCCCTCTCCGCCCTGTGGAGAGGGTCGGGGTGAGGTGTTTTTCTGAGCATAGCTATAAATAAAAGTGAGAACAATAGGGGATATGTAAAATGAGCAGCGGGTGGTCCGAGGGGACCACCCGCCATTGCTCCCCCTTCACTACGGTGCTACGGCTGATCGAGGTAGGTCATCACTTCGGTATACCGGTTTTCGTCGATCTCCCCCGCCTCGTAGAGTACGGTTACTGCGTGACGGAGAGTGGTGACGCTATGTAGCGAGTAGCCTTTGGCTGCCAATGCCTCTCTCCCGCCCTGCTCCCGGTCGACCAGGACGACGAAGTCGCGTACGACGAGTCCGTCAGCCTCGAGCGGTTCGACCAGCTCGAGCTTGGCGCCGCCATCGGTGATGACGTCGTCGAGAGCTACAACGATTTGACCGGGCTCAAAGTCACCCTCGACCCTCTTCTTAGTCCCGTATTCCTTTACCTCCTTCCGAGAATAGACGGCTGGATGGCCACCGACGAGTGAAACAGCTACTGCCAGTGGCAGGCCTGCGTACGGAAGTCCCGCTACCAGGTCAAACTCTAGCTCAGACAGAACATCGGAGAGCGCCTGGGCTGCAAGCTGGAGCTCGGTCGGGTGCGAGACGAGTCCCCGCAAGTCCACATAGACGGGCGATTTTCGTCCGGATTTGAGCGTGAACTCACCGAACTTGATCGCACCGATTGCGTGGAGTGCGAGGATCAACTGACGTACCGGATCCATCGAGTCCTCGTATTCTGCCGCTTGCGCGGCGGTCGTGGCGGCTAAGCCGCGATTCCTGCCAGCACTTCAGCCAAGGCGCGATGTGCTGCCTTGGCACCAGCTTCGAGGGCACTTCCCATGACGAGCATAGTTGCCCCATTCCTGGTGGCGAACTCTGGCGTGGCGATTCGTTTCGGGTTCTGATCGCGTGCGTCCCCATCGACGAATCTGATTGCCGGAGTTACGTAGTCGAGTTCGTCACCGCAAGCTGAGCGAACAGCTGAGACTTCGTGTGGAGAGCAGACGATACCGTGAACGCCGCATCGCTTGCCAAGCTGCGCGAGGTTCAGCACATCCTCCTCGATCGTCATGTTGCGGCGAAGTTGATTGTGGTACGCCTCCTCGGTCATGTGCGTCAGTACGGTCACGCCGTACACCTTGATCGGTTTGTGCTGACCCATATGTTCGGTTGCAGCTGTGACTGCGGCCCGTACCATGTCCTCAGCCCCGTCAAGGTGAATAGTGATGTACTCGACGCCCTTTCGGCGAAAGGCACGGACGCGACGACGGATTGTATCGGGAATATCCTTGCCTTTGAAGTCGATCCAGGTCTTAAAACCGAGCGATTGGGCGGCATAGATGACCCCGTCGCCGAGCTCATCGTAGACCGAATTCAGCTTGATTGTCCCGACTAGCCCCCGGAGGGGCTGCATGAGGGTTCTAGCCAAGCTGGTGCTTATTTGCACCCCATCGACTTCTTCCTTGTCGAGCGCGTAGCAGATGTGCTCTGCTAGATCGTTCGGGCATACGGTTTGCATGTTGTTTTAGCCTCCAGGCATGGAACCAGTGATCCGGATTCTCTTCCCGGCTCACTCTACGTATATACTAGCCTCTCATAGGTATATTGACAACCAAAATACAATTTATTATGATGCTAGTACCTTAACAACCACTAAAACCGTTGACCTCGGTCCCTTGCATCGACAAGGGGTTGGGCCGAGCGAGGTGGTCTTTGCGAAAGTGGAGACTCGGCAGCCTCCGTAATCACAGGCTAGCTATTGTCGGGAAACTGGAGATAGCGAAGAGCTCGTTTTTTGTATAACGAGAAAAAGGGTGGTACCGCGAAAGCTTTAAGGCTCTTCGTCCCTTTACTAGATTTTTTCTAGTAAATGGATGAGGAGCTTTTTGTTTTTGCGCGCAGACCCGGAGGTGTAAAGGTGAAGAATGGCGTAGAGCGATGTGAATGCGGTGGGACTAATCTTCCTCATGTTCCGAACAGTGCAATTCAGTATTGCACGAAGTGTGGTGACACCTATATCTGGTCCCGCAAGGACATGCTTATTCGATTGGGTCGTAAGATTCCTCGACGATTTCCTAGCCAGAAGCGGGGGAGTGCAGTGTACATCTTCTGGAAAACAGGGGGATGGTATCGACCAGTAAAGAAGAGCTAGCTGGTCATTCGACAGAGTCGAGAGGGTCGTTCGCACAGAGTGCGGGCGACCTTTTCGCGTTTTATGACCACCTCACCCTAGTCCTCTCCCCAGAGCGGAGAGGGGATGCTATTATTGACATATACCTGTAAATAGGGTATAGTTAACCGTCTGGAGAATGTCCATGAGATTCTGTGACCAGAATTTCGAAACGCTCCGAATAATGATGAGAATCTTGTTATGAACCAACGACCCATTGTAGCCATTATTGGCCGACCAAATGTCGGGAAGTCGAGTCTCTTCAATCGCCTCGCAAAGAAGCGCCAGGCGATTGTCTCACCGAAAAGCGGTACGACGCGAGACCGACTGTATACTCCTGTCACCCTCGACTCTATCGAGGTTGATTTGGTTGATACGGCTGGATTGTCGAAAGACTTGGGTGAGATTGAATTTGGTCATGAGATGTTGGAACAGGTTCAGTTAGCAGTGGCCGAGGCCGATGCGCTTATCTTTGTTCTCGACGCACACAGCGGATTTACCGAAGAAGACCATCAGCTCGCTGAGATCATCCGTAAAGCTGAGACGCCGACGATTGTTTTTGTGAATAAAGTGGACAATACTGAACTCCCGCTTGACCCCAAACTTCTTTCGACTGGCATTGGCACGACGCTGACTGGCTCAATTGTTCAACGTCGCGGTTTGAACGAGCTTCGGACTGCTGTTGAGTCGCTGGTTAAGTCTAGCCCTAATGTCAATCAAACGGTCGTATTCCAAACAAAACATATTCCCCGTGTGGCGCTGGTTGGCCGCCCAAATGTAGGTAAATCAACCCTTTTCAATGCACTCCTGGGTTATCAACGAGTAATCGTGAGTGATATTCCTGGAACAACTCGCGATACTATCGATACCGAACTTACGTTAGAGTCTGGTGAACGATTTATTATCACCGATACGGCGGGACTCCGTCGACGAGGTAAGGTTGGACGGGCCGAAAAAGTCGAGCAGTACAGTGTACTTCGTACGTTTCGAGCAATCGATGCCGCCGACGTTGTAGTTCTCGTTGTCGACGCCTCTGAGGGCCTAACTCGAGGCGATGCGCACGCTGCTATGTACGCCACCGAACAAAAAAAACAGCTCATCACTGTTTTCAATAAATCTGATCTTGTTGATCCTAAAATTGTTAACTACCGTCGGTTTCCGTTCCTGTCTAAGCGCCCAATGATCTTTATCTCTGCTAAAGAAGGGCAGTTTATTAGCGAGCTGCTTGCGCAGATTGTTCAATTGAGCCGTAGCTCTGGTGAAACACAAGGCCAAAGTTCTTAGCCGGGAAGACGACGAGCATTGCTCGACCAATAATGTTCTCACGGGGAACCATACCCCATTCGCGTGAGTCGCTGGAGTGATCGCGATTATCGCCAAGTACAAAGTATTCATTTGATCCAAGCTTCTGCGATAAGTTAGCGGCTTGTTGGTTACGTACCAAGGTTTGTTCGTTCGGGATGTATGGTTCATCGATTTGTGCTTGGTTCACAAAAATCTGACCGTTACGAATGTCGATCTGTTCGCCAGGGAGGGCGATGATACGCTTAATATAGTTAAGCTGTGGTGCGCTCGGTGGATGGAGAACGATGACATCACCACGTTTTGGTTCGCCGATTCGGTAGGATACTTTGTCGACTAATAAGTACTCGCCGTTATGAAAGTTTGGCTCCATGCTTGAGCCTTCAACGACAAATGGTTGAACAAGGTAAAAGCGAACAAAAAAAGCGATCAGAACAATAATCGCAACCGTTTTGATGAATTCAAGAACTGATCCTATTACCTGCATGCTTCACTCGTTTAAGCTAATTGAACATTTTTATCATACTAGAAGTACCATAGCAATTCAATTGTGGTTATCCTAGTGTCAAGCTGTACGCTAGATGACTGTTTGTGGCTTATTCTAGTAAGAAAAGAGCTCAAGAATACGTGATACCAAACTACCAATCGGCTGGCTAAAGATCACAAAAATAATGTAACCAATAGCTGTGGCGATCATGAGTCTAGGCTTCTCCATGGCCTTTTTATCTTTAGTCTTAACTGCCGGTACTATTTTGACGATTGCAATAGCGACAATGATAAAGCTCAGCGTTGCAATAGAAATCAGCAGGTTGTTGAGTATTTGCTCGTAAACAATAGGCTCATAGCTCATAAAGGACCCCTTTATTGTCTGGTGGGCGATAGTGGACTCGAACCACTGACCTCTGCAATGTGAATGCAGCGCTCTAACCAACTGAGCTAATCGCCCACATTACAGTTACTGTAGCGTTTTACCTTTCTTATGACAAGGAGCGAAGCTTGGTTTTTCGCTTCTCGATATAGTCGAGATGCTTCTCACGCTCAGCGATAAACTTACTTAAATCAAATCCGTGCTTACTAATCATGCCTGAAGTGTGAGTACCGCCGATGTAGTGCGGCATCATCACATAGCTGGTGCCCTTTTCGTACAACAGTGTAGCCTCTTCGATATTGTCTGAATGAGCGATAAGGATTGCGTGCTTATTGGTTCTGCGAACATGGTCAATAATTAAACTATTCACGTTGTAGTCGGCGATTGTTGAGATAACCATCTTTACCTTCTCGAGATTGAGCTCGTCGAGGAGTTCATTGTCGTCGGCATCGCCATAACGACAGTTGATGCCATCGGCTTGAAGCTGTTCGATGATTTCTGGATTGTAGTCTACGACGAGAAAATGCTTGTCGAGCTTTTTAAACGACTGAATAAAGTCATGACCCACATGATCAAAGCCGAACATGATAATCTCGTATTTCTCGTTTGTACTCGTATCCTTTTTTGTCTTTTTCTTCTCGAAGACAGCGAGCAAGGGTTCAAAAATGGTGTACAGTTTATCTGAGTAAATAATGTAGTAGGCTGAGATGGCGATCGTGATTAAGGCGACGGTGGTAATAAGCGAGACGGTTTCTTGCGACACGTGCCCTGCTCGATTACCAAGAACAATGAGGATGAGTGAAAATTCACTCACTTGAGCAACGGTCAGACCGGCTTTAAATCCAGTTTTTTTATTGTAACCAAGAATTCCCATGAGCGTCATGACCACGATCGGGTTGCCAATGAGGATTACAGCAGAGAAGACGAGAGCGGGTACGATGAGGCTCATGATATTTTCGACTTTCATCTGTGCGCCAAGTAGAATGAAGAAAAGAACGAGAAAGAAGTCCCGAAGTGGCCGCATCCGTGAACTGATTTCGTAAGCAAAGGGCGAGTTGGCTAAGGCAATACCAGCGAAGAGGGCACCGATCTCGGTTGAAAATCCAGCAATTTGGAAGAGTGCGGCAACGCCTAATCCCCAGCTGATTGAAAAGATAAAGAGAAACTCCTGGCTTTTCGCAAAGAAGGAGACGATACGGGGTAGAAAATAGGTGCTAAAGATGTAGAGGGCGAGCAGTAGGATGGACCCTTTGATGAGCGATTCTACTGCGAGGGCTCCAAGATCTTTTTCTTTGCCGAGCGATGTAGTCACAATCAATATGAGCATCGCAATAATATCTTGAACAAGCAGAAAGCCAACTGAAATCCGACCATAGAGTCGACCAAGGTCTTTTTTGTCTGACAGTAGTTTGAGGATGATGATAGTACTGCTAAACGCAAGTGCAATGCCGATATAGAGTGATGCGACTGATGTGAATCCAAGAAGTCGACTGACGCCGTAGCCCAGAGTCGTCGTGAAAAGTACTTGGCCAATACCCGTTACTAGCGCAACTTTGCCAACTTCTTTAATAACCCGCGGATTTAGCCCGAGTCCAATAATGAAAATAAGGAGTGCGATGCCGAGATGGGAAAATATTTCCAGTGTTTCATTTGAATGGAGGAGGTTGAGGACATGGGGCCCAACCAACAACCCAGTGATGATGTGGCCAATGATCAGTGGTTGCTTCATGAACTGCATGATGCCGGCGATAACTGTGGCAACGATCAGGACAAGACTGAGTTCAAGAAAAACATCATGCATGTAAAAACTCCTTTGGCAGCTATATTGACTGTGAGATGGTAACGATAATGAATACACCGGCGACATCGAGTAGGAAAACGAGAAGTAGGAATTGCCAATCTTTGAGCCTTGAGGCACCAAGGAGCCCAATGCCTAGCTCGTCAGGAAGTGGGGAAGCCACAAGTATTGCGCCAATAAAAGGTGACATCCATACGAAATATGGTGTTTTGAAGATGTTTCGTACATATCCGCCTCCAAACTGCTTGAGCAGTGGTGCTAGCTCACGGAATACTCGATCCTTAAAAAAACGGAAGATAAAGTAGTCGCCAACCATACCGCCCAGTCCAGCCAAAATGGCAACTTCTAAGGGATTAAGCTTGTTCGCTAAATTAAATAGTACTGCTGCCGCCGGAGCAATGGTAAACGTAGAAACAAAAAAGATACCAGAGACAAACGCTCCAAGGTAGCCATAGTTACCAATGTAGTTGATCAACGCTCTTAACCAGTCACTATTTGAGAAGTAAAAGAAGACAATGAGGCTGATGATTAGTAGGCCCGTATTGCGATATTGCCACTTCTTATAGTACTCAATCGGCTTTGTAACGTACTCGTAAAGTTCCATGTATTTATTGTACCAACTTGTGTGCTGTTGGGCCATCTTATATCGTTAGTACCGTGGTTAAAATGTGTCCTAAGTAAAATGCCCTTGGAGCCTTGACCTTCATGCTGATTCATGCTACGGTCGGTGCTGATCGAAAGGAAAAACCGTAGCCATGTGGCAGAAATCACTCCTGTTAGCTATCCGGCTCGCTGGTCACTTGGCCTACATGGTGGTCCTCCCACTTTTTTTCTTTGGTGGAGTCGGTTTACTGCTCGATCGTCAATTCGATAGCATTCCAAGGTTTCTTCTAATCGGAATTGGTATCGCATTCATCCTAACGATGTATTGGATCAAAGCTCGTTTGCATGAGATAATCAATGCAAGTTTAACTGAAACAACGAAGAAGAAATAAGTATGCACATCTCCCTTGCTGCTGAGACAATTTTCAATCTGTTTGGTTTTCCGATTACCAACTCCATGATCATGACATGGTTGACCATGCTTATTTTAATTGTCGTAGGCTATTTTGCGGGTCGTAACCCTCAACTGATTCCTGGAAAGCTTCAGAATTTTATCGAAGCTGTTCTTGAAGCGGCTATGAACTTCGCTGATAGCATCTTGCAGGACCGTCGGCTTACCCGTCGCGTTTTCCCGCTTGCGGCAACCTTTTTCCTGCTTATCGTTCTGTCTAACTGGTTAGGGTTGCTCCCCGGAGTCGGTACTATCGGTTTTGAACATGTCAGTCACGGTAAGACGGTTCTTACGCCGCTATTCCGCCCAACCAATGCCGATATTAACGCTACCTTATCGTGGGCAATCATCTCAGTTGTCATGACTCAAGTTTTCGGAGTACTGACACTTGGCTTTATTCCGCATGTCAGCAAATTCCTCAATTTTAAGGCGTTATTCAGCGGGACAACCGAAGGTCCAATCAACTTTGGTGTTGGTATTCTTGAGATCTTCGGGGAGATTTCGAAGATGGTTTCCTTCTCCTTCCGTCTCTTTGGTAATATATTTGCCGGTGAAGTTCTTCTTACAGTTATTGCCTTCTTGGTCCCGTATATCGCTCCATTGCCTTTCTACTTCCTGGAGCTGTTCGTCGGGTTTATACAAGGAATTGTCTTTACCTCGCTTACCTTGGTGTTTATTAAGATTGCAACTATCAGCCATGATCATGGCCATGCCGATCACGCATCGGCGCACCATGCTCATGGTACGGTAGAGGCATAACGGTCGAAAATAATCTAAGATAAAGATAATTGAAAGGAGCCACATGGACATCGAAGCAGTTAAGGATATGACTGTTGCTGCTACCCTCGCCCTTGGCGTTATTATGCCAGCTTGGGCTATCGGTACAATCGGTCGTGCTGGTCTTGAAGCCATGGGTCGAAACCCAGAAGCTGCTGGTAACGTCCAGACAGCTATGACCTTGGCTATCGCCTTTGCAGAAGCCATCGCTATTTACGCGTTGGTTGTTGCCTTGGTTTTGAAGTTCGTCTAACGATCATGTGCAGACTCCAAGTGATTGGAGTCTGTCATGGATAGAAGAACAAGCTGAAGTAAAAGATAAGGGATTCTATGAAAATAGCAGTGACTACCGAATCACATGAGTCAGAGTCAACGCTTGAACAGCAAGTTGAGACGCAGATTGGCGACCATCCAGCCGATGCGGCTACTACTGGTGAAGCACATACCACCACCGCAGAAGATCAGCCAACGGGCATTGCGGCCGGTCTTGAGGCGCTTGGTCTCGATGGAAAACTGCTTGCGGCTCAGATTATTAACTTTGTTATTCTTTTGCTTGTCTTACGAAAGTTCCTCTACAAGCCGCTCGTCGGTCTTCTCGAAAAGCGACGCGACGCTATCGAAGAGGGAATGAAGAAGACTGAAGAGATTGAAAAGCGCTATACCGAATTTCAGACTGAACACATGAAGCGGATTGAAGAGTCTAAGGCAGAAGCAACCGCTATGATCGAGAAGGCGAAAAAGGCTGCCGAAGAAATTCGCCAAGATACATTAACGAAGACGACTGCCGAGACCGAGGCGATGCTTACCAGGGCTAAAGAAGAGATTGAGCGCGGCAAGGAAAAGATGCTGCAGGAGCTCAAGCAGGAAGTTGGTACGCTGGTTGTTGCTGCTACAGCTAAAGTCATTGGTAAGGCTATCGGTAAAGATGAACAAGACAAACTCATTAAAGAAGCCTTGAACGAGGTTAAATAATGAAGATAGCCGTTGCTGATTATGCTGAAGCCCTGTACGAGCTTGTTTTAGATCATCCTGAAAAAGTAAAAGAGACGGTGCGTCAATTCGTTCAAACTCTCCGCCGACAAGGCAGGGGAAAGTTGTTACCGATTATTCTTACAGAACTATCCAGGGTTGAAGCAAAGAAGAATGGTCAAATCGAAATCGAAGTGACCACTCCTGTTGCATTAACCGAAAGTCAGAAGGACGAACTGGAAGCGGCTGTTAAGTCAGCTATGAAAGAAGCAAAGTCGGTGACACTTAACGAAATAGTAAATACGGCGGTATTAGGTGGTATTAAAGTGAAAATCGGTGAGAACATCATCGATCACACTGTTCAAACTAAACTCAATGCATTGGCAGCAAAGCTATAGATGGAGGCATCATGGATAAAGGTTCAGTAGTCGATCTTATTAAACGAGAAATTGAAGCGCTTGAGACGAAGCCAGTTGAAGCAAAAGTTGGTACCGTTCTTGAAGTTGGTGACGGTATTGCTCGTGTTGAAGGCCTCGGAAGCGCTATGTACTCAGAAATGGTTGAGTTTAGCGACGGCACGAGTGGCGTAGTGCTTAACCTGGAGGAAGACTTCGTTGGTATCGTAATTTTGGGCGAAGATACCGGCATTACCGCTGGTAGCGAAGTCCGTTTAACCGGCCGTCTCCTGGAGGTTCCCGTAGGTGATGAACTCATTGGTCGTGTGGTGAATGCGCTGGGAGAACCTATCGATGGCAAGGGCGCGCTTAAGACGAAGCTCACGAGCCCAGTTGAAAAGATCGCTCCAGGAGTCATTACCCGTCAATCAGTTAACCGACCGCTTCAAACCGGCGTGAAAGCTATCGACGCTATGATCCCGATCGGTCGTGGCCAGCGTGAGCTGATTATTGGTGACCGCCAAACCGGTAAAACGGCCATCGCTATCGACACGATCATCAACCAAAAAGGTAAAGATGTTACCTGTATCTATGTCGCAGTTGGCCAGAAAGAGTCGAAAATCGCCAAGATTGTTGCCAAGCTTGAAGAAGCGGGCGCGATGGATCACACTATCATTGTCTCTGCCGGCGCATCAGACCCTGCAGCGCTTTGGTTCCTGGCCCCGTTTGCCGGAACAAGTATGGGTGAGTACTTCCGCGATAACGGGAAAGATGCCTTGATTGTTTATGATGATCTTTCAAAGCAGGCATGGGCCTACCGCCAAATCTCACTCTTGCTTCGCCGCCCACCAGGACGTGAAGCGTATCCTGGCGATGTGTTCTACCTCCACTCTCGACTTCTTGAGCGTGCTGCGAGCCTCAATAAGGACTTTGGTGGTGGCACGTTAACCGCCTTGCCTATTATCGAAACCCAGGCTGGTGACATCTCGGCTTATATTCCTACGAACGTCATTTCGATTACTGATGGTCAAATCTTCCTTGAAACCGACTTGTTCTACCAGGGTGTCCGACCAGCTATTAACGTTGGTAACTCGGTTTCCCGTGTCGGTGGTGCTGCCCAAATCAAAGCCATGAAAAAGGTGGCTGGTAAGCTTCGTATTGAACTAGCTCAGTTCCGTGAACTGCAAGCCTTCGCTCAATTCGCGACGGATCTTGACCCAGAAACGCGTGCTCGAATCGAACGTGGCCGCCGATTGACCGAACTCATGAAGCAGCCACAATACGCGCCGATGCCCGTTGCTGAGCAGGTAGCTATCATCTATGCCGCTACCAACGGTTACTTCGATGCTATTGAGGTGACTGAGATACAGGATGCTCAGACGAAATTGCTTGACGGTCTTCGTAGTCAGTACAAAGCTGTCTTGAAGGATATTGTTGATGGCAACTGGGATGAGACTGAAAAGAAGCTTAAAGAAGCCATTGAATCTATCATGCCAAGTAAACCAGCAGAAAAAGCCAAGTAAGATCGAAGGGTAACGTATGCCGAGTACTATTACGCTCCGCCGAAAAATTCGATCGATTGGTAATACCAAGCAAATTACCCGCGCCATGCAAATGGTCGCCGCTTCAAAAATGCGTCGCGCCCAAGAGGCCGTCACTGGTACTCGCGCCTATGCTGAGAAGGGTGCAGAGATTATGCGCGGTCTGCAACTTGCCTTAAAAGGTGAAGAACAGATTAGCCACCCGTTGCTTACGGTCCGTCCAGTTAGTCGTATCGCCCTTGTAGTGATCGCTTCCGATCGTGGATTGGCTGGTGGCTATAATGCGAATATTACAAAAAAAGCCTTACAGTTTCTTGAAGCGCATAAAGACAAACAGGTCAGTGTGATTGCGATTGGTCGTAAGGCGCAAGATGCACTAGTCCGGGCTGGTGTGCCGCTTGCGGCAAGTTTTACGAACTTTCCTGATCGACCCGTCTCTGCGGATATTCTTCCGATTGCTCGGCTCACGATCGAGGCCTTTTTGGCTAACGAGTACGATCAAGTGACAGTGGTTTATACGAAATTTTACTCTACCCTTCGTCAGGTTGCCGAAGAGAAGCAGATTCTTCCGGTAAAGCTTGAGATTGAAAAGGTTGATGAAGAGCAGCCAGAAGGAGCTGCAACGTATATCTTCGAACCAGCACCTGCTAAGGTTTTAGAGTATATCTTGCCTCGCATGGTTGAGATGCAGCTGCTCCAGACATTACTTGAATCGATTGCATCGGAACACTCTTCGCGAATGATTGCTATGAAAAATGCTACTGACAATGCTACTGAGTTATTGGGTGACCTTCGACTCACTTATAACAGTATTCGTCAGGCTAATATTACCCAAGAAATTGCAGAGATTAGCGCAGGAGCTAACGCGGCGTAAAGGAGCCACGCATGAATAAAGGAACGATTTCACAGGTTGTCGGCGTCGTTGTCGACGTAGAATTCAAAGAAAAGCTGCCCGACATTTACGGTGCGCTTGAAGTAAAGAACGGCGATGAGACATTGGTTCTCGAAGTCCAGCAGCACGTCTCGACCGATACGGTCCGAACCGTTGCGCTGGGAGCGACCGAAGGTCTTTCTCGCGGTATGGAAGTTGTCGATACTGGGGCACAGATCAGCGTACCAGTTGGCGAAGAGACGCTTGGACGAATCTTTAATGTTACAGGTGTAGCTATTGACGGTAAAGACCAGCCAAAGTCCAAAGAAAAGTATGGTATTCACCGCGATGCCCCATCTTTCGAAGAACAGGAAACCAAGACAGAAATTCTTGAAACTGGTATCAAAGTTATCGACTTGATTGCTCCTATCGTAAAAGGTGGTAAAGTCGGTCTCTTTGGCGGTGCTGGTGTCGGTAAGACTGTTGTTATTCAGGAACTTATCAATAATATCGCGAAAGCTCACGGTGGTGTCTCGGTTTTTGCCGGAGTAGGGGAGCGTACTCGTGAAGGTAATGACCTTTACCATGAAATGGAAGATGCGAAGGTTATCGACAAACTTTCCATGGTCTTCGGCCAGATGAACGAACCACCCGGTTCACGTCTTCGCGTTGCCTTAACCGGCCTTACTCAGGCGGAATACTGGCGTGATCAAGGTAAGGACGTTCTGTTCTTTATTGATAATATTTTCCGCTTCACTCAGGCTGGTTCAGAAGTATCAGCTCTCTTGGGTCGCATGCCTTCGGCTGTTGGATACCAACCAACTTTGGCTACGGAAATGGGTAAGCTCCAAGAGCGAATTACCTCAACCAAGACCGGCTCTGTTACGTCGGTTCAGGCGGTCTATGTCCCGGCTGACGACCTTACTGACCCAGCTCCGGCAACCACCTTTGCTCACCTTGACTCGACCGTCGTGTTGAGTCGTGGTTTAGCTGAGCTGGCTATCTATCCAGCTGTTGATCCACTTGACTCTAACTCGACGATTCTTGATCCGCAAATTGTTGGTCAGGAGCATTATGATGTCGCTCGTGGTGTGCAGAAGGTTCTACAGCGCTATAAGGATTTGCAAGACATTATTGCGATTCTTGGTATGGAAGAGCTGTCAGCTGAAGATAAGCAGCTCGTTGCTCGAGCACGAAAGATTCAACGTTTCTTGTCACAGCCATTCTTCGTTGCTGAACAGTTTACCGGTACCCCAGGCCAATATGTTCCATTGAAAGACACTGTTGCTAGCTTTAAGGCAATTCTCGACGGTGAGTACGACAGCGTTTCAGAACAAGAATTCTACATGAAGGGGACGATCGACCAAGTAAAGAAGGGGTAATCAAGTATGTTCCTCGGGAAGTAGGAGGCGGTATGAAGCGAAAGATACTTGTTGCGATTGGTGGGTGGGGTGTGGTTGTAAGTTTGTTGAGTCTAGGCCTCAAGCTGTACAATTATTACGTTTTAGATGTTCCTAATACTTATCTATTTGCTGATATCTTATTAAAAGTTGTTATTATCAGCTTGTGGGCAGCGTTACTCACTTATGCTGTTAAATCTAAAAAATAACGCACTCTGTCATTCCCGACAGGTTTGCGGAAGCGAAACAGGATCGGGAATCTCGTCTGGTACGGGATCCTCGATCTGAAGCGCTAACGCTTTCAGCCAAGGATGACATGAAGGACTAAAGCATGATAAAATTTGAACTTATCTCGCCAGAACGAGTTGTTTTCTCTGAAGAAATCTACGAAGCAATCCTTCCTTCAACCGAAGGCCAGATTGCGGTATTGCCAGGACACATCCCCCTCATCACATTACTAAAAGCAGGGGTTATCTCTCTTCGTCGTCAAAAAGGTGATGCCGACAGTAAACTCGAGCATATCGCCACAAGTGGTGGCTTTGTTGAGGTGTCAGGAAATACTATCAAAGTGATGGCTGATTCTGCCGAACGAGCGGATGACCTCGATGATATGAAAATTAAAGAGGCGAAAGAAGCGGCTGTTCGTGCGAAGTCTGAAGCGAAGGACGATGTTGCCTATACGGACGCTATTGCTCGTCTTGAATTTGAATTAGCGCGGGAAAAAGTTCGCAACTTGAAGCGAAGTCATGGCCAGCGCTCGGCTGCCACGACCGATCTCTAACTATTTTACTAGGAGGCTGTTATGGCTAACGAGGGCATACAAGTTTCGGTCGATACTGATCTTTTCCCTAAGACCGATGAGTCAGCCTATATTTTGTCGACACCGGCGCGTCAAATGCGTATTACCTTCACGGTCAATAATGACATTATCAGCGCTGGTACCTATATCTCGATGATTGGTGGTACAGTAAAACAGCCCGGCGAGACAACCGCGCTTTATACAAAGGCGCATCAAATTATGCAGCGCGTGGCTAATGAAACTGGGCGAACCGTACGCTATGTGTTTGGCACAAGACGACCAAAGTTAGCACTCTGGGCTGCAGAGACTGGTAATGCTATCTTTACTTGGGATCGAATCGACTCCATCGAAGGAATTAACCCAGGCGACCAAGCACTACTAGACCCTAGTCGACCCTTCGTTGCTGAGAAGACCTACTACCCTCAAAAGAAAAGTGAGTATGGTGATTAGTCGATATTGACTACGTTAGGCGTTATTGATTCGCCAAAGATCTCTTTACCGATGAATTCAAAGTGCTCTGAAGGAGCGGTGAGCTCAAAGTAGCGCTCTCCATTTTGTGTAAGCGCATTTCGATAGTCTTCATGGCGGTCTAAATATTGTTGAAGTTTATCTGGGATAATTTCGTCTTGCGAGATAACGGTGAGAGCGCTCAAAGTTTTTTGGCGTATCAGTTTTTTTATCAACGCATAGTGGGTGCAGCCTAGTATGAGCGTGTCTGCATGAGTTGCTGCTACTTTAGTTACGTATTCATCTACTGCTTTATCCAAGGCAATGTGGTCACGTGTTTCGATAAACGGCACAAGGTCGGGTGCGGCAAACTGAGTAACCTTAACTTTCGGGTTTATCTTCTGGATTTCTTTTTCATATGTTTGTGAGGTAACGGTTCCTGCGGTGGCGAGTATGGCGATGTGATGTGCAGCGTGGGACTCAAGTGCTGCTTCAACGGTAGGGATAATGACGCCGAGAACGTTGCTGTCGAGATAGCGTGTTGGTACATATTGTTGTTGCAAATAGCGTAATGCTTCTGACGATGCAGTATTGCAGGCTAAGATCACCAAGCTGCAACCTTGGTCAAAAAGGTAGTCTACCCCTTGCTTTACGAACCCGGTTACTGCTTCGGCCGACTTATCTCCATAGGGAAGATGGGCAGTATCACCAAGATAGTGATAATCATATTGTGGCAGTAGATCGATAATCGCTTTCGTGATTACGAGACCGCCGACACCTGAGTCGAAAATACCTATTTTCATGGCAGCTACTCCTTTTGTTAGTTTAAGCTATTCGCTTGCTTTTTCCTATACTGTCTCCTATAGTTAAGGCTATGCAGCAGAGTATCTACCAAGCAAGCGAAAAGCATCCGTACCACCTCTCAGTCGGCGCGGTATTACTGAATAACGAAAACAAGATAGCCCTGCACTACTTCAAAGAGCTTGATACTTTGGGCGATTTTTATCTTTTAATGCGAGAAACGCTTGAAAATAATGAGACGCTTGAAGAAGCGGTCCACCGCGGACTCATGGAAGAATTCGGCGCGAAAGCGACGATCCTCGGCTATATTGGCAGCTGGGTTGCTTGGGTTCCCCATTCCTACTATGGTGGTTGGCCGATGGAAAAGACTATGCCCTATTTTGCGGCTCGGCTAGTTGAGCAGCGTGATGAGTGGCGAGACGCCAATGATCCTGAAGCAATCAGTACGATTACGTGGCTTTCAGCTGAAGAAGCGATGCCGATACTTGAGGCGCAGCGCGGTCGCTTTGGAAGAGTGGATCTCGACGAGTCAGAAATGGTGAAACGAGCGATGGATTTTGTAAAGCATGAATAATCTTATTAACAAAACGATTGAATATGTCAGGGAGACGCTAGCCGGTCAAGACGCTGCTCACGACTGGTGGCACATTGAACGCGTTTGGACTTTGGCAAAACGGCTGGCGACGGAAGAGAAGGCAGATATGTTAGTTGTCGAGCTCGCTGCGCTCTTACACGATATTGGTGACTATAAGCTACACGATGGGGATGCATCGATCGGTCCACAGCTCACTCGTCAATGGCTCGACCAGAATGGCGTTGATGCGGTGGTAATTGATAAGGTTGTCGATATTGTAGCTCATCAATCCTACTCATCATCGATCGATCGAAAAACCGAACTCAGTTTGGAGGGAAAAGTTGTCCAAGATGCCGACCGACTCGATGCGATTGGGGCTATTGGTATTGCTCGGACCATGGCGTATGTAGGCAAGAAGGCCCAAGCGATCCACGATCCTACTGAATCGCCAACCCACTTTACTTCGACGGACCAATATCGTGCAAAGAAGACTACGGCGATCAACCACTTTTATGAGAAGCTTCTACTTCTTAAAGACAAGATGAATACTCAAACTGCGAAGAATATTGCCGAACATCGCCATGCCTTCATGGAGCAGTACCTTGAGGAATTTTACGCTGAATGGAAGGGTGAACAATAGGGTCTCTGCGTCCAGATTAGTCGAGGGAGAAATAAATGAAACGAATCATCTTAGCTTCTGGGTCAGCATCGCGTAAGGTCTTGCTTGAGCAGATTGGACTCAAATTTGATGTTGAAGTGAGTGACTATGAAGAAGATATGGGGCTCAACATGTCACCACAGGAGCTGGCGAAAACCCTTTCGCACGGTAAGGCGAAGGCTGTTGCTGATAAACATCAAGACGAAGACTGTCTAGTTATTGGTGCTGACTCCTTTGCTGTTCTTGACGGAAAGCTCCTTGGCAAGCCGCATACCCCAGAGCGTGCGAAGGAAATGCTTCACGAGCTATCGGGTGTTTGTCACGATTTTTTGACTGGCGTGACAATTATTGATACGGCTACCGGCGAAACCATGCAACATGTCGAAGCGGGACGGCTTTGTATGCGGAAGATGTATGAGGATGAAATTGATGGGTATGTTGCTACCAATGAGCCGCTCGATAAAGCGGGTGCCTACGCGATCCGCGGTGGTGCAGCGATCTTTGCTGAACGAGTTGAAGGCGATTACACCAGCATTATTGGACTTCCGCTTTGTGCTTTATCGGTCATGCTTCGCGAGTTTGGGGTTAAGATCTTTCCTTAATCCTTCACGACTGGCATATACTAAAACAAGTTCTCTTAAGCGAGTAATGCTATCGAATACAAAGTATGCACTATTGTAGCTTGCAACAGCTATGGGTGTGTTGATTACATCGGTAATATTAAATTCTCGATGAAGTGGTTGATGCGATAGCGCGTGTATAAATTCCCCGGGCGAAGAGATAAGGCCTGCACCAAAGGCTTTAGTCGTGTCGTTTTCTCGGATAAACCCAAACTCAAAACTAAACCACCAAAGTCGCTGAATCTCAATGAGCTGCCGTTCATTAGCTACTTCGGCGATACTGCCGAATAGCTGTGCCAGATCGGCAATTTCTTGATGCGCAAAGAAAGGCAAGTGACCAAAGTATTCGTGGAACATATCTGGCAGGGGTGTGAAGTCGAGCTCATTTGGCTGACGGATGTAGCTGGTCACCGGGAACGTTTTTTTATTCAACCAGTTGAACCATTCTCTGGCGTTCAGATATTCGTTTTCAGCATCGACGAGTTGCCAGCCTACAAGAGCTTGAATGTCTTGGCTCATTACCTCTTGGTCTGGTATGCGACTTTTGGGTAAACCAATTTCAGGTAATCCTGTAATGAAGTACTGAGAGGCGTCTGACTTAACCTGAGTTAGTTGCCTCTTAACTAATTTCGACCAAGTTCGATGTTGTTCTTCGGTGTACTGTTTACTCATAAGAGAGCTCCTTTCTACTAACAAATAAACGGGCCCGAAGGCCCGTAACTGTTTTTCTAATATGGAGTACAAAAACAACTACCAGCCTTCGGTTAAAGGAGGTAGTAATAATAGTTAGTGGCGTGAAGTGAATGTGTCATATGGTTCGAAACTTAGAAGAAAGGCTATAAAAAAAGAACGAGCCCGGGAGCCCGTTCTGCTTTTCGTAAACGATCTGACAACTAAGCAAATAACCGGTCTTCGGACGGGTGAGTAGAGAATTGATAATATGATCGGTTAATTTGTGTCATGAGGGTAGTATATCGTGGTTAGTTGAGGTGTCAAGTTGAGTCTTAAGAATTGACGAACTGTTGAGCCGATTCTGCCGCTTCTTCTTTGTTCTTGATCCAGTGTATTTCGCCGTGCTTTCGAAACCAGGTAAGTTGACGGCGGGCGTAGCCATGGATAGCGTACTTCAATTTTTGCGCAAACTCATTGCGAGGCATTTTGTGTTCAAGGAGATCGGCTAAAAAGCGATACTCGAGGCCAAATTTCCGAAGACGATCAGCGTCAATGCCTTCGCTCATGAGTCGCTCGCCTTCGGAAATTAACCCTTCCTCGATACGGGCATCAACCCGTTCGTCAATTCGTTGGTAGAGTTCTTCTCGGGGCAAGTCGATAGCTAGCGTCAATACATCCCAGTCTGGTGGATTCGTTTCTTGCAGGACACTCGCGGCATGTCGCGGGTTGTTTTCATCGCGTGGGATACTGTCGTTAAAAACATAACCTTCGAATAGAGCGGCGATATAGAGTCCAGTCCCACCCACCACAATGGGGAGTTTACCTCGCCGAATGATGTCGTCTATAACTTCGTAGGCACGTGACTGCCAATCTGCAACGGTAAACCGTTCTTTCGGATCGGCGACGTCGATAAGCCATTGTGGGGTAGCGTTGAGATATCGTAGCTTTGGGTAGGATTCACGAAGACTCGTATTTGGGACCGTATTGTCGCGAAGTTCGCCTTCCTTACCGCTTCCGATGTCTAGCCCGACATAGACTTGTCGACTATCTGCCGAAATCAGTTCGCCATTAATGGCCTCTGCGAGGGCGAGGGAAAGACCGGTCTTGCCGCTCGCAGTTGCGCCAACTACTGCAACTACTTTAGGTCTATTCGGCATCTTTACCTCTTTCAGAAATAGTATCCCGAATAGTAAAGATTGAACGATTATCTAGCTTCATTGAGTCGAGCTCTTGTTCTGTCGCTTCTTCAACAAGCGCTTCTTCAATCTTCTCAAGCTCTTCTTCGTCCATCATGGCTACTCCTTAGCGTTTAGCGTTCGCTGCTTCTTCGTGCAGAGCTACGGGTTTTGTTGATCGAAACTGTAGTTCCCCATCTTTTTCTTTAATGGCTACAGATGAGCCATCGCCAATCTTGCCTTCAAGGATCTCTAACGCGAGCTTGTCAAGAATTTCATTTTGAATGACGCGCTTCAAAGGTCTCGCTCCATAGTTTGGATCATACCCTTTCTCGATAAGAAGGTCGAGAGCGCTTTTATCGATCTCGATACGTACGCCGCGATCAGCCAGCCGTTTCTTAACGCGGTCAATCTGTAAGCTAACAATCTGTTTGAGCTGTTCTTTGGTCAGCGGGTGGAAGACGACGATTTCATCGATACGATTCAAGAACTCTGGTTTGAAATTGCGCTTCAGCTCTTCAAGAACGTCATGTTTCGTTGCTTCGAACTGATGATCGGCCTGGCTTTTTTCGTCGGCTGTCTTAGCCTTAAATCCAATAACCGCCTGATTAGTTAAGATGTCAGTGCCGATGTTACTTGTCATGATGATAACGGTATTGCTAAAGTTGGCAGTTCGTCCCTTGGCATCAGTCAGTCGGCCATCATCAAGTACCTGAAGCAAAATGTTGAAGACTTCAGGGTGAGCTTTTTCAATCTCGTCGAACAAGACAACAGAGTAAGGGCGCTTTCGAATCTGCTCGGTAAGTTGCCCACCTTCTTCGTAACCAACGTAGCCAGGAGGTGAACCGATCAACTTAGCGGTTGAGTGAGCCTCACGGAATTCTGACATATCAACACGGACAATGGCGGTTTCATCGTTAAACATAAACTCTGCCAAGGCTTTGGCAAGTTCAGTCTTACCAACGCCCGTTGGTCCAAGGAAGATAAACGAACCAATCGGTCGGTGCTCCTCACCAATTCCGGCACGAGAACGACGAGTGGCGTTGGCTACGGCTTTTACGGCCTCTTCTTGACCGATAACGCGCTTTGCCAGTACTTCTTCCATTCGGGCAAGCTTCATCTGCTCGGACTCAAGCATCTTCGTAATGGGGATACCGGTCCAGCGAGCGATCACCCGAGCAATCTCTTCTTCAGAGACCTCTTCTTGAAGGATTCGATCCTTTGCATCAATCTTTACTAGATCCTGCTGATGCTCTTGAATCTCAGCCTCGAGCTTGGGAATCTCGGCATAGCGAAGGCGAGCTGCCTTTTCAAGCTCGCCTTGGCGCTCAGCTGTATCGGCATCGTGACGGCAACTCTCGAGTTTGGATTGGGCCGTGCGGATTTTTGTAATAATCTCTTTTTCACGTTGCCATCGGGCTTGCAGCTCAGTTTGTTTCTCTTTCAGATTCTCCAGCTCTTTTTGAATCTCGGCTAGTCGCTCCTTGGCATCTTTTTCACGCTTACTCTCTTCTTTGAGAGCCTGTCGCTCGACTTCAAGGCGCATGACTCTACGATTCAGTCTATCTAGCTCCTGAGGCATGGAGTCAATTTCCATACGGAGACTTGAAGCAGCTTCGTCTATCAAGTCAATCGCTTTATCGGGAAGGAACCGATCATTAATGTAACGACTTGAGAGTGTTGCAGCGGCAACAAGCGCTGAATCGGTAATTCGTACACCGTGATGGACTTCATATTTGTCCTTAATGCCACGAAGAATCGAGATCGTATCCTCGATTGAAGGTTCTCCGACAAACACCGGTTGAAAACGGCGCTCTAAGGCTGGATCGCGTTCAATATATTTTTGATACTCTCGGAGCGTTGTTGCACCAATGGCGTGGAGTGAGCCACGGGCCAGAGCAGGTTTTAACATATTGGATGCGTCGAGCGAACCCTCCGTACTGCCAGCACCGATTATCGTATGCAGCTCATCAATAAATAGTACATAGCGGCCATCTGACTGCTCAACTTCTTTGAGGATGGCTTTGAGTCGTTCTTCAAATTCACCCCGAAGCTTCGTTCCAGCAACAAGTGAGCCAAGATCAAGACCTATCAGCTCTCTGTTTTTTAGCGTTTCGGGGACATCGCCTGCAATGATCCGTTGGGCAAGCCCTTCGACAATAGCCGTTTTACCAGTCCCTGGCTCACCAATGAGAACAGGGTTGTTTTTGGTTCGGCGAGAAAGAACTTGCATGACCCGGCGAATTTCTTCATCGCGGCCAATGACCGGATCAAGCTTGCCAGCCTTTGCTCGTTCTGTAAAGTTTTGTGTGTACTTCTCGATCGCCTGGTATTTACCTTCTGGCGACTGATCGATAACCCGCTCGCTTCCCCGTACTTCAGCCAGAGCTTTAAGAACCGACTCATGGTTAACCCCAAACTGGCTTAAGAAGATGGAGATAGGGCCGTGGGTATTCGTCATCGCCAAGAGCAGGTGTTCGGTCGAGACGTACTCATCGGTGAGTGTTTTTGCTTCTTTATCGGCCTGTTGGAAGATGGCGGCAAGTTCGTTGGACAGGCTGATCTGGCCAAACGCTTGAGGCACGTCCAGGCGTGGAAGCTGATCAATAAGCTCATCGATGCGATATTTTGCTGAATCGAGATCAACACTCATCTTTTGCAAGAGGGGTCCTACGACTCCGCCGTCTTGATTAATGAGTGCTAAAAGCAGGTGTGGTGCCTCAACCACGGTTTGACCGCGTTCAGACGCGATTTGCTGTGAGGCGACAATTGCTTCCTGGCTCTTGAGGGTAAATTTATTGATATCCATAGTACCTCCGCTCCTTATCTCTATAGTAATGCACCGACTAGTCCGAGCGTATGGCAATTCTTCTAGTCGAGTGTAGTTACTCTAAATGTAAAGTTAACTTTACATTTTGTCAACACCTAGGAGTGTAAACGCACGAACGCGCTACCCTTTGCTAGGGTAGCGCGTTCGACCCTCGTGCTGTACTACGCATCAAAGGAGAGTAAGGCGAGGCAGCCAAGCGTTCCAGCCGTCTCGCCGTGCTTGGAGAGCCTAATAACGGGCGGTCTCACTACAGACATCTGACTGACAACCAATGTCTGTAACTGTGGGAGTAACCCACACTGCTTTGCGGCGATGCCGCCGCTGAATACTACCAGCGGTACTGGCTGACAGGTGACTATATTCCGAATGCCGGTAGCCAGGTCAGTGAGCACTTCAAGCCACTCTTCACCTTCGAGCCGTTCACCTGGCTTTCCGAAGCGAGCAGGGAGTTTCTTTCCGCCGACAAGGGCTTCCAAGCAGTCGAGCTGACCACAATTGCAGCGCAGACCACTGCCTGGTCGTACCACTTGATGGCCGGGTTCACCAGGGTAGGTTTTTGGTTTGCCGTTCTCCCAGCGGATAAGGCAGCCGCCAACGCCACTGCCCCAGATCATTCCCCAGAAGTCTTGATTTGCTGGGAGATCGCCATAAATGGCATCTCCCAGAGCCGAAGTTTCGGCGTCGTTGCCGAGGACAACCCGAATCCCGAGCGACTGACTCAGGGTTTGGGCGATCGGTTGGTTTACCCATTTACCCAGGTTGCCGGAGCCGATGAGCGTCTGACGCATGGGGTCGACTTTGCCAGCGACCCCGATACCCAGCTCAACTGCTGATCCCGCTACCTCGCGTTCGATTGCCTGAATGGCAGACACGATCGCGGCGGCAGTAGGGTCGAATTCGAGAGTTGTGGTGAACTCTCTACGGCCAGCTTCCTGGCCCTCTGAGTAAGAGGCGACACGCGTGTTGGTGGCGCCTACGTCTACCCCGAACTTGAGATGCTTCATGGTACTAAATTCTGGCGATAGATGTTCTTTTAGCTCTCAATGTAAGCCAGAAAGTAAGTGATTTATACCATATATGAATGTATTTGTACATTCTTTCAGTCAAATAAAAATACTCATTGTAAAAATGAGTATTTTTATTTGGTGCCGAGGAGAGGACTCGAACCTCCACGGGTTGCCCCACCAGCTCCTAAGGCTGGCGTGTCTACCATTTCACCACCTCGGCACGGTTGTCACTCCCATACTACTTTAGCTACGATCTCAGTCAATGACTTTGAGCCGATACCTTTGATTTTCTCAAGGTCTTCTACCGAACTAATCTCCCCAATGTCTCGTAAAGCGATAATCTGCTCGGCTCGCTTTTCGCCTATTCCTGGCAAACTCTCCAGCTCAGTAGCCGTTGCTACTCGTAGATTGATCGGTCCGCTTGAGAGCGTTTCGCTCTTCATTTTTGCAGAAGGCTCAAACGATTCAACTGCCTGTGACTCGAGTATGTCAAGTTGCTTGGCGATAATCGGATTAGTTGTAGTTTCCTTACTCTGTGCTGGTGAGATTTGTGTCATCCGATATGCTAAGTAACCAATCAGCACAACGAGAACGCCAAAACTATAAGGGAATATTTTATCGAAAAGGTGCTGGCGCCTATGCCAAATGCTGTGCTCGGTCGGCATCATTCACCTTCTCACGAAGTAGCGGATACTTTTCTAATCCATTATCGATGACCGATACAGCTACGTTTTTGGCGCGCTGTATCATATCTATATCAGATAACCGGGCAATTTTCAACCCAGAAAGGCCCGATTGTTCTAAGCCAAGTAACTGTCCCGGTCCGCGTAACTCTAGATCAAGTTCAGCGATGGCGAAGCCATTGTCGGTACCGGCAAAGGCTCGCAGACGTTCAAAGATTGTCGGATTTTGTGTATCGGTAAATACAAAGCAGTATGATTGGTGCTCGCCACGGCCTACTCGTCCTCGAAACTGATGCAGCTGAGCAAGACCAAAGCGATCAGCGCCCTCAATCATCATGACGGATGCGTTAGGTATATCGATCCCAACCTCAATAACCGCAGTTGAAACGAGAATGTCTATTCTCCCAGCCTTAAACTGCTGCATTACCTCGTCTTTTTCCTTGGGCTTCATCTTGCCATGCAGGAGGCCAACCTTTAGCTCAGGAAAGATATGCTTGCTCAACTTTTCGTATTCAGCCGTAGCCGTTTTCTTTTCATCAAGCTGTAATGCTAACTGGCCTGTCGTTTCGTATGGGCTATCTTTCGCTTCAACCAGCGGGCAAACCACAAATGCTTGACGACCGTTGCGGATCTGCTGTCGAATGAAGTCATAGGCCTGTTTTCGATGCGTTGGATCAACGAAGCGAGTGATAATCGGTTGACGGCCCGGTACGGTTTGGAGGGTTGAGATATCCAGGTCGCCATAAATGGTTAACGCGAGAGTGCGGGGAATCGGTGTTGCTGTCATGGCAAGGAAATGGGGAGTAAGCTGCTGATTCTCCCCGACTAGTTTATTTCGTTGCTTCACGCCAAAACGGTGCTGCTCATCAACGATAATGAGGCCAAGCTTTTCAAATCGAACCTTCTCTTGAATGAGTGCTTGAGTCCCAATAATTAAATCATAGGTATTCACTGCAGTACCAATCTTCGCGCTAGTGCTCCCAGTGAGTAGACAAACCTTTACGCCAAAAGGCTCCAGTAAAGCTTGGCATGTTTTATGGTGTTGATTGGCCAAAATCTCAGTAGGTGCCATCCAAACAGAGCGGTACCCATTTTTCATGGTGACAAAGGCGGCAATGGCACCGACAACTGTTTTGCCGCTGCCGACATCGCCTTCAACGAGACGATTCATGGGTCTCGGTTTTTCTAGATCTTGGATAATGTCCCAGCTTGCCTTGCGTTGTGAATCGGTCAGCGAGAAGGGGAGTGAGGCAATGAGCGACTTCACCTCCTCAATAGATGGCTTGCATTGCGGCGCACGGTTGCGCCCCAGATCCTTCTTGGCGAGCTGAACTTTAGTCATGAGCGTAAACAGTTCGTCGAACGCTAAGCGATGCTTTGCAATACCTACCTGTTCTAGCGAGGTAGGGAAGTGAATCATTGAGAAGGCATCGGCAAGAGCAACGAGACGCTCTTCTTTGCGAATCTCCTCAGGAATATGGTCTTCAGTATGGGCAATAAGGTGTTTGAGCTCAAATATCAGCTTGCGGATCATCTTACTGGTGATGCCTACCGTTTCACCATAAACGGCAAGAATCTTGCCTTCACGTTCAATGTCGGGTGATTGCATCGTAAGGTTACCTTTATAATCGCGTTCAACCTTTCCAGAAAAAAGCCAAGTAGTCCCTTCTTTTAGAAGTCGAACGAGAAACGGTTGGTTGAAAAAGATGAGGGTGAGTTGGCCTGTTTGATCGGCGACGAGGACTCGAGTTAGTTTAATGCGTTTCTTATACGAAGTTTCGTTTTCAACAGTGAGAATACGGCCTTGGATAATTTGATGTTCATCGGGAACAATTTGATTGATTGTCCGAGGATTTGAGTAGTCTTCGTATCGACGAGGATAGTAATGTAAGAGATCATGAACTGTTCGGAGTCCGAGTACGTGAAGACGTTCAGCGACTTTAGGTCCGACGCCGTACAACTCTTCGATCGGTGTTTGTTCGTTTAACATGTGCCTAGTGTAGCACAAGTTTAGATTAATTATCTCTTAAAACGCATACAGGGCGCCACCTTCCGGCGACGCCCTGTCTCGAATCAGAGTTTCCTCTGGGCACCCATGTGGTGCCAGTGTTCTATCGTCGGAGCCATACCTGACCGTCGTGGCGTTCCGGTTTTCTCCCGGCGACGACTTTATCGTGAATCAGCCACGAGGTCTGCTTTTCGAACTCTACCTTGTAGCGGTAGATCTTGCAGATCTGTCCCGACCAGATAGGGAGATCAGATGAGTGATCTTCGATATTGCGCTCCGGATGAGTGGAGTCGACCTCAATACGTGTCCACATCTGGTCCCAGCCAAGAGGCCGAGAGGCTGCAAAGCGGTAGATCGTCTCTCCTCCGACATTCGCGGTAAAAGGCCAGTCGGCGAGTTTGATCTTTCCTTGGCGCAGAGATCTGATCCGCAGCACATGCGGTGATACGTCTTTGCCAAGGACGACCCCGAACTCTCCACGTGTCCCTAGCTCTTTCGCTACCTCTTCGAGCGTTGTCCCGGTCGGCATGTAGTCCGGGCTGTAGGGCTCACCATAGAGGCCGTAGCTTAGTGTGAGGTGTGGCAGGTTTGCGAGGAGCTGTTCCTGATCCAACCTGTTCTCCTTCTGGTCGGACAGTTTGTAGAGCCGCGCGTTATCGCAGATTACTCCTTCCTTCTCACTGCCGCCGCTAGGGCGGATCTCGCAGAGATAGAGCTGATCCTTGTAGCGAATGCCAGCTACGCCATCCATCTCGCTCAGCTTCTTGGTTTCTGCTGGTGCGACGGTGAGGGTGACGTCGTTGTCGCGCGCTTCGATCCTGTTGAACTGGTGGCTCTCTTCGTGCTCAGGCCACGCCAGACGGGCCTTGCTTACCGTCACCGGAATGGGGCCAGTGAACTTCCCCCCGATCAACGGATAAAGGACGTCGCCTTTCGGCGTTGCCGTAGTCGTAGTCGCCTGCTGCGTACAGCCAGCCAGCGATGCTACGGCAAGTGCGAGCACAGCAAGAAACAGCCGGATACTCATCGAATCCTCCCGATTTCGATGCCTGTCACTCCTCGATTGGACGTGACGATTCCAACGTTCCGATTTCCGATAACCAACATACTGCATCAGAAACCCGAAATTAGTTTCGTCTTTTGACGAACGCTGCACTGTACCATATTACGGCCAATTCGTCAAGGTATTAACAGGTTTAACTAAAGAAGGTAGGCCCCCTCCGACCTACCTTCTTACCGAATCACATAAAACTACTAATCTAGCAAGGCGTGCGCTAATTCAAAGTCTTTACTATCCAAAGCCTTGGCAACACGCTCGAAGATACCATGACCCAGTACAATGTTGGTCTTCTGCTCCAGTTCGGCAATATGTGGGCCAAAGTAGGCATTCTTTAATTCAGCCATACCGAGTTTGCTGATAAGCCGTCCTACGATCTCTACTT
Source organism: uncultured Candidatus Berkelbacteria bacterium (assembly GCA_966250865.1). Taxonomy (GTDB): domain Bacteria; phylum Patescibacteriota; class UBA1384; order CAYGGE01; family CAYGGE01; genus CAYGGE01. Next base: position 28,399 of record CBINIT010000002.1, read on the forward strand.
CACCTTTATAGGCAGGGCCACCAGCAGTATAAGTATTGGCAACGTATTGGGTAAAACCTTCATTGAGACTTCGGTTCAGTACTGTTTGGCGACCACTGGCATTCCAGACTTGCATTTTTAAGCCTGACTTAAGAACTTTAAGCGTTTCGTGTTCAACTGGACCATGGTGACTGGCAGCGTGAACAAGCTCATGGTAAAAAACGTTCTCGGTAAGCTCGGTGTCGGCATCTTCAAGAACAGTAGTGTTGATGTGGACCGTGTGACTGTTTGGATTATAGTACGCGGGAACAGCAGCCCGTTTTGAGCGGTACTGGTCGCTGGATTTCTTCTGATAGGTGAAACTTGAGGTGAATTCAACTTCGAGGGAGTCAAAGACCGACAGGGGAACAGTCCCGTCTAAGTCAGCTATAACTTGTTCGCGGACCGTTGAAAAGAAAGATTCAAATCTCACGTATCAGCCTCCTTAGGCACAGTTTGGAGGATCTGACAAAAAATGTCAACAAGCAAGCTATGCTTGTTATAAACCTGTTAAAGTGGAGAGTAGACGAGCGATTACCCCTCTTTTTTGGGCTTCTCGGTGTAGAAGACTTTTGTTATACTGAGATTTGCAGTAAAGGAGGGTGATACTGTTCTACCGCAGACGTTCCCGCTATACACCTGAAGAAGAAATAGTCTGGATCCAGCGCTCAACAAGAACTTGGATACCTCTTTTTTTGCATGTCCATAACTGGCTTCGATTGAAGTTGCGTTGGTATTATTTATGGCATTTGCAGCCACTTGCAAAACATCTCCACATCTCGACAGCAATCATTGTTGGTCTTACGTTAATCATGAATACTCTTGCCTCGACATTGCTCCTCCCTTCTTCTGTTTACGCGGCTACGAAGGATTGGTCGAGTGAGTCCGATTGGAGTGCTTGGTCAAGAACTAATACATCCGCTACCGCATTCTCAGGTTCGGTTTCCTTGAGCCCAACAAGTAGCGGATGGAGTCAGATTGCCCTGGGGCCAACTACGATGCGTAGTGCTTGGGGCGCAGCTGCCGACGATGTTTGGTATGTAGGTGCTGGGGCTGCTACCTATCATTATAATGGTTCCACGCTGACGCAAATACCATCTTTTGGAAGCCCGACAATTACAGATGATCTCAATGACTTGTGGGGTTTCTCGGCGACTGACATATGGGCAGTCGGCGCCAATGGACGCATCGTTCACTATAATGGCACTGACTGGGCGGCGGTTGCTAGTCCGACTACTGACGAACTCAAGGCGATATGGGGAGCTTCTGCCAATGATATTTGGGCGGTTGGGGCGTCTGGTGGCCAAGCAAATCACTTCATCCATTACAATGGCACTTCTTGGAGCTATGCCACTAGCCCGAGCGGCGACACATGGTCTGGCCTTTGGGGTAGTTCTGCCTCAGATATTTGGGCACTTGATAGTTTCGGGACATTGTATCATTACGACGGAGACAGTTGGGTGGGGGGATATCTTATCGCTGCCTCGGGTAATCTTCAAGATGTTTGGACTGCTTCGCCAAGTGCAGCTTGGGCAGTAACCGATCAAGGAGAAATCCTTACGTTTAATGGTACGAGCTGGAGTACGGATATTCAGCCACCTACGACCACGTTTAGTTCAATTTGGGGGAGTAGTGCGACTGATATTTGGGCCCTTGGAAGAGACGAATTACTTTCGGATGCAGTTTTGTACCACTATAACGGTTCGAGCTGGTCCAATGTAGCGAATCCAACAAGTGGAATATTGAGTAAGGTTTGGGGCCTGACGACAGAGGATGTTTGGGCAGTGGGAAGCGCCGGAGTTTATCACTATACCGCATCGAGTTACGAAACTATGGGGGTCGCCACGGTCGCTTTTGACGGCACGACAAGTACGAGTTGGGATAGTCTAACAAAGTCAGAGACACTTAATGGGCAAAGCGTACAGTATTATGCTAAATCGTCGAGTTCTGCTAGTTGCCCCACTGGTGGTGGATCAAGCTGGATGGACTGGGATGGCCAAATTACCTTTACGGGTGATACCGCTAGCCTGAGCGGATTTTCTGCGAGCCGATATCTTTGCCTCGGAGTCGAGCTTAATGGTAATGGAACTACGACACCGCTTATAAGTAGTCTTACGCTCTCATATGCAGGTGGCAGCCCTAGCCCCTCGCCTAGTGTTGCGGCTAGCCCAAGCCCCAGTCCTTCGCCAACACCCACACCCGTCCCTACTCCAACTCCAAGTAATGCTGCCCCTACTGTCGGCACACTTGGTTCAACAAGCTTGACGAACGGATCTGCTATTGCCGATGCAGCGCCGGGTGCCTTCACCTTTGTTACTGCCGATACCGACGGGAGCGATACGGTCCAGTATCAAATACAAATCTCTGGAAGCGCCAGCTTTTCGCCACTGCTTATTGACTATACATCGGCACTCGAAACACCAGGGACAAAATCGTTTACTGTAGGCCAAGCAGCCAGTGGAGGAACGTATGCTGTGGGATCTGCTTCAACTACGTTAAGTGATGGAAACTACTACTGGCGAGTACGGGCAATCGACAATAGCTCAGCTGCTTCGAGTTACGCTACGGCTAACTCGGGTGGAGTTGCCTTTAGTGTTGACGCCACTGCACCAGCTATCTCCTCAATTGCAACGAGTGACGTCACTCCAACGCAAGCGATAGTGACATGGATAACCAATGAAGCAGCCTCCACACAAGTTCAATATGGATTAACGACGAGTTATGGTAGTCAAACCACAGAGACAGATACTAGCCCAAGAGTTACATCGCATACTGCTATGTTGTCGAGCTTAAGCTGTGGGACAATATACCACTTTCGAGTACTATCGAAGGATAGTTTGGCTAATCAAGGGCTATCTAGCGATCAAGCCATAACTACAACTAGCTGTCCGGAGCCCGAACCTTCACCCAGTCCGTCTCCGAGCCCCGCTTCTTCACCCTCGCCATCAGCTTCACCTTCATCAACCCCTGCTACCGAGGTATCGCCTTCACCAAGCCCTTCACTAAGCCCGGAGGTGACACGAGTACCAAAGATTGCGATTGCATCGACACCAACTCCTGACCTGGTGTCCAATGACCCAAGTGCCTTGCCTTCTTTGGTTGAACAACCAGACCAAAATGTAATCTTAAGCGAGTCGTCGTCTGCTACCGATGAGAGATTTGTATCACCGTCGTGTGATCCCTCAGTCGTGGCTGGCATAGCGAAGCTACTTGGCCTCGGGCAGACCGATTGTAGTCCAAAGGTTCACGTAGCGATCTCAGTCCGCCTCGACAAGGATCGATTTAATCCAGCAGAAGTTATTAGCGGATATATTAGCGTTACGAATATCGATAAAGAGAAAGCTGCGCTGTATTTCCCAACTAAGAAACAGGCTGACTACCAAATTATCTCAAGCGTGACTGGTAAGACTCTGTACCGCTGGTCTTCAGGGAAGTTCTTTACTCCATTCGGCGTATCAGTCAACCTGAGGCCTGACGGACAGTATCATTGGCAGCTTCGGCATGATCCTAGGCGTTTCACTCTTGCTTCCGGTGAGTATCGATTGGCTGCAGAGGTAGTAGGGTATGGTCAGGTTGAAGTTCCGCTTATTATTGATGGTAGCGTCGGCTATACGGCAGCGACTGTCGATGCTGTCGCTAGTAATGACAGTCAAGGTCTCCTTGTGACCTGGAAGCGCGATAGCAAGACAGAAAAAGCTACAAAATTCCAAGTTTACTGTGATGATCAGCTTATCGGGGAAACAGCGGAGACTGAGTTCCTTGATACTGCCTCGAGGTCTACGCAATGCAAGTACCGCATAGCCGCCATCGTCGCTGCTGATCTGGCTTTGCCGCCTCCGCCTCAGTCGGCTAAGGTATCTATCCTTGGGACGATTACTGCGGCAGCGCTATTAGGGCTTATCGGATTATTCATCCTTATCTTGCATCGTCGAAAAGAGGAAGCTGTGGATAAACAGAGTAAGGTAGCTTTTTAACAGGTTTAATCGAATTACAGGTTTGAACCTATTGACAGGCTATGCTGGTTCACCTATCATCAGGTCATACAGGTAAATAAGCTAACCTTGTTAGCAGAACTCAGGAAGGAGGTGAAAGATAATGGCATTTAGCACACAGTCCAAAAAGACTGGCGAAACCTACTACCTCCACTCCAAGACCGTTACCCTTCGTGGTGGTCGCCAGCAAACCATTTACTTCTTCGCTCGTGACGTCCGCGATGGTGCACTCGACGAAGTTCCAGCCGGTTACATGGTTATGGAAAACAGCCGAACCGGTCTCCCAATGTTGAAGCGCGCTGCAAAGTAACAGTTACTCGCTCCTAAAAATATCCGTTAATCGCGGATATTTTTAGTTAGACCGTACTCATCTCTTTACCTTAAGCCTGTTTTCTGGTATAACATCCGTTAGTCTTGGTTGCTCCGTTGACGGTTGCCGGCTTAAGACGGTAAGATAGGTACACGAACTATGACGAGCAAACGAACTGATATTATCTTTACCTTGTTGACCATCCCGATAGATGCGCTGATGGTCCTTTTTGCATTTATCTCATCCTATTGGCTGCGGTCCGAAACTGAATTGCTTCAAGTTATTTACCTTTGGCCATTCGATAACTACGTCCAGTTTATTGCCCTGATGCTTCCCTTCTGGATTATCATCTTTGCTTTAGCCGGTCTTTACTCACAACAAGCTATGCGTCCTGGTTGGGGAAACTTTACCAAGGTCTTCCTTGCGGTCTCGGCTGGCATTATGTTTTTCGTAGCATATGTCTTTCTTTCACGAACCCTGTTTTTCTCACGTCTCATCGTCGTTTACGCCTGGATCTTAGGCATTGTCTTTGTAACTCTTGGTCGTTTCCTTTTGGGTCAAATTAGGAAAGCCTTACTATACTATGGCGTCGGCGCTCGTTCAGTAATTATTGTCGGTACGAACGAAACGGCAGTAACTTTAAAGAATGAGCTAGAATACCGCCGCGATCTTGGCTATCGGGTGTTGAATGGTCTTTTTGAGCCCAAGGTAAAGACCATCGGCGAGTATATTGAAAAACATAAAGTTGATGAGCTTATTGTTGCCGACACGTCAATTCCTTCCAATCAAGTATTGGAGATCATGAACCTCGCTGAAGAGCATGCTATTTTATTTCGTTTGGTGCCAAATCTTTTTGAGGTTCGGTCAACAAACGTCGAGGTTCAAACCTTAGCTGCGATTCCGATTATTGAGTATCAACGCACGCCGCTGGCTGGTTGGGCAAGTTTGGTCAAGCGGGTTATGGACATCGTGCTTTCGTCTTTGGCGATTGTAGTCCTAAGCCCCGTTTTTGCTCTGCTCAGCCTTTTGGTAAAGCTTGATTCTTCCGGGCCAATCTTTTATCGTCAGCGCCGTTTAGGACTGCACCGCAAGCATTTTTATATTTATAAGTTTCGAACCATGAAGTCCGAGTTTTGTACCGGCGATGATTTCTCAGGCCAAACAGACGAAGAGATCTTTCTCAAGAAGTTCAAAGATCCGAAGCTGCTTAAAAACTTTATTACTGAACGAAAACTTGAAGAAGACCCACGAGTTACTCGTCTTGGGCGCTTCTTGCGCAAGACTAGTCTCGATGAGCTTCCTCAACTATTTAATGTCTTTATGGGTCAAATTGCTTTGGTTGGACCTCGACCGATGCTGCCCCAAGAGATTGAGAAATGCGGCGACTTAAAACACCGACTCTTTATCATTAAGCCTGGCCTTACTGGACTCTGGCAGGTTAGTGGTCGTAGTAGCGTGCCGTTTAGTGAACGAATTAAGCTTGATGCCTACTATATTGAAAACTGGTCGCTCTGGCAGGATCTCATTATCATGGCGAAAACGGTGGTTGTCATCTTGCTACGGAAGAACGCATACTAAGAAGGGATTGAGATACTATGAAGATTGCTCTTGTTCACGACTATCTCATTAATTTTTCAGGGGCAGAGCAGGTACTGTTGGCGCTCCATGAGCTCTATCCTGATGCGCCGATTTATACTGCCATCTATAATAAAGAAAAATGTCCTCAATTCAACGACGCCACGGTCCATACATCTTTTCTTCAGAATTGGCCTAAAGCGCGAACCAAATATCATATCTACATCCCATTTCTTCCGTTGGCCAATGAAAGCTATGACCTGTCTGAATACGATCTTGTGCTTTCAGATTGCCATATTGCAACAAAGGGTGTCATTACAAAACCTGAGACAGTGCATATTTCCTACTGTCATACCCCAATTCGCTATGCGTGGTTGCCTCACCTTGACCCACGGGCTTCAGGAAGCTTTATGCCGTTTTTGGCTCCATTGGCTCGTTTGGCGGCGCATTACCTACGAATCTGGGATGTGGCAGCAGCAAAGCGTGTCGACCATTGGCTGGCTAATTCTAGCTACATTGCCAACCGGATCAAGAAGTACTATCGCGATCCAGCCACAGTAATCTATCCGCCAGTGAATGTTCAGGCCTTCCATACCAGCGATAAGATCGATGATTACTATGTTTTCTTCAGTCGGCTTATCGACTATAAACTGCCCGATACTGTCATCGAGGCTTTTAACCGACTTGGGAAGAAACTCATTGTCATTGGTCGCGGTCCCATGACGGATCAACTTAAGGCGATGGCAAAACCGAACATTGAAATTATCACTGATTATTTACCGTACAGCCAAATTGCGGAAATCTTTTCTCATGCTTCAGCAATGATCTTTCCTGCCGAGGAAGATTTCGGTATCGTTATGGTTGAGATGATGGCAGCCGGCCGGCCGGTCATTGCCTATCATCAAGGTGGGGCAAGCGAAATTGTTATTCCCGGTAAGACAGGGGAGCTGTTTACTGAACAGACGCCTGAAGCAATTGTTAAAGCCGTTGCAGCCTTTGACCCAATGCGATACGATGGAAACGTAATTCGGGAGCACGCCCTGAAGTTTGATCGTGAAGTATTTAAGAAACAGATAAAAGCGTACGTTGATCACGTGATGAAGCATAAGCAGAAGTGAGGTTCTAATGGAGCTTGGTGAATATCTTCGTATTATCAAGAATGGTAGCAAGGTCATTATCGCTACTGCGCTACTCCTTGCCGTTCTCGCTGGAATTTGGGCAGCGATGCAGCCCGTTAAGTATCAAGCTACGTCGACCGTCTCAGTGAAGAAACAGAATACTGTGGTGCAGCAATCAGCACCGTACTATCAATACGATGAATACTACGCTATTCAAGCAAGTAGCTACTTCTCAGAGGCCTTGACGGCTGTTATGAGTAGTCCTGGTACCATAAAAGAGATTTATGAAAAAGCTGGACATCCACTGAGCGATGTCTCAATCCAGGCCCTGGCTAAGGCCATTAAGGTCCGCCGAGTTCCTCCTGTGTCGCTGGATATGACAGTTACTGATACCGACCGAGAGAAGGCTGAGAGTATTGTAAAAACGGCGGTTGCCGTAGCTGCTGAAAAAGCAGAACTCCAAAATCGAGACGATGCGACTGACGATGTTTTTGCTACTGTTCCTGGCGGGCTGGTCATAGGCAAGTCCAAGCCCGACGTGGTAACCACGGGTATTATTGGCTTAATTGGTGGATTGCTCCTCGGCTTAATTGTTGTTTTTCTTGCTCACTATACGAAGAAGGCTTAGTGTAACGGAGGAGGGGAGTACCTTACGATATTTAAGATGCATTGCAAGGATGGGGTAAAATGAAGTCGCCCGAAAACACGGAGCTGCGGCGATTTGTCGATGGACTGCAAAACCCAAAGACCTATCACCGCCCCGCGCCAAAACGTAAAAAGAAGTTTACGCTACAATCGGTTCCTTGGAAGCCGCTTGTTTCGTTATTGATTATCGGCGGACTGCTTTCGTTTTTTGTAGCGCCTCGTGTGCAGTCGTTTACTCGTCAGTTTGAACTTTTGGAGCTGCTAGACGAAGGGCGCTATCTCGTACTTTTTCAGAACGATGCAGAGATCCGCGCGTCCGGCGGCTTTATCGGCTCGTTTGCGGTGATTGAGACCCAGAATAAGACCATAAAGCCGCTCTATTTTGAAACGAATATCTATAAGCTCGACGACCCCTTTGCAGCCTTGACAAAACTTGATCCGCCTAAGCCAATGCGTGTAGTGACTGGGGATCGGGGTTGGGCCATGCGAGACTCCAATTTTGCGGCAGACTTCCGACAGAGTGCGCCAACGATCCAGTGGTTCTTTAAGGAAGAGGCGGAAAAGCTTACTGGTCCAAAGAAAGTTGAGCTCGATAAGGCGCTTGGTGGTAATTATGCAGTAGATGGTGTGGTAGCGCTCACGCTTTCAGCCTTTCTTGATGTTTTAGAAGCTACTGGGCCGATAGAGGTACCGAACCATGATATTGTTGTTACTAGTGCAAACTTCTTCCCGCTTATTCAGAAAATCGTTGAACACGACTATTTCCAAGACGAAGCAAATCGACAAACGAACGAACCTAAAACAGTCCTCCAGGATCTCTTTCCTCTAGCGATGCAAAAAACGCAGAATCTGCCTAAAACTACGCAGTACCGCATAGCAACAAAGCTGTTGCGTGAAAAGCGTGTCATTGTATACAGCAACAACCAGGACAAGGAACAGGTGCTGGTTAGGTCAGGCTGGGCCGGTGCTTTAGCTCCATCCGATGAGCTGTCAGTAAGAGGCAATCACGACGCCTTGGCTATCATCCGTAGCTCACATGGTGGCAATAAGAGCAGTGTTGATATCAACCCTATCTATCGCTATCAAGTAACGAATAAGTCAGCAGAGACGCTTCAGGCAAAGCTCGAAGTGCAATTTGAGCATACGGGATCTGGCGAGTGGCCAAGCGGTACAAATAAAGAATATATTCGCGTACTGGTGCCAGACGGTGCACGGTTAGTAAAGGCGGTAACAAAGGGTGCTGATGCAACGGACCGGATCGATTTAGGTCAAGAAAATGGCCAAACTGCCTTTGGCTTTACGCTCGAGACCGCTCCTAAGACGAGTCAAACCATGACGCTCGAATATACCTTACCGGCCGAAAAAGTACTAAATCGATCGTTGGTCGGTGGCAATACCTACCAACTGGTACTGTATCGACAACCTGGTGGTAATGACCCGGACATGGATATTTTGTATAACAGTACGGCGCTATTTCAAGGTCGATTGACCACAGATCGAGTACTACAAAACTAGCCAAAGGGACAGGGCTTGTTACTGGTTCGTGCAAAGACCCGCTTTCTTTTTTTTGCTCGTGCCGTCTGGTATAATAACAAAGTAATCAGGTTAGAATCAGCAGTCGACTAACGGAGAGGACGTGACATGTCAACGGATGTTAAATATACCTCACAAAAAATTACTGTGCTCGAAGGTCTTGAGCCAGTCCGAAAACGACCGGGTATGTATATCGGTGGCACGGGTAGTGAAGGTCTCCATCATCTGATATGGGAAATCCTCGACAACTCAATTGATGAAGCCATGGCTGGTTATGCTACCAAGATTTTTGTTACGCTCCATAAAGACAATCGTGTCTCAGTTCTCGATGATGGACGTGGTATCCCCGTCGATCTCCATCCGCAAACCGGTAAATCTACCCTTGAAACAGTTCTTACTGTTCTTCACGCTGGGGGTAAATTTGGTGCCGGTGGCTATAAAGTTTCTGGTGGTCTTCACGGTGTCGGTTCATCGGTGGTAAACGCTCTCTCGACCTACTTGCGTGCTGAAGTATATCGGGACGGCAAAATCTATACCCAAGAGTTTGATCGTGGTGTGCCTCGAAAGAATGTTGAGGAGCTTGGTAAAGTTGATTTTAATGGTACATATATTGTCTTCGATGCTGATCCAACTATTTTTTCTGAAGTAAAGTATAACCCAAGTTACGTGCTTGATCGCATGCGACAGAAGGCCTACCTCAATAAGGGTATTACCATTACCTTTATTGATGCACGAGAGATTGAAGGCGATAGTGACGTAATCGGCAAGGGATATCTGCCGGTCGCTGGCAAGACTTATACTTTCTACTTTGAAGGTGGTATTGCTTCATATGTACGACACCTCAATAAAGGTAAGATGGTATATAACGATCCTCCGTTTTACATGGAAAAAGCGACTGACGAGACAACCGTTGAGGTAGCCATTCAGTACTCAGATGACTTTAACGAGCATGTCTACACCTTCGCCAACACCGAATATACGGTAGAAGGTGGTACTCACCTTACCGGTTTTCGAACTGCTCTTACTCGTGTCATTAATGACTATGCGAGAAAGAATAGCCTCGTGAAAGATGCGGACGGCGCTTTGACGGGTGATGATGTCCGTGAAGGACTTACTGCGGTAGTTTCGGTAAAGCTTACCGAACCACAATTCGAGGGTCAGACCAAAGGCAAACTTGGCAACCCTGAGATGCGTAATATTGTTGAGTCCGCCTTGGCTGAAAAGCTTGCCATCTACTTTGAAGAGAATCCCAACGAAGCCAAGAAGGTTATTGAAAAGTCACTTCTCTCGCTTCGTGCTCGTTTAGCCGCTAAGGCAGCCCGTGAAACAGTTATCCGTAAGGGCGCATTAGAGGGTATGACGCTGCCGGGTAAGCTTGCTGACTGTTCAGAACGTAATCCTGAGAAAAGTGAGCTCTACATTGTGGAGGGAGACTCGGCTGGTGGATCGGCCAAACAAGGGCGAGATCGTCGTTTCCAGGCCATCCTGCCGCTTCGTGGTAAGGTCTTGAATGTTGAACGTGCTCGTCTTGACCGCATGCTATCCTCCGACGCGATCAAGCACCTCATTGTCGCTATGGGTGTTGGAATCGGTGACCAAAAGACAATTGATAAGTTACGGTATGGTCGAATTATCATCATGACCGACGCCGATGTCGATGGCTCACACATCCGAACGCTGTTGCTGACACTCATCTACCGCCATTTTCCAGAACTCGTTCGTGACGGGCGAATTTATATTGCCCAGCCACCGCTTTATGCGATTAGCAAGGGCAAAGAGCGTCACTTTGCATATACAGACGCGCAAAAGGAAGAGATCCTTGCCAAAATTCGTGAAAAGGCAGCCAAGAAGGGCGCTGCTGCAACCGTTGCTGAAGTGGCTGAGGTGAGTGATGAGGCCAGCGATGACCAAGCGGCTGATGTGGACGCGGAACAGATTGACACCGCAAGCCCTGAAAAGGCGGTGAGCGGTATCTCAATCCAGCGCTATAAAGGTTTGGGTGAAATGAATGCCGAACAGCTTTGGGACACGACTATGAATCCTGAAAATCGGGTGCTCCTTCAAGTAATGGAAGATGACGCAGCCAAAGCTGACGAAGTTTTCTCAATGCTTATGGGTGACGAAGTGGCGCCACGTAAACGATTTATTCAGACACACGCAAAATACGTTAAGAACCTTGACGTTTAACCTTGAGAAGGATGTAGTATGGCTGATGAAAAAGACTTACCTATCGAAGAAACACCAGAAGAATCAGTAGAGCAGGCCGATGAAACTACCGATGAAGTAGATGAATTGTCACAAGAGGCGACTACCGACGAAAACCCCGAGTTACTTCAAGGTAACGACGACGATGGTCAGATGACCGAGTTTGGTTTAGTAAAGCGTCAGCCGCTTGTAGCTGAAATGCAAAACTCATACCTCGACTATGCTATGTCGGTTATTGTTCAACGTGCCTTGCCGGATGTCCGTGATGGTTTGAAGCCGGTCCATCGTCGTATTCTTTACGCGATGTGGAACGACACGGGGGTACGTCCAGGAACAAAGTATAAGAAGTCAGCAGCAGTTGTTGGTGATGTCTTGAAGAGCTACCACCCGCATGGCGATGTAGCGGTGTACGACACCTTGGTTCGTATGGCCCAAGACTTCTCGATGCGTTATCCGCTAGTTGATGGCCAGGGTAACTTCGGTTCCATGGACGGCGACTCAGCGGCTGCCATGCGTTATACTGAGGCTCGCATGGCTCACATCGCCGCTGAACTGATGAGTGATATCGATAAAGAAACGGTTAACTTCGTAGACAACTATGATGGTTCCACGAAAGAGCCGTCGGTCCTTCCTGGTAAGCTACCTAACCTTCTCCTTAACGGTCAGCAGGGTATCGCTGTAGGTATGGCGACCTCCATCCCACCGCACAACCTTGGTGAAATCTGTGACGCGACCGTAGCACTTATCGATGAGCCAGAGGCAGATATTGACGTTCTCATGCAACACGTAAAGGGCCCTGACTTTCCAACGGCTGGGGTTATCTATGGTGGCGATGACATCAAGACCGCTTATGCCACTGGTCGAGGCCGGGTAGTGGTTCGTGCTGTAGCCGAGATTGTTGAGCGAAAAAATGGTCATACTATCCTGGTAAGCCAACTGCCATACCAGGTCAACAAAGCTGATCTTATCGAAAAGATCGCTGACCTCGTAAAGCTCAAGAAACTGGAAGGCATTTCTGATATTCGCGATGAGTCTGATCGTAAAGAGGGCGTTCGCATTGTTATTGACCTGAAGTCCAATGCCTACCCAAAGAAGATCCTGAACCGTCTTTTCGAGATGACTTCGATGCAAACGGTATTTCACTTCAATATGCTGGCGTTAGTTGACGGTATTCAGCCTCGCATTCTGACGCTGAAAGAGATTCTCCAAGAATACATCAAACACCGACAAGAAATTGTTACTCGTCGCACTGAGTACGATTTGCGTAAAGCGAAAGAACGAGCTCATATCCTTGAAGGCTTGAAGATCGCGCTTGATAATATCGACGAAGTAATCAAAGTTATTCGTGGCTCAGAAACACGGCCTATTGCCCATGCTGCCTTAATGAAGAAATTTGGGCTAAGTGATCTTCAATCGACTGCTATCCTTGAGATGCGATTGCAGACATTGGTTGGCTTGGAGCGCGATAAGATTGAGGAAGAGCTCAAGGAAAAATATGCCCTCATCGCAGAGCTCGAAGCAATTCTTGCTGATCCACAGCGAATCCTTGCCATCATTAAAGATGAATTGATCGAATTAAAGAATAAGTATGGTGATCCACGACGAACCAAAGTTATCGGAAGTAGTCTCAAAGCCTTTAACGCCGAGGATCTCATTCCAAACGAACAAGTGATTGTAACCTTAACTCGTGGTAACTACATTAAGCGCGTGCCCGTTGAGACGTATCGAAGCCAAGGCCGTGGCGGTAAAGGCGTGATCGGTATGGAAACAAAAGAGGAAGATGTTCTTGAGCACCTCCTCTCTACACAGACGCACAACGACCTCTACCTTTTCACCGATAAGGGGCGTGTCTTTGTGACCAAGGTCTACGAACTACCCGCCGGTTCTCGAACCTCGAAGGGTACGGCAATTGTAAATGTATTGCAGCTGCTCCCTAACGAGCGAGTTACGGCGATGATGGACTTCAACGGGAAAGAGAAGACTGAGGCAAAGTACTTTGTTATGGGAACCAAGCGTGGCGTAGTAAAGAAGACTGAGATTAGCGCCTACGCCTCAGTTCGTAAAACCGGCATTATCTGTATTAAGCTTGCAGGGGATGATGAACTTGCTTGGGTTAAGACCTCGACCGGTAAGGACTCGGTTATGATGGTGTCTAAAGAGGGTCAGGCGATCCTGTTTCCTGAGGTCGACATCCGTCCAATGGGCCGCTCGGCCGCTGGCGTTCGAGGCATGAAGCTTAGACTGAATGATGAGGTCATGACCATGGATGTCATTAATCCTGAGCCAAAGGTCGTAGGTGATAAGCGAAAGCGAGAGGTTGAGCCGGACCTTATGGTAGTGCTTGAGAATGGCTTAGGAAAACGCACCGCTGTCTCAAACTTCCACTTGCAATCACGAGGTGGCGTCGGTATCCGCGCAGCGAAAGTTACGGAAAAAACTGGTAAAGTGGTGAAGGCTGTTGTCTCTTCTGGCGAAGTGGGTGACATTATCCTCGTTTCAACCCAAGGTCAGATTATTCGCCTTCCATTAAAGTCAGTAAAACGACTTGGCCGAGATACGCAGGGAGTAACGCTCATGCGACTCTCCGGTAACGATGCTGTTGCATCGGTAAGTTTGATCGAAAAATCTTCCGAAGAGGACTCGGAAGAATCTTCAACTGCAGACAACGCGCCAGCTGAATCTTCAGAAGATCTAGAGAAGAAAGCTCCTACTAGCTAGTCTATACTTTGCATAGGGAGTGACCTATGCAAGCGAGCCTTCGATACAATTTAGCACAGTCACTTGGTAAAACCGCCGGCGCTCTCAGTCGCCGGCTTGGTTTTGGTGAGGGAGCAGTGTTGCCCGGAACAGTGGCGCTCCGTCTTGCGCCAAAGCTTATATATGATCGACGATCGTTTCTTCAAAGGGGCTGTATTGTCGTAACTGGGACTAACGGGAAGAGTACGACTACTGCATTGATCGTCGACTTTTTGCGATCATCCGGCTACAGTGTTTGCACTAACCCTACAGGCGCTAATATGGCAAATGGGATTGCTACGACCTTGATCGAGTTGGCTCATCAAGTAGATTATGGTGTATTTGAGATCGACGAAGCTGTACTTCCAAAGATCGTGAACGATCTTCAGCCTACGCATGCAGTTATCTTGAATTTTACTCGTGACCAAATGGATCGTTACGCAGAGATCGATCAGTTGCTTGCTAAAATATCGCAATGCTTAGATGGCTCACGTACGGAAATTATCTATAATTATGGCAATAGTAAGTCAGCACTTGTTGGCTTATCTTCGAAAAAGGCCTACGGCTATTACCTAAAGCCAGGTTTTAAAGAGATTGATCAAACCATCTGTCCTTCCTGTAGCCGAGGCCTACTTCGTTATGTAACCCACTTAAGCACCCCTCGACTTTACTGTAGTGAGTGCCAGACGTATTTAGGATCGCCCAATCTTATTCTCACCTACGATAAAGATACAGGAACTATTAATGGAGAAAGCTTAGCCGCACGAGCTGTTTCCCAGCAATCCGCCGACTCGCTTTCGGCTTGTGTATTGCTTGCTGATCGGCTCCAGATTACGAAAGAAAAGGTCATTAATTATAGCTTTCACCGCATTGCGCAAGAGGCGCATCAGTACGACTTCCAGCGTAGTGGTGACCAGCGCTCTGTAATGCTCCAGCTGGCTAAGAACCCCGTGTCATTTAATGCAGCTATAGACGCCGCCAATCGATCAAAGGCCGAGACGATCATGTTTGCGGTGAATCACAATCTCGCTGATGGGCATGATACATCGTGGCTTTGGGATGTTGACTTTGAACGTCTCGGCCACAAGGGCCAGATTGCTGTTTACGGCCAAGGTTCGTCCGATCTATTGGTTCGTCTGCAAGTTGCAGGTCTTCGTATGTCTCGAGTCGTGACCCCCGATTCGTTGGCTGAATATATAAGGGGCAGTCAGACCCTATTCATTGCGGCAAACTACACCGCTTACCGAGAGATAGAGTTCATCGTTAGATCTCTAGAGGATCGAGATAGAGAAATAACGAGCGAGGCGCAGATTCGCTATGGAGAGTTGCGATGACGACTATTGTCCAGCTTTATAGCGATGTGCTTTCCACTTATGGTGATCGTGGCAATACCTTGTATATTCAGTACTTCTTGCGTAAACACGGTATCGTCAACCGGGTAGTATGGCACCGGTATGGGGAAGCTATTCCAGAGGCCGATATCTACGTCTTTGGTGGAGGTCAGGACGCAAGCCAGCGACTGGTTGCTTCTGATCTTCAAGATACGAATGGGGAATTACAGAAAAGATATCTCACTACGGCTCATTGTTTAGCTATTTGTGGTGGCTATCAGCTACTTGGAGAGTACTATCAAATTTCAGACGGAAGTCGTATACAAGGTCTTGGCATCTTGCCAATAGTTACTCTCTCAGGGAAGAAGCGTTTTGTGGGGAAGGTTGTTGGTTGTCGATCTTTGGGGTCAACAAATCGGACCATTGTGGGATTTGAGAATCATTCAGGTAGGACGTTTGCTATTGCTCAAGCTCGGCCGCTCTTACAGGTTGTAAGTGGACACGGTAATAACGCCCAGGACGGTACTGAAGGGATTGTCTTGGATAAGATTATTGGAACTTACCTTCACGGTCCGGTGATGGCTCGGAATCCTCATCTGCTAGCCTGGTGGCTTCGTGACTTATTGGTAAGTCAGCGGTTGCGATCAATAGACTTAAGTGGAGAGCGGGTTGCACATCGAAACTATCTTGACGCGCGATTTACTACTTAGATACTGATTTAGATACCGCGGAGATTACCGGCGTTTCTAACTCAATTTGGATGTGGTGGGCCGAAGGAATCTCTTGCTTCAGTTTCGCTTTTACCTTATCGATAAGTAACTCGATCTCATCGGTTGTCAGACCGTCCTCGACATGAACTTCCAAGTTGATGAGAATGCGGTCTGTCCCCATGTACATAGTCCGGAGATCGAGCACATCGTGGATATGGGTAAACCCGCGTACGGTTCCACGAATCAGATCTTCGATCTCTTTCGGTGCGCTTTTGCCGATAATTAAATCTTTTATTTCAATCACGAGGAAGAACGACAGAAAAGCGATGCTGAGCCCTATAATCATCGCTCCAATTCCGTCAAAGGCTTGATTGCCTGTGACCGCATAGAGACCAAGAGCAATAATGCCGAAGACGGCCGCAATGGTGCCCATCGAGTCAAGAACCAAGGTCGTTTTTGTTTCGACAAGATCGGGGTGACGGATGATATGCCAGAGTGATCGATTGGGATTATCCTGCTTGAGGCGTTGGTAGCTGAGGTTCAGAGCATAGCCGTTTGTCCCTAGACCAAATATGAGCGTGAGAAAACTTATGAGCAAATTGTCTACTGGTTCAGGGTGGAGAAACCGCTGAAATCCAAAGGCAAAGCTGAGCCCAGCGGTAAAGACGAGCATCACGCTTGCCGACAAGAAACTCCAGAAGTACAACTCTCGACCATAACCGAATCGATTATCTCGATTAGCTCTTCGTTTCGAGCGTTGAAGCCCAAGAAGGAGGAATCCGGATGTAAGGAGGTCGGCCGCTCCTTGGATTGCCTGTGAGAGCATGACGACACTCCCACTCATTATGGTGATGATGCAGTTCAGGATGACGTCACTGAGATCGACAACAAATGAGGTAAGGACAACTTGGCGGGCTGAGACTCGTTTTTTCATAACTATCGCTTTGCTAGCCCTTCGATTGCCTTCAAGACCTCGACTGGTAGTGCGAAGACAACAGTATTGGATTTGTCTGAGCTAAGATCGTTAATTGAGTTAAGGGTTCGAAGATGGAGCGCCCCAGGAACGGCACTTAACATCTCAGCAGCTTTGGCTAAGTTTTCAGCAGCAATCGCTTCACCTTCGGCTTTTGTAATAACGGCACGTTTCTCTCGTTCTGCTTCTGCCTGTCGGGCGATAACCCGCTGCATGTCTTCGGGGAGTGAAATGTCTTTGAGCTCAACATTATCTACCTTAATGCCCCAAGCGTCGGTTGCCGCATCGACAATCGTTTTAATTCGATCGGAAATGGTGCTTCTTTCTGAGAGGAGTTGATCGAGCGTAACTTCGCCGACAACATTCCGCATCGTGGTCTGAGCCAGCTGGCTGGTTGCAAAATAGAAATCTTCAACTTCAAGGACTGCCTTGCTGGCATCAACAACTTTATAGTAGATAACTGCGTTAATTTTGGTCGAGACATTATCTTTGGTGATTGCATCTTGATTTGGTACGTCAACGGCCTTGGTACGGACGTCTACTTTGGTGTAGCTTTGGAAGATA
The DNA here is from genome assembly GCA_966250865.1 of uncultured Candidatus Berkelbacteria bacterium. Lineage (GTDB taxonomy): Bacteria > Patescibacteriota > UBA1384 > CAYGGE01 > CAYGGE01 > CAYGGE01. The sequence continues at coordinate 46,109 of CBINIT010000002.1, forward strand.
GGCAGTATAACGCGCCAACCGGGTTGCATAATTCCGCTAAAACGGCCAAAGGTAAACTTTACGCCTCGCTGGTACTGGTTAACCTGTCGCAGGCTGATAAGAAGAATGGCGACAATAATTCCCATAGCTATTGATGTGATGTCCATGATCGATCTCCAAACTTATTTTGCAGCTTTTTGGAGGTAGCGGAAGCTGATGGCTGCTAGCAGGCTACCGATAACAGGCGCTACGAGGTAATTAGCAAGATACATGAGGAGTTTAGTCCCGTGGCCAACAAACTCCTTTGCATCGACGAGCAGGGGACCCACGCCGACTGCGGGATTAAAAACGGCACCGGAAATTGGCCCAACGGCAGTCGCACCGGCCATGACGGTAAGGCCAATTGCTGCTCCGTAATAAAAGTTATTCTTTACTCGATCAGGTAGGGCGACGTGCAAGACCACAGAGACGAGGGCGAAGGTAAAGATGACTTCACAGACGAAAGCCAGCCAGAAACTCAGCTGTTCATTGGCTGCCGGAATAAAGGGCTGCTGGGCCATGGCGTAGAATAGACTTGCTGCCAGTATGGCGCCTATCAGTTGAGCGATAATATAGCGAACAGCTTCGTTCGGCTTCATTTTGCCGACAAATACCATTCCTAGGGTAACAGCCGGATTGTAGTGTGCACCTGAAATGTAGGCACCCATGTAAACCATGGCGATAAGGATTGCGCCAATGGCAATAGGGTCTCCGGCCAGGGCAATCGTAATGACAAGAAAGAATGTTCCAAGAGCTTCGACGAGATATTTTTGCATAGATCCTCTTTCTGCTTAATGACATCCTTATTGTGTCATGACTTTACTGGGTCGACAAGGTTTTTGTGAGGTTTGTACATTTATTGAATAATGAGCGAGAAAAAACTGGCCATTTGCTTAATACATCATGATAGCTGAAGATGTAAAGTGAAATAGAAGGAGATGCTATGGCAGATAAAAAAAGTGAGCAAGAAGATGTCGCTGATGCTGGCGGTAAATTAAGTGCCGGTGCTCTTGTTGGGAAGGCAGCCTTAGAAGATGCATCAGGAATAGCCGATCTCTCAGGTGCTGCGGATGCGGCAAGCGGAGTTGCTAATTTACCCGGATAGTGGTATGCCTAACCTAAGAGAGGAGGTGGTAAGTAATGGCAAACAACGGACAAAAGAAAGATAAATATAGTGACGAAGATATTGAGACGCTCTTTGAAGATATTGGAAAGATTCCCGTATTTGATCGCTACAATACGAATAAGAAGCATCAGGTAGACGATGCACCAACGAGCCAGAGCGGTGATTCTCAAGATCAAGACAACGCTTGAAGTGTAGTCAAAAGTACTATATACTACATACACTGTTCTTTGACAGTTAATTTTGGGGCTGTATTGGCTTCGACGGGTAGAGCCTGAAGAAGAAACGTGCGAGCCGCATTGTTCACGTACGAACAAACCTTCTAAGTGCAAACTTAGTTAGCCGTGTCCAAAACGCCATTGCTTCTGCATTTGGTGCTATGACTCCGGCTTTTGCAACCGTCTAAATCCGGTTGTCGTCACTTCTAGTGTATCTACCGCTAGAGCCGTGGCGTAATATTGTAGATTGCACCTGCGAAGAGTCTCGCTGTACGTAGCTAAGTTTACTGCAAGTGCAACGGTTGCTTCTTGTCTATTCAACGGCAATCGCCAAGACTTTGAATAGTCTACGCTCGTAGTACGTTTCCCTATTCACTACTCGGACAGGGGTTCGACTCCCCTCAGCTCCACCAGAAAAACACGCTTATGCCCGTTAGGGTAAAAGCGTGTTTTTCTTTCTGATCAGGTCTCGAGCTTGGTCTAATGCCAAAACTCATGACACTTTAGTTTTTTGAAAAATACTACCCTCTAGTTCTAAGGGTATCGTTATATTTTTTCAAGGCATACAAGTATTTTTGCCTCTGTTCTTCACTAAGACCTGATTTCATTTTTCTATAGAAATCCTGTACCGCTTCAATCTTCTGAATCGCCTTTCCACTGCCGGTCGCATATGCCGCAGGATTCTCAAGAAAACTATTGAATCGATTTAGTTCAGATTTCGTTAAGGGGGAATTAGTGTTTTTAGTCGGCATGGATGATGGACTAGCTGACACCTCCCTCTTTTTGGTCGAAGTTCCCAACATAAATTGCTGTACCATTGGATCCGTCTTTATATCAGATAGATTTATAGTCTGCTCTATCGATAGACCATTAAGACTTCTGCATCGACTAAATGCGACATAGGCCTGGCCATCGGTAAAAGTACCATTTCCGAAATTAATATGTACTTTCTCATAAGATTTCCCTTGAGACTTATGAATAGTCATAGCCCAAGCCAGCTTTATAGGGAGTTGGATGAACTTTCCCGTCACGACTGGAGCAACCCGCCCTAGTTCATCGTCGTATACGAACTCAACTTTTTCCCAGACGTTCAATCCTATATCGTCGTAGGTATTGTCTTCAAAGACCACCCTTACAGAATTTACCCCAAGAAGTGATACTTGACCAATGTCACCATTTACCCATTTTCCTGTCTTGTCGTTGTTAAGTAACATAACTTTGGCACCTGGCTTTAACTCTAGCTCAATATCAGTTGGAACTGATTTTTCGTCAAAATTATCTATTAACTGCCCTTTGTATAGGACTGATTCACCAGGCAACTTCTCAAGTTCAGTTTTATTAATCGATTTTACCAGCGCATTTGTTGTAACTAGGTTTATTGAGAACTTGTCAGGCATATTCTGAGATACATGACGATTTAATCCGTCAATATCATTCTGCTTAACTTCACCAGACCTGATTCTATTAAGTAAGCCCTTAAACGTGTTGTCGCTCTGTCGATATACCTTGGTCAGCTCATACGTTTTAAAATTGGCGGACTTGTATGAGTGTGCACTGAAAAAATGTGGGCTAGTATAATGTCCATTAAAAAGCTTTAGCTCGGACGTGGTTACTACGGGTGGCAATTGATAAGGGTCCCCAACAGCAATAATCTGCACGCCTCCAAACGGCTCGTCGCTTGACCTATTTAAACGCAATGCCTTGTCAATACAATCGAGCATATCGGCTCGTACCATCGAAATCTCATCAATTATTAAGGTTTCAATATTTCGTATAACCAAACGCTTGTTTGGCTTCGCTAGTTTGACCGTATGGGGCGTAATGTCAATATAGAAACCAAAGAATGAGTGAATAGTTTGCCCTTGGACATTTATGGCTGCTATACCGGTAGGCGCTATGACAGCATGATTTTTTGTTGTCGTAGCCCTAAAATATTGGATGAGTGTTGACTTGCCTGCTCCCGCCTTACCCGTAAGAAATATATTCTGCTTTGTCGAGGCCATGGCAAACAAAACCTCTTCAATCTCTGGCGTTATCTCCATTTCTGGTTCTTCCAGCTGGATAGCTTCGCGTGGTCTTCTTCTCGCTAATTTTTCCGTGACGTTACGGCCTTCTGGGTTAATGTACGATACCTTCTCTCGTTGGGTGGAAGACTTACTTGAGAAAAACGAGACAATCGCCCCGATAATAATTAATAGAATTATAGTTTCCATATTGATAGTATATCTCAGTTTTAAGAAACAATCATATCGTAGGTAGCTTTTAGCGCCGTAGATCGTAGCATTATCCTGGCATTCTTAGGCTATGAAGGTAATCAAGGATGCATGCCGAGACGGCACCCTTACGCGGCCGAAAGAGATTCCCGCTCTCTATATAGTAGCCTTAGATTAGGTCATATATGATTAGATGCTCGAAAAAAAGTCTTCCAAAAAATACCGCTATGGTCCACTAGACGAATAATGGTCACTGCAAGGTGGCCGTTTTTCGTCTATGAGTAAAATAAATAGGAGTCGAAGGGGCGCGAGCCTGGTGTAGTGCCCAGCTAAAGAGAGTAGTGACGCGATAAAATTCCCTCAGCTCCACTGAACTAAGCATGCTCACCGAACAGGTGGGTCTTTTAGTTTGACATATGTTATTGACAAGCCAGCACATAAGAGATATCTTTACCTTATGTCAACCTATAAACACGTTATCGCTGGTTTGCCAGTACCACCAGGCCCGGAGGCTTGGTAGGTTAGACGTGGTATAAAGTCGACAAAACCTTACCGGCCTCCCGAATCTGCGGGTGGCTTTTTTGTTGGTGGCGAAAGGAGAGGGGGAAGTGAAGACGCGCACAAATCGAGTAGCACCTGCTGGTGATTGCTGTCCTAGGTGTAAGATTACCGGTCAGTCACGCTTTCTGACTGAGCGCTACTCTACCGGAAACTATCGTTGCAGCAACTGTAGGGCTGCGGTGAAATGGTACCGCGTGGCTGAGCATATGGTCGCTGCGTTGACAGCAGAGGGATATCAAGTACGGCGTGCGGGGAGCCACTGGCGGGTATGGGCTGTGCAGCCGCCCTGTCAGCCGGAAAAGTCCGAGTACCCTAGCTGTCCTGGCGAGCGATGCGTCTGTAGCGGTCAGCAGGAGGTGGGTAACGAACAGTTTATGGCGCTTAGTGCATCACGTAAGCGATACCGTTGCGTCACGTGTGGTGCTACCCTTTACTGGCTGCGAATCAGGGCAGGTCAAGTAAGCTCTGATCTTGAGGTCCTCTCGGAAATTCGCAAAGAGGGAGTCGTTCAGTTCTGTTGGGTCTTGGCCGCTAGCTCCAGATAGGAAGAAACAGAGCAATCGACGCAGTATAGCTCAGTTTGAGCGATTGGGGCGCCCCACCGGGGCGCCCCTTCTTCTTGGCATTTTCTGGTTTGGTCGTTATGATGAGGCTATGCAATATGCAGATATCGCACTCTCTGTAAAAACGAAGAACCGTCAGGGTGTATTCACCTATGCTATCCCACCCAGCCTACTGCCTGACCTGTCTGTCGGTCAGCGAGTTATCGTGCCTTTTGCTGGTAGGACGTTAACGGGAACCCTGGTACAATTTCGCCGCATTCCACCTAAAACGACCCGGGGATTAAAGGAGATTAAGCGTCTTGCTGAACCTTTTGCACTTGTTGACGCAAGAACTATTGAACTCGCTGAAGCAGTTGCCTCTCACTATGCGGCGACCGTTGGTGATGTACTAGCATCGGCTTTACCGAAACCAGCGCCACGGACAAGTAAGCGTTTAACACTTACCCGACGACCTTCGACTAAGCGCCTTTCAGATGGCACGGTCTATGGTCTTTACGGGCCACGTCAGGAACGATTAAAGCAATATATTCGCCTTATCGCTAAGGTTAGCTCAAATAATGAACAAGTTCTCCTGCTCTTTGCTAGTCATGAAAAAGCAACGCTTTTTTCAGACATTCTCCAAAGACAAGGGATATCATCTATTCTATTGCCTCCTGCCGCTTCATATAGTGAAGCGTATGAAGCATGGGTTCGCGCAAAATCTGGTGAGTGTGCGGTGATCATCGGTACCAGAAAGAGCATTTTTCTCCCCCTAGCATCTGGCGGAGTGATTGTTATCGATGAGCCGAGTGAATATGGCTATAAGGAAGAACAGTTTCCGTACTACAGTGCAGTTACCGTCGGAAAGCTTCGGGCCAAGCTGGAAGGCATCAGCCTTTTCCTGGGTGATATTGCGCCACGACTTGCCGAGTGGCATGAATTGCAACAACGGCACCTTACCCCAGTCTATATGCCGCTGCGTCATCGACCAGAAATTACTACGATAGACACATCGTCTGGGCGAGGTCTGTTTACTGAATCACTTCTCAATCATATGCGTCGTGTACTAGAAAATAATGGTCGTATCTGTCTCTTTTTTAACCGAAAAGGGGTGGGACGATTTTACCGTTGTCTTGATTGTGAAACGGCCATCTATTGTCCGCGCTGCGACACGCTTTTGCATGTAGCATCGGCTGGAGAGGGTCAGGGCGCACAGCTTCTTTGTGGTCAGTGTGGCTATGAAACAACGCCCCCTTATCGCTGTACTGCTTGTGGCAGCTATCGGCTCGGTTCAGCTGGCCTGGGGATTGAGTCATTTGCAAAGATCGTCGCAGAACATTTTCCCAATGTAGCAATTGCCACACTTTCAAAAGAAGGTGGTGAAGCCGTTGAAAGTGCTTCAATAGTTATCGCAACCGCACAGCTGTTCTCACAACCACTGACACGGCCCTATGACCTACTGGCGGTTTTCCGTCTTGACCAGTTGTTGCACGGTTCAAGTTGGGATACCAATGAAGAGGCATTTATTACACTGAAACGTTTGGCAGAACGAACGACGCATCTCGTGCTACTAACCAGCGAACCCGATAAGCCAGTGCTTCGTGCCTTTTATAGCGGCGAGATTGATGCGTTTTATGCCAGTGAGTTTGAATCCCGCAAGACAGCGGGATACCCGCCAGCCTCACCACTCATTCGATTGACGATTGCGGATACAGATAAGGCGAGCGCCAAAACTAAAGCCGATGAGCTATATAGCGCCCTGGAGCCGCTTGTTCGATCAGAGCAGTTATTGCCGCCCTCGCCGATCGGATCGGGTAAGCGTCGGGATAAGTATCGATATCAGATTATTATTAAGGCTAAGCTCACTGAAGCCTTGTTGCAGGCGATACCAACCAATTGGCAGATCGATCCCGAGCCTGATCGTTTGACCTAGGAAAGAGTGCTATACTGAACTAAAAGGGAGGGGCGTGTGAAAATCGGTATTTTTACTGAAACCTATGAACCGACAATTAACGGGGTAGTGGTTTCGGTAAACACGTTCAAAAAAGAACTTGAGCGTCGAGGACATGAGTACTTTATCTTTTGTCCGTTCAATAACCATGCAAAAAATGACCCTGATAATGTCTTCCGCTTTCCGGCGATTCACTTCCACCGCGACCCTATCTATCCACTGGCGATTCCTATGCCGTTCTCTTGGGTAAAACAGCAGTTGCCCATGGACATCATCCGAGAGCTCGACATTATCCATGTGCAGCACTTTGCCTTAATGGGACAGTACGGCCTTAAGCTTGCCGAGATGTACAATATCCCGAGCCTGTATACCTATCACACAATGGCTGAACTCTACACGGTTAACGTACCGCTTATTGCTCCAGTGGTCGAGCCGCCTATTCGTGCCCTCACTCGATATACGGCCCGACATGCCCGGCATGTCATTACTCCCACCCCCTCGGTTAAGGATTATTTGCGCTCTATTGGTGTCCGACGACCGATCAGTGTAGTGCCTACGGGTATTAACGTTGCTGACTATCGACGCGTTTCGTCCACACAGCTGCGCAATAGGTATCGCATTCCGCACGATCACAAGCTGTTGGTTTTTGTTGGCCGACTGGCGACCGAGAAAAATGTGTCCTTTCTTCTCGAGGCCTTCAAACAAGTCTTGCGTTTTGAGCCTAAGACGCATCTCCTTCTTGTTGGTGGCGGACCGGATAAAGAGGTATATGAAGCCTGGGTTGCGAGGAACAAGCTGAAGAAGCATATTACTTTTACTGGCTTTATCGGTCATGACGAGGTGCGACAGCACTTCGGTATTGCTGATTTGTTCGTTTTCCCCTCAATTACCGATACCCAGGGAATCGTCATTCTTGAAGCAATGGCTGCGGGAGCGGTACCGGTGGCTATTGATCGTCTGGGTCCGCACGATCTTATCGATAACGGCAAGAGCGGCATGCTCGTTGACTTGAATCTGGATGCCTTTTCTGGTACAATTATCGATCTACTGCGCAACGATCGTCGTCGTATTACGATGGCAAAGGAAGCGATGAAGCAGGTAAGGCAGTATGATCTAAAAGAAACCGCTCTTCAGATGGAAGCGGTCTACCAAAAATTACGTCACTAAGATGGCAGAGCAGCAAAAATCACAACCAGTCACCCTCGTTCCAGCGCCAGTTCTTCGCCAAAAGGCTAAGAAGGTGACTGTTTTTGATACTGAATTGAAAAACCTTGCTGAAACGATGCTCGCAACCATGCGGTCCCACCGCGGTATGGGTCTGGCGGCACCACAGATCAGTCATTCAAAGCAGCTCATTGTTGTCGAATACGTGCCAGAAGAGAAGGGTGAAGAGGCGATTCCGGCGACCCTACTCGTCAACCCAACAATTACCGGTTCAGGTAGCATGACTGATTGGATGGATGAAGGCTGTCTCTCAATCCCTGGCGTAGAACTACCGGTAAAACGTCCAACTGAGGTGAATGTTCTCGCTCAAGATCTTGACGGCAAGCGAATCAAGGTTCGAGCGAAACAACTTTTTGCCCGAATTTTACAACACGAAATCGACCACCTTAACGGCATTTTGATTTCCGATCGTGCCTACCCTGACCTACAGGAACTTGAGGGCAAGCGAATTATTTTTTTTGGTTCACCGGAGCACGCTACTCACTATCTGGTTGCTCTTGCGGCGACTAAGGCTGAAATCGTAGCTGTCGTAACCGAAACGGATAAGCCGGCCGGCCGGAAACATGTCCTTACTTCGCCGCCGGTTAAGATTCAGGCAGAAGCCATGGGTCTGCCAGTTTTGCAATTTGAGTCACTAAAAACGAAAGAAGCGCAACAGGCAATTCAAGCGCTCAATGCTGACCTTGCTATTGTTGTGGCATATGGAAAAATCATTCCGCAAGTTGTCTTAGACTTACCAAAACACGGTTTTTTGAATATACACTACTCACTCTTGCCGAAATACCGAGGCGCAACGCCGCATCAGTCAGCAATTCTGGCTGGCGATACCGAACCCGGCTACAGTATCTTCAAGCTCGATGCCGGTCTCGACACTGGTCCTATCTTGGCTCAAGGGAAGGTCAAGATCGATGACTACGATACAAGTCATACGCTTTTAGAAAAGATGGTCACCGCCTCGATTCGTACGCTTCTTGAGGTTCTCCCAGGCTACCTGAATGGCTCCCGCAAATTGAAAGACCAAGATGACAGCCAAGCAACTCATACAAAAATCTTTACAAAAGAAGATGGACGGATTGATTGGACGAAGGCGCCAGAAGAGATTGATCGCCAAATTCGAGGCTTGTTTCCCTGGCCAGGCACGTTTACTGAAATCGAAGGGCAACGTCTCCTTATTCATGCGGCTCATCTCCTTGGTGGCAAGTTAGTCATCGATGTCGTACAGCCTGCGGGTAAGCAGCCTATGGCATTTACCGATTACCTTCGTGGCAATCCAACCGGGTTGACATTTTTCTCGAGAATTGATAGAGTAAATCTTGAAAACAAGACATAAGAGAAGTGCGAAGCACAACAAGAGCGTTTCGACACCTTGTGTCCCTAATGACTAACTGTCACGCAAGTGACATATTTGGAGCATGCATGCTAAAAATTCGTCTCACCCGCATGGGTAAAAAGCATCAGCCAACCTACCGTGTCGTGGTAACCCATAAAGACACGCCAGCTCAGGGTGGCTATCTTGAGAACCTCGGTCTCTACAATCCAATCAAAGGTGTCTTTGATGTTAATTCAGAAAAGGCAATGGAATGGCTCAATAAGGGTGCTCAACCATCTGAGCGTGTTGCTCGTTTGCTCGATAAGGCTGGCCTGAAGCACAAATCTATTGTTGTAAAGACCTATACGCCAAAGCCTAAGGAAGAAGCGGTTGTTGAAGAGGCTCCTGTAGCTCCAGAAGCCGCTGAAGAAACTACTGAGGAAGCACTGGCTGAAGAAGCTGCTCCGACTGAAGAGACTCCAGCTGATGCTGAAGCCACTGAATCTCCTGAAACTGCCGAGTAACTTTACTTCCTAAAACGTGCTATGCTATAGTCAAGCTAGGCTAGCAAGCAGCACGTCGAACTGCAGAGCCGCTACGAATGTTAATGGAGGTTACTCATGGAACGAGATCAAGAGTTCGTTGAGTACATCGTAAAGTCGATCGTCAATAATCCTGACGACGTCAAGACGGAACGTACCGTCGATGAGATGGGTGTCTTAATCACTCTCTCGGTCAACCCGGAAGATATGGGGAAGATCATCGGTAAGGAAGGGCGTACGGCGAAGGCACTTCGCACGCTGCTACGAGTCATGGGCGCTCGCAACAATGCCCGTATCAACTTGAAAATTATGGAACCAGATGGACGGGAAGTTCGAGTCTCTAACGGTGATGACCACCAGGAGATGGAAACCGAGAACGCCACTGAGATTCTCTAAAAAGCATTTCAACCAAAAGGTCACCACAGCCTTTACCTAGTAATTGCCGGTGGCCTTTTGTGTTAGAAAAAGGATAAAACTATGCGAATCGATATTATTACCTTATTTCCCGACATGTTTATCGGACCGCTCTCGGAGAGCATTATTAAACGGGCGGTAGCCGCCGGTAAAGTTGAAATTACTTTCCACCAACTTCGAGATTATGCGCTCGACAAGCATGGTACAGTAGATGATAGCCCATATGGCGGAGGAGCCGGGATGGTCCTGAAAGTCGATGTCATGGACGCGGCGATTGAAGCGGTAAAGGCACAAGGACCCAAAGAGCTAAAGCCGTATATTATTGCAATGTCAGCACAAGGTCGAGTATTGAAGCAGGCAGTTGCCCGTGAACTTTCGGAGAAAGAATGGATCATCCTTCTTTGCGGTCACTATGAGGGTTTTGATGAGCGTATTTTGTCGCTGGCTGACGAAGAGCTCTCAATTGGCGACTTTGTACTGACAGGTGGCGAGCTTCCGGCGATGGTGCTAACTGACGCTATTGTGCGCCTAGTGCCTGGAGTTCTTGGCAAAGAGGCATCCCATCAAGACGAATCACATGAAAATGGGCTACTTGAATATCCGCACTTCACAAGACCTGAGGAATTTAAGGGGATGGCTGTCCCAGAGGTACTAAAGAGTGGTAACCACGCAGCTATCGAGGCTTGGCGTCGCGAACAATCCATTGAGCGAACAAAAAAACGCAGGCCCGATTTGCTCTCTGACTAGTTTCTTTCATCTTCATACGCGATACAATTAACTCATGAAGCATATTATTGTGACGGGTGGCACAGGGTTTATAGGTACCCTGCTAGTTGCTGAACTGCGAAAGCAGGGGAACCGGGTAACGGTTATCGATCAAGCTAGACAGGGGAATGACCCTGACTTGATTGTTCTTGATTTGACGAAAGATCTCATTTACCCGGAGCTGATCGAGAGTGCGGATGCCAAGGGGCGGCGCTGGAGTACGATCGGCGTGTCGC
>CBINIT010000003.1:0-48982 GCA_966250865.1 uncultured Candidatus Berkelbacteria bacterium
TTTATCACCTTTTGGCCCGGTTGCTCCTCTTGGCCCAGTCTTCACGGTCTCAGTACCTTTGTCAGCACTTGCCGTAAGACTATTGATCAGTTGCGAGACCCCAACTATGGCGATGAGCGCGATGAAAACTTGCGGAAGAATCCCTTGACGAAATAGTTTTTTAAGATCTGCCATTCCCTGCCTTTACATTTATTTTTCTAAAAGATGAGCACTCTTTAATGATAAGAGGGTTTGGAGAGTTTGTAAATATAATAGTACCTACTGGTCGTGTGCGTGACGAGTTGGGCAAGGAGTGGTACGATCAGCCTATGAATAATATAACTACTCAACATGATAAACAGGTTAAAGATTACCTTGGCTCAGTTAACGATGAGCAAACAGTCAAGGACAGCCAGGTGCTCATTGAGATAATGCAGAAAATTAGTGGCCATGAGCCAAAGCTGGGCAATGTTGGTACTATTGGATTTGATACCTATCATTATAAATACGATAGTGGTCGTGAGGGTGATGGTCAAATTATCAGCTTTTACCCAAGAAAAGGTAAGATTACTATTTACCTAATGGACGGCACGGCACGTTACGCTGAGTTACTGGCTAAGCTAGGTAAGCATACTGTTACGGGGTACTGTCTCTATATTAAGCAGCTGAGCGATATCGAGCTGCCTATTCTTGAGCGAATCTTGCAGGAGTCGTATACGTACGTAAAGTCCCAAGATGGACAGGTACATGGAATATTGTGGAAAGCTAAAAAGTAGCTACTTCCAGACGCTCACACAAAAAAACGGCCATCTTTTGGTGACCATTCTTCGTATGGCAGGGGATAGTTGAAGCCGTTCGAATTTTCGTCCTAAACCTCTCACCTCAGCTACCAACTTTTGAGAAATTAGCAACTGGGTGAGGAGGTTCTAGTTTTTTTCACCTAGAACCTCCTCGTGATCGCTACCCGGTATCGATCACTAGTCTTCCGGGAGGTAGGTTGGCAGATCGTCTGCCGCCTTTCCGTTGCGGAAGATCATCGCTTCGTTATACAGCCTGGCGATGGATGCCCGAAAGGTACGTGCCGCCTTTACTTTGCGACTCGCGGCGTTCGAGGCGATGAGATGGCGTAGCTCGCCGTCTGCTTCGTCATAGTTTCGCTTGAGTGAGCGAAGACCGGCGGTCTTCATTTCAGAATCCAGCTTCCACTGGTATTTCACACCGCGCATGTAGTTCGTTTCCCTGGTGGTGGTAAGCGTGATTACGCCAGCCATCAGTAGTCCACTCAGAATCAAGGCGAGGCGAATATTGGCGCCCATCAGTCTGTTCCTCCAAGATCTCTAGCAACGGCTACCTGCTAGAGCAGGCGGGATGTTCTCCCTAGTAAGCTATACTCGTAGCTTACTACGAAGAACATCATGTTTATCCAAACGAATAATGTTAGCATAAATATATCCAAATGTCAACCTGTTAAATAATCCTTCCACGTCATTTAACAAGTTTGTCAGCGGTGGCCGGAATACACGTTTAGTTGCTGAGGCAATTAGCAAACATTCGGTTCAATTCGCTGCAAACCATGCTAAATCAAAAATACCCAGGCGTGCTGGGTACTCTTGATCTGGCAGGGGTGGCCGGAATCGAACCGACAGTCCCGGTTTTGGAGACCGGTGGTTTACCGTTAACCAACACCCCTAGATGACTAACCCCGATCGAAATCGGGGCAGTCTTACTTTACTTCTTTGTGAGCAGTGGCCTTCATGCACTGTGGGCAGTACTTTTTGAGGACCATGCGTTCGGTCCCACTGTTGATCTTGTTCTTGGTGGTGCGGTAGTTGTTGCGACCGCAGTCAGGACAGGTCAGTGAGAATTCAAAGCGATTACCTTTTTTTGCCATAATATTCCTTTCAAATTCAATTTTATGCTGGAGCTGAGTGGAGTCGAACCTTTTCAGCTAAAGCGTATGGAGCCGACAGAGGGATTCGAACCCACGGCCTGCTGTTTACAAAACAGCTGCTCTACCACTGAGCTATGTCGGCATATCGACCCTCTTAAACATCAAGTAAAAATATTGGTGCCGGGTGAAGGATTCGAACCTCCGTAGCCGTACGGCGCCTGATTTCACTTATCCTCTAGTTTCCTATAGGCGTGGACTATCTCATTATCCCTGAGGGATACCGGGTACATAGTCTCTGAACCTTCCCACTCTCTGCATGAAGCCTTGAGGGGGCTCGGCTGCGGATTGCCATATTCTTGCGAACGTAGGGTTCCCGCAATTCTCCCAGTTTTTCAATCCACCTTGCGGTGGAAAGCTGCTTATGACAGTCAGGTGTAATTGACCGCTCTACCAACCCGGCATGTTACACTTGATGTTTTTGATATTTTGGATGTTCAATAGTGATTTCGCTACGAGCAGTAACCTCTTTCCATGGAATGCTAAATCTTTGACCTCGTTCAGTGTAAACGAACAGCAAGTCAAATGCACTATCATCATATTTCTTGGCATAGTGAAAGGACTGATTCCCGCCTGTTGTTCTAAGACCTACAAAGCACTGGTTTTTAGCTTTATAGAGTCCAGCATATTTGACTTGTACTCTCGCAATGTCGCCATCTTTCTCTACGATCAGATCGTAAGGTCGCTTATCGCCGATGGGTAAACAAACCTCATAACCTTGATTTATGTAATGATGAATGGCATTGCTTAGCGCAATATCACCACGATCCTTAGTGTTCATAATACTCATTTTACCTGAGTATAGTGCAGTTGTTAAGGCACTCTGGAGCCGACACCGGGACTTGAACCCGGGACCCCTTCCTTACCATGGAAGTGCTCTACCACTGAGCTATGTCGGCAGAGGGATGACAACAAAAACACCCCCAATTACTCGATCAATATACCATATTTTTTAGGTCCTGCCAAGGGATCTTGTTTATTTATTACGTAAAGCCCGCTGGACCTCTTCCCGAACGATTTTACGCAATTCCTTGGCGATGGCGGTAACGGTCTCGGGATCGGCTCCAATACTCGTCTCTTCCTCTTCGTCAAGGTTGGAGATGATTGCTTCATGGGTTTCATCGAGGTCATCTGAAATGTTCTTCTCAGTATCATCCAGATCTTTCATAAGGGCAGCCTCAGTTTCATCGATGTCTTCCGAGATGGCCTCTTCCAGATCATCAAATTCTTCGACCAAAGTCTGGGTTTGCAGGTTGACTGAGCGTTGAATGAAGATGGCGAGGTAGATCGCCTCAAGGGAAACAACAGTGGTCAAGACCAGTAGTACGGTGTCGAGTGAGACCCCAAACATGACAAGAACAAAGATGATAACGAAGAAGAGAGTGTGAAGGATGATTGATGCCGTTGAGCCAACCCATATGGTTGCTTTGTTGGTGATGCGGTCGAGTAAGTGGCGCTCGTGGAGGTTAGTCGACGCCTGTTTTTTGGTAGTTTTCTTCTTAACCATAACGCCTCCCTTTAACTATCGGTTATACAAAAAACTGCATCTTGACTTACGTGAGGAGACTGCAGTTTTTACTCTTTTGTTAGGATACTATAATGTATGAAAAAATGCTACTCTTTGAGGCTAGACTCGTAACGATCGTGGAGATAGTAGAGGGCGGCGGCGCTGGCTGTCGCTACGTTCAATGAGTGGCCAGTGCCGAGCATCGGCAGGTGGACGACGGCATCAGAGTTGCTAACGACATCTTGGTTGACTCCCTCGGTCTCGTGGCCAACGATAAGCGCAAGAGGAAAGGTATATGTTGCGTGACGATAATCGATGCTTTGTTCGGTCAGCTCTAGGCTAACGATTTGATATCCAGCCTCTTTTACTGTACTGACCGCAGCTTTGGTAGTGGGAAAGTAGCAGTAGGGAACGGCATCAACGCCGGAGAGGCCAGTTTTACGAATCTCTTTATCGGCTCGGCTACTGACCCATTCGGGACGAGTATCGCTTTCAAGTTTAGGATATCCGGTCATGCCGCAAAGATAGAGCGCCTCAAGCTGTAATCCATCGGCCAATCGAAAGAGAGACCCGACGTTATAAAGCGAACGGATGTTGTCGGCGATAAGGATGATGGGCGTACGATTTGCTACCATATGCGCTCCGAGTTATCCCCATCTTGCATACCTGCTAACCAGATGCGACAATGAGCCTAATATTTAGCAAGATGGAGGTCATTATGGAAGACCAAATGATGATGAACGATGAAGAGGGTACAATGAACGACGAAGAAGCTGCTACCGATGATGCAGCCATGATGTCGAGTGAACCAGCTGCTGAAGAAGCGGAATAATCACGTCATTCTTTTTCAAAAGAGGCCCAGCAATGGGTCTCTTTTATTTTGCCTAGATCCGTCCAGCTCTGACGTCGTCGAGCATCTTCCGATATTTGCGATTAGCTGGGTCATGTTTCAAGGCCTGTTCGAGTGCCTGAACCGCTTTGGCGGTACTGCCAAGATTGAGGTAGGCGATGGCAAGATTGAAGTGCCGACTGGCAACGCCAGGCTCTAGACGAATAGCTTGCTGGAAGGCATCACGAGCATCTTCGTAATTTTTCTGCTCAAGGTAGATGATACCCAGTCGACTATAGATCTTCTGGTTTTTTGGATCTTCCGCAGCTAACTTGAGATACAGCTTCTCTGCCTTTCGGTAATCCTTGATCGCGAAGAGATCGTCAGCCTCTTGGCCGATATTTTTGGTCTTGGGCTGAAATGGCTTAGTGGATTTTTCTTGTCGGCTTGTGGTACCGACCGGCTCGCTAACCGGCTTTGTCTGTTGGAGGTCAGCCCAGAATTCCTTGGCAGCGGTAGCTGTTTCTTCTGGTTGGGATTCGTTGGTCGGCCCAGCGGCTGATCTTTTGCGCTCCGGGAGGCTTATCTTGGGCAAGCTGAATTTTGGGAGCTGCCAGGTCGGTTTTGCTGGAGTTGCTGCTGCAGCCACCATTGGTTTAGTGGGTGGAAGTACCTCGGTCTTAGCTTCCTTGCTCGGTATGGTAGGTAGTGTGGGTAATTTTGGCAAAGTAAACCGAATGGGCTGTTTTTCCTGTTTTGGTGACTCTGGGGTCGGTGAATCGACGAGATCGATTGCCTGAGGAAGCCGTCGAATTAAAATAACGAAAGCAATCGCTAGGGCAACAATGATAATGATAGCGTATATCATAACGTGTGCTTACTCCGTATCAGACTAGTCTATAGTATAGAGATCAAGGAATAAATTATCAAGCAACAGGCGCCGATTGACGTTCGTTTGGCAATGAGGAAGATAGCTTAATAAAATCGTTTGACGCTTACTGTCGCTCGGGTCGAGCTGTTTGAGCCAGTCTTCTAGATAGGTCGCCAGTGGCTTGTCGCTTTCAGCGAGCTTTTTAGTCAAGTCAAAGTATTCGGGTAGTGATTGTTTGTCGATTGCATCAACAAGCGGAGTCTCAGAGATAGGGTTGATTCGAATGACTCGACATCGAGAACGGATGGTGGGCAGCAAATCGTCGACTTGCATCGTCGCGAGGATGAGTACAGTTCCTTCTGGGGGTTCCTCAAGTGTTTTAAGGAGCGCATTGGCTGCTTCTGTTGTAAGCTGTCTGGCATCGGCAATGAACACTAGCTTAAGCGGACTCGTGTACCGAGTCATCCCTACGAATCGTCGGATCTCTCTGGCGTCTTTCACCTTAATGGGTTCGGTTTTAGTAAACAGGAGATAATCAGCCGGGTTGATTGAAAGCCCTTGAATGAAATCGTCAACGAGTTGCTGTGCTGATGACGCGTCTGTCTCTAAGATCAGCGCGTGAGGCAGCTGGTTAGCGGCAGAACGTTGTAGCAGGGGATTATCTGACATAGTACTTATACTACCATACGATTACGACAATGGTTCACGGAGGAGCTGAGTTGGAGTATACTGAGCATGCAAGGAGTCTAGATGAATATTATTGAAATGCATGGTGTCCAAAAGATCTATCAAACGGGAAAGCTCATGGTTCCGGTTCTTTTGGGAATTGATTTAGTGATTAAGAAAGGCGAGATGGTTGCGATTATGGGGCCGTCGGGGAGTGGTAAGTCGACCCTTATGAATATCATTGGTCTTCTCGATCGCCCCTCACAAGGCGAGCTTAGTATTGATGGTAAAATGATCGATCTTTCGATGCCCGATGCGAAGCTCGCACGACTTCGAAGTGCGAAGATCGGCTTTGTATTTCAATCCTTCAATCTCTTGCCTAGGCTTAATGCCTTGCAAAATGTGTTAGTCCCGGTGGGCTATACCCGTGCTAATCGAAATGAGAAAGAACAACAGGCCAAGAAGCTTCTGACTCAGGTCGGTTTAGGCGAACGTTTTTTGCATAAGCCGAATGAGATGTCTGGTGGTGAGAAGCAACGGGTAGCTATTGCTCGCTCACTTATTAACGAACCAGAGATTATTCTTGCCGATGAACCGACTGGCAACTTGGACTCAAAAAGCGGCAGTGAAATTATCGCGATCCTTAAAGAGCTACACAAGAAAGGTAAGACACTCATAGTCATCACTCATGATCCAGCAGTAGCAAAAGAATGTGAGCGTACTATTAAGGTTAAAGATGGAAAGATTGAGGGAGGTGTCCAATGATTGATGCTGTAAAGAATGCACTTCTCTCTGTGTGGACCAATAAAGTTCGGAGTGTCCTCAATATTGTGGGTGTCGTAATCGGTGTCGCATCGGTGACTCTACTCGTCGGTCTCGGCGAGGGCTTGAAACAGGATGTTTCTGGCATGATCCAGGACTTCGGTACAAACCTCATCGCGGTCACGGGTGGTAAGCTCGACGCAAAGGGTGGCTCGCAGGCAACGAATCCAGCCAACTTTATTAATGGTGATATTATTACCAAAAACGATCTGGCTGCCTTGCAGGGGTTAGAAAATCTTGAGTATATTACGCCGACTAACCTTGTGTCAGGCAGTCTGAAGTATGGCGAGAAGACTGCGGCGCCAACCATTTTTGGAACATATCCAACGATTACCAAGTCGCTGCAGGTTCTAAAATTGGATAAAGGAACGATGTTTACTAGTGGGAGTAATGAGAATGTTATCGTTCTCGGGTCTTCACCAGCTGAAGAGCTTTTCGGTGACACGAATCCTGTGGGTAAGATGGTTATGCTTGGCAAAGAAGAATTTAAGGTAATCGGTACTTTTGCTAAGGCAAAGAGCGGGAGCTATGTTGGTTCAGAGTTTGATGTCATGTCAGTGGTGCCATACGATACGGCAACACGAATTAAAGGGGGGGAGCCAAAGATCTTTCGTATCTTTAGTCGGGCTAAGGAAGAAAGTGATGTAAAAGCAGTTAAGAAAGAAGTAAGGCAAGTACTGCTCGATAACCACAATGGCGAAGAAGATTTCACCGTACTCACCGCCGACGATATGCTTGATCTGTTTGACACTTTCTTGACCCTTGCCACCACCATGGTTTCGGCTATCGCGGCTATTTCGTTAGTCGTTGGTGGTATCGGGATTATGAATATTATGCTGGTAACCGTAACCGAACGAACGAGAGAGATTGGTTTACGGAAAGCAGTTGGTGCAACAAAGGGTGCTATCTTGACCCAGTTCCTTGTTGAGGCCGTTGTCGTCACCTTTATTGGTTCATTGATTGGTCTTGGGATTGCCTTTATTGGTACCTTAGCTGTTGCGGCTAATACAGAACTGAATCCAATTATTACCCCAGAAATCATTATACTTGCGGTTGGTATCTCTGTGGTGATCGGCATAATCTTTGGTCTTTGGCCGGCGGTGCGGGCGGCGCAAAAAGATCCGATCGAAGCCTTGCGTTATGAGTAATATCACTGAGCAAGTCTATGAGATTGTGAAGCGAATGCCGAGAAGTAAGGTTACAACTTACGGCGCTATCGCTCGAGCAATTGGAACCAGCCCTCGGGTTGTCGGTAACGCACTGCATCGCAATATCGATCCGGCAACTATTCCCTGCCATCGTGTAGTTAGATCTGATGGTTCTATCGCCTCAGGTTATGCCTTCGGTGGTCCGGATATCCAGCGCGCTCAACTTGAAGCAGAGGGTGTGCATTTTAACGGTTTGCGGGTGGACTTCGCTCGCTCGCTTTGGCAACCTGAATAGTTACCGGTTGCCAGGTTTAATAAAAAAGCGTATGGTGAGGGTACTATTTCTTCGGTAAGATGCGTCGAGATGAAATTAGTCCGAACATTTTCAACCCTCACAACACACGACAGGGACATTGCGGGCGGTAAGGGCGCTTCACTTGGTGAAATGACCCAAGCCGGTATTCCTGTGCCTCAGGGTTTCGTTATCTTGACCTCTGCTTTCGAACGTTTCCTTGAGTATCACGATCTCTATGCAGAGATAGAAGCACAACTCGCAACGGTTAACCATCAAGAGATGGAAACAATCGAGCGAGCTTCGCAAGCTATCCGTGATATCATCCTTCAGGCCAAGATGCCTGAAACAATTCAGCAGGAAATTGTTACTTCATTTAACAGGCTCAACGCTGATTTTGTCGCTGTTCGCTCCTCTGCTACAGCCGAAGATGGCGCAAGTGCGTCATGGGCGGGGGAGCTTGATAGCTTTTTGAATACAACAGAAAAAAGTTTACTTGAAAATGTCCGCCGTTGTTGGGCGTCACTTTTTACCCCACGGGCTATCTTCTATCGTTTTGAAAAAGGCTTCCGTAGCAGGAAAGTTTCAGTCGCCGTTGTGGTGCAGAAGATGGTGGATTCGGAAGTTTCTGGCGTTGCTTTCACAGTGCATCCTGTTACTGAGGATCCCAACCAACTGATTATTGAAGCGGGTTGGGGGCTCGGTGAGGCAATCGTCTCTGGCTCAATTACGCCAGACAATTTTGTCGTCGACAAACGTGACTGGTCCTTGATCGACTCATACATTGCTGACCAGGCGCGAAAATTAACTAAAAAACCATCTGGCGGTAACGAGTGGGTTGAGGTTGCGGAAGCTAAGCAGTCCACCCAGAAGCTGGCAAGCGAGAAGATTATTGAGCTCGCGAAGCTTGCGGTTAAAATTGAAAAACACTATGGTTTCCCCTGTGATATTGAATGGGCAATGGAAGGTGGTTGCGTATACGTTCTGCAAAGTCGTCCCATTACCACATTAGCCTAATGCTCATAAGGATCGGGGTTATAAACAAAAAGTCATGACCAACTCACTCCCTACTATCCCACAACAACAGCTCCTCTTAGACGTAAGCCGTCCAGCATATTACCATATCCAATATTTAATCGCGCAAGTTTGGGCAAAAGCCAGTCAGAATTGGCATATCTCCGTAGGTCGCGTTGGTTACTGTCGGAACCACATAGTTTCGTGGTATCTCGTTCGACCGACAGAATTAAGTTTTGATCCAGTTCTCGCGAAGGTAGTTGAAAGTCCAACGCAATTACGAAATTTGGAGCGAGCAATTACCCGGGTTCGTCGGGCACTTGTGGGTCGGCTACGCAATGTCGACTTCAGCTCACTTACCATACGAGAGCTACGGGAAACCCTCTCATTCTACTATCGATCGATGCGAAACCTCTATCGCTATTCAGGATTTTTACGATGTCTGGACCACGCACTGCAACAGAAGCTTGAAGAGCTGCTTGCTGGCTGTACTGAAAGGGATGAGCTGGTGCGCCTGATTACTCTTGGTAAACGACCAAGCTTTTCGCGTGAAGAATACGCAAAAACGCTGAAGCTAGCTATGAAAATGAAAGAGCAAAATCTTGAACTCAACGACCCGATGGTCCAACAAGCAATCGAAGAACTTGTTGAGCAGTACTGTTGGATGACCGGTGGGCAGGCGAATACACGCGAATATATCTATGCTTCACTGAGTAAAGTGCTTCGACATGATCCGGCTGATCTGCTTGGCGAAGAGCTCGAGCAGCGGGAGCGTGATTTGCGTCGACGTAGAGAGATAGTGCGGCAGCTTGGTCCTGAGGTACGACGATATGTGCGTATTGCTTCCCGCGCAGTCTGGCTCAAGGAGTACTGTAAATATAGTAAGAACAAAACGTTGTACTTCTCTGGCCATCTCTTTGATGAAGTCGCAAAGCGTGTGAATCGTGACGCAGGGTTTGTCAAAGACTTGCTACCCGATGAACTCTATCGATTGCTTGAGGGTGACGATGTCGATGACTTATTGGTCGAAGAGCGGGTAAAGTGTAATGTTCTTTATGCGGGTGACAGAAGAGTTGGCAGTCATATTGGTAAGGCTGCACAGGCCTGGGCCGATATAAACCTTCCCAAGGTAGGAGATTATTCTAGTATGCTGCATGGCCGTGTAGTCTCAAGGGGTAGGGTAGAGGGGAGGGCGGTAATTGTACGAGGCAGAGAAGATTTCTCAAAGGTTCAGTCCGGAGATATCTTAGTAGTAACCAATACAACGCCGAATTACATACCCGTCATTCAAAAATCAGCAGGTATTATTGCTGAAGAAGGTGGCTTGACGAGCCATGTAGCCGTCTTAAGTAGAGAATTTGGTATTCCGTGTATAGTTGGTGTACCTAACGCAACTTCACTACTTAGAGGCGGTCAGATGATTGTGTTAGATGCGAATACTGGCAGCGCTTATACGACCTCATAGTCTTCCTTGACGCTCAATAGAGCGGTTGTTATGATTGATGTAGCGAAATAGCTGGACTCAAGGGAGGGGAGTGTCGATGAGACAATCTCGTTTTGATACCGTAAATGATTCGGGTATGCTAACCCGTACTTTTTGGTGGGGCGTGGCTCGAAGCGTGAGTCTGGTTATACTCGGTCTATTTCTACTTATTTTTGGAACGAAGAGTGAGCTTTTGACGGCTAATGCTGCGGTTAATCGAGTTATCGAAGGCTATGCCTATAACGACGTCAACGATAACGGTATCTATAATGCTGGGACCGATGCGACGATCAAACGAGACTTAGTTGGAGTTTATCTCTACAAGCTCAACACTTCGACGAACTCGTATCAACAAGTTGCTACTGACCGTATTGACGCGACTGGTAAGTATCGTTTTACTGGTCTTGGTGCTGGTCAGTACACTGTCACCGTGAATGGCTACGGCGAAGATATCGGTGGCGGACGCTTCATCAACTGGGCCATCTCCCAGAATGAGCTAGTCGATCCTTGGCTTTTCCGCTTAACCGACCCCTACCCAGGAGTGGAAGAGGGGAGTGGCTTTGTAAAACGAACGTTTACCTTAGGTAGTACTTCTATTACTGAAACCTATAACATTCCGTTTGATGCGCTGACCACCAACTGGATTTATCGCAATGTTTATCTAGAGCGAAACAATAACAATAGGTACGAACCTGAGCTTGGCGAACGACCTTTGCCTGGCATATCGTTTGATATCTTTAAAGATGAAAACGGTACTCTTGTAAAAGTACAGTCGGTTACGACGAACCAATATGGTACCTTCCATGTCTTACGAGTTGACGCCGGCAAGTATTACTTCGCTCCAAACTTTTCTGCAGACCAGAAAAATAAGTGGGTTGCTGCGGCTCAATCGATTGATGTGCCTATTACCTTGAACGGCACAAGCCAAGGTTCAGGCAGTGCTGGCGGAACCTATGCTATCTGGCATAAAGATACTGATGGGATTACTGATCTACGCAGAACGGTCGAACCGACTGTCATACCAAACACACCAAATGAGGTTAATACGACAATCTCCTGGCGGTTGTCTGAGCCATCGCTAGATGAAATCACGCTTCCGAGTATTCACGTATGGGATGTTGTGGGCGATGCGAGTGGCAGCGGACCAAAATATGCGAGACAGCCGTCTGCTGTAGTCCTTAAATTTCAGCCTGACGACGGCTCACCGGTGACAACCTTCCCAATAACCAACCAGCCCACTGAAGGTGAAAGTAGCTGGGCAGCCGGTTATCTTCCTGCAGACACGGTTACGGATCCAGCGATGGTCGCGAAGCTGCGTAAGGGCGTATTTAGTGTTACCTATCGAGTAAGGATTACCGGCTCGTTTAGTCCGGCGTTTCCAATCGTGATCGGGCGGCGAAGTGCTGACTCCAATTGTACGGATTCATTTAGCGGGGGTCGCGTTACCGATCACGCGCTCCGAGTCACTGGTGTTCCATGGCGAGTTGCCGACTACGAGACCTCTTCCTATAATAATCGACTCTGTTTTGGCATCCCTACTGCTGAAGTCCGGCTTCAGCCTAGAGTTCAGTTTAAGGTAGTTGACAGCGCAACGAATGAACTGTTGCGCGGGGCCTACGTCACCTTTCAGAATACGGCGCTCGTACTCCAGCAAGGTGGAGGGGAAGTCAACCCTGATTATCCAAAGCTGCGGACGAATGGGAGTGCGGGAAGTGATGGTTTGACTAACCCAAATTTTATAGATTATGCGCAACTTTGGGGATTGAAGGAGTCAGGATTTCCTACTCATAAGGCAAGCAGTACCTACTTCGGATATCGCCCAAAAACAATTGACTGGACCTATGCTGATACAGGGAATCAGATTTTCGAGATTCGACTAGAGAAAGCACCACAATCAAGTCTTCAGTTCCATGTCTATGATGCGACCGACGATGGTAATTTAGATTTTGCTACAACCGTCCTTAACCGCAACGAGTTTTATAGTGATCCGGCCATACAGGATGTTGTTACTGGCCGAGACGGTCTGACTGATCCGAGCAAATTCGACTACGAAAAGCTTCGTAACGATACGAATAAAGACTTCATAGCCACTACTAACAAGCCTGGTTACCTTACTAAGACCACGAACTTTTCTTATCAAGACGTCGAAGGCCAGATTGTTCAGGTCCCGTTGACTCCTGCACGGTTAAAATTCTGTGTCGTTGACGCAAAAAATGCTGCAGTCAAGGTCGGCGGCGCCCGTCTAACCTTCCCTGCGCCAGCTGATTATATTGACGGCAATCCGCCGAATAATGATGCGCCCCATTTGGTTACTGGTGTTGACGGATGTACGAATCCCACCTTCCTGGATTATGAAGTTCTTGAATCAATGGTTGGCCAGGCGAAGACCGTATCCATTGCAAGGTCAGGGTACGTTACAAAGAATGGCCAGTCTTGGCAGTATCAGAAACAAGCTAACCAGATCGTTACGATGACACTCGATCCCGAGACGGTAGTAATTAGCCCGTCGCCAAGCAATCCGATCAATACAAGTAAACCGGATCTGTCAATTATTAAGACATTTTCGAACGGTAGCAACAAGATGACGGTAAAACAAGGTCAGGTTGGTACGTATAAAATTACAGCGACAAATAGCGGCAATCTCCAGGCAAACAATCCAGTTATCATTGATGTCCAATCAGACAACCATGCTGCAAACGAGCCGCATCAAATTGCTTGGTTGCCAGATAGCCTGGATAGTGGTGCTCAAGACCCAACGAATTCCCATCGTCTTGTATGGAGCTGGCAGGGTGGTAACTTTGCTCCAGGGAGAACGGTAACGCTCAACCCAGGGTTTATTGTTCGTTGTAATGCTCCCGTCACCGGCACGGGTACACCGCTTCGAAACCTCGTTGTTATCAGCTCAGATGCTAACTCCGTTGAGAGCGCAAATAACACGTTGGCAAACAATACATATGACAATGTTGAACTGCGTATTGAGCCGGGTGATTATCGTATGAGCCAGACGCTTCAGGCATCTCGCCCTCGTGTTGGTCCAGGTGTAACTTTCACCTTGACGTATCGGATCCGAAATGACAGTACGTTAAGCGATATCCGCCATGTTACTCTTTCGAGTACGCTGCCTTCGGTTTTAACTGGCGTAGCAGGGTCGGCAAGCAATGGAGGGACAATCCAGGGTCAGGTTGTTTCGTGGAAAATTGATCCAATTCCACTAGGATCTACAGTGACACGTACCGTCAACGTTACGGTGAATCAAGGTGCTGCGGCACAGACTATCAATATTGCTTCTACTGCGGTTTCCAGCGCCGCTGATCCAGCGGGGAGCTGTGGTACAGCTAGTGCGAGTACGTCAGTGCGCATTGAGGGCCCACAGCCAGCTCTCAGCAAAGGTGTTTCTACGGCAGATGTCGAAAAGGGTGAAGAATTTACCTACTATGTTCGCTTAAACAATCTTTCCGATATTGAACTTCCAGGCCCCGCAAAGCTTAAGGATGACCTCAACGCAAAGCTTGAGTTTGTTCGACAGGAAGGTTGTAAAATTCTTAATACTACAGAAGAAGATACAGCTACTGGTACAAATTGTACATCAGATGTCTCAGCCTCCCCAGCAATCTCGGGCCAATTTCTTGAGTGGACTATCCAGCGTCTCGCTCCAAACACATCGGTCGTTTATCCGATCGTGGTTAAGGCTCGAAGTACGGTTGAGCTACTGGAGTGTCCAGTCCCGATTACGAATCGTCTAGCGTTTGAGCGCTCTGGTAATCCAATCATTACCGCCGATGCGCCTCAAGTAAATCTTTTTGCCAATCAGTGTCTTAAGGGTAATTTGTACGCTCGTGATACGGGCGGACGGGCAACTCCAGAAGAAGGTATCCTTATTAAAGGAAGCGATGTCGTCATCGACAGTGAGTCAGTTCTTGCTTCAACGAAGTCGGTTACCTGTACTTCGCCAAGCTGTTCCTACGCCAAATGGAAGGTGGCAAACTACCAGGACGCGGTATCGGTTGGTCTCAATTATAACCAAGTTCAAGACAGAATGAGCCGGAACCAAAAACGACTTACTGCGGAACAGGCTCCGCTTTCGAGGACGCAACTTGCCGGAACGTTCAACCTCTATAACGAAAGCAGCACCGATGTAACGTATGGTGGTAAGGCCCAATTCCCTGACGGCAGAGTGTGGTTTACACCAGGAGATTTGGAAATTTACACCGGTACTGAGGGTCAAGAGTTTAAAATCGTTGGCAAGGGTACAATCGTCGTTGGCGGCAAGTTACGGATCACTGGTCAAGGCAAAATGCGTTATGGTGGCGAGTCCTTCTTGACCCCCGGAGCGTCTTCATCAGATGCAATAGGGTTCATCGTTAATGGCGGCTCCGTGACAACAGGATCAGTGGTTGTTGGGTCCGATGTCCGCCAGGTTGTTGGTGCCTACTATGCTCCAAACGGATCGATTCGCTTCGAGGGCCCAGGCACCAAACAACTTCGACCAGCTAACGGGATCTTTATCGGAAATGCCATCCAAGTCATACGAGATAAAGTAATTTTCCGCTATAACGATCGTCTTACGTCATCGGTCGGTGCGCCCCCTGGTTTCTCGTTTTCCACCTCACCAGGCGCGAAATAATGATACAATGGTAGACTAGGGAAGGAAGGGCAATCATGGATAATCTATCAGCAGCAGGGGCGCCCCAGTCAGAAGCGGTATTTCCACCACGACTGGCAACAAACGACCAGACCACCATTGCTCCAGTGACGGCAATGGTTCGACCATGGGGTGTAATTTACGCTATTGTTGCTGCCCTTATTGTCCTTGTGGGTGTATTCATGCTCTATTCTTTGACTGTCTCAGCCAACTCTCGGATTCGACGTGCTGATACTGCTATTCAGGAAATTAAGAGTGAGCTCCAGACCGAGCCGTTAGCTACGATTGACCAAAAGGCGAGTCAAATTGTCACGCTTGTCGAAGGCTATGATCTGGCGGTTAAAAATCGACCAGACTTTACAAAAATCACTGATGAAGTGACGAAACTGCTTCCGTCGTCAGTAAAGATTAATACCTTGAGCGTTGATGCTAATGGCCAGTTTCGAACAACACTGCGAGCCGGTAACTTTATCGATGCCGGTAAAGCATTACTCGGCCTGCGACGTTCGACTTATCTGCAGAATGTAGCTCTCGAAACAATAAACTTTGACGCGAAAGAGCGTTCAACTATTGACTTTGCACTGGTTGGTCTCATCTCCATGAATCAAATTCAGATGGGCACTACTGAGGCTGCAGCAACACAAGGCGTACCAGAGAGTCTTTTTGGGAACGGTTCTTAAGGAATAAGTGAGGGAATATGCCATCATTTGCATTTCATATTAAGCCGGCTACGATCGTCATCCTCGCTTGTATCGTCTGGGTTGTTTTAGGGACCTATCTTGTCGGTCTGCCATTTTCCGAAAAACTTGCAGTAAAGACAGCAGAGTTGTCGCAAAAGGAGCAGGAGGCGGATCGCCTGGCTCAGCGAAAGGAGGCCTTAAGCTCGCTTGAAACGAAACTAGCGAAGTATGATACCGAGCTTCAGCGGTTATTTGTGGCCTATCCTACTGATGAACAGGTGGTTGAGGCCATGATCCAGCTTCAAGGTATGGCTGATCGAGCCGGTGTCGCGGTGGCAGACATGAAACCAGCCAAATCACAGGTAAACGGGCTTCCAGTTAATTTGACGACAACCGGTAGCTACGAAAATACCATTAAGCTGCTCAAAGAGTTTGAACTTAACTTACGGCCAGTGAAGGTAGAGGCCTTCTCGTTTGCGAAGGCTACGGACCAGAGTGACAATGTGACCGGTACGTTCCAGCTGAGTCTCGGGTTTGCCCAGACAGCTCCCGCACCCGTAACGTCACCCGCTGTTCAGGAGGGTCTATGAAATTTGCGCCGACGGCAATCTTTGGCTTTTTGGCCTGTATTTGCCTTGTACTTGTGTACGGCTGGCTTATTCAATCGGGACTCAAAAAGCCAGCAGCTAATTTAGCCCGTATTAAAGAGCCCGCTGTTACTGCCGATACCATCTTAACTGATGACTTTTTCGCAAAATTCCAGGTTCGTAATACTAATGGTCCGTTACCCATTCAAATCCAAGCGAACGAGTTAGGTAATACTCACCCCTTTTAGTTCAACCGACACATGAATACATCACCAGGTCAGTCACCGCTTGTAGCCGAACTACTGAAATCCGGCCGTCTTACGCCTGATATAGTTTCACGTATCCCGAATACAGTAAGTCCCGCTGATATCGAGCAGTATCTCGTTTCGCAGAATCTAGCCACTGACGATGATATCCTTCAGGCCTACGCATCGCTCTACCACTTACCGTTTGTTCATCTGCGTGATCTCGCTATCGAACCATCAGTTCTTGCGCTTATTCCTGAGTTGGTCGCCAGACGATACGATGTTGTTGCGTATAAAAAAGAAGGGGATATTGTTCATGTAGCACTTGCCGCGCCGAAGCGGATGGTTCATACCAATAATGTTGGGTTGCTCAAACGGTTGCAACAAGAGTTAAAACTTCGGATCGCCCCTGCTTTCGCGCCGCTAACCGAGATTCGTCAGGCTCATGGTGGATACACCAACGTTGCTCCTGTGCCGCCAACTGCCAACTCCCAGTCCGTAGCGCCATCAGTTCCGAGCGCAACGAGTGCGCTGCAGGTCGTGCCTAAAGAAATTTCGTTTGAGAGCCTGACTATCGTTCCTGATGTACTTGCGACCTTTCCGTATGAAGTAGCTCTGCGATACCATGTCGTTCCTTTTGCTAGGCCAAAGGAAGGTCAGCTATCTGTAGCAGCCCAGAACCCTGAAGATCCGACGGTGCGTGAATTGCTCGACTTCGTCCAAAGCCGCAACGGTCTCACTATTACTGTTTATCCAGTGAACGAAGCAAACTTCCGCTTAGCGATTGCCCAATATCCTGAGAGTAAGAAGAAAACCGTACCCGTGTCGCAAGGTGACCTTGCTACGCCAGACCTTCCATCTGCCGCGGCTGAGTCTGTTACTGCGCCATCCAGCGAAGCTGAAGTCTCTGACTTGGCGACTGCGAGCGCGACTCCACCCGCTGAGCCGAGCGGGGTTATCATCCCTGAAGTAAGCTCTGACGACATTGCCTCTATTAGTAAAGAGCCGAAGATTTTTGATACGCAGCAGTACCAAGGTACTGCGACTGATCGCTTAGTTGCTGCTACTCAAGACACAGAAAATATCCTAGAAAGCTACTTTGCGCGCGAGCCACAAGACGTACAGGAGCTGGTTGGCATTGTTCAGTCGGGCAATGTCCCCCGCGTTGTGGCAGCGACTATTGCCCTCGCCATCAATACTCGTGCTTCAGACATCCACATCGAAGCGAGTAAAGATAAGGTTCGCTTGCGATTTCGTATCGATGGTGAACTGACCGATATTATTTATCTTCCGCGGGTTATGCTGGCTCCGATCGTTTCTCGGGTGAAAATTCTCTCCCAGATGAAAATCGACGAAAATCGTATTCCGCAGGACGGACGTTTCGATGTCACCTTCCACGGCCGCGAAGTCGATATTCGTGTTTCGACGCTCCCAACCGTTCATGGTGAAAAGGTAGTAATGCGTATTCTCGACAAGACAGCGGGTGTCATGAGCCTTAAGGATATGGGGCTCGATGGTGCTAATCTTGAGCGACTAGAAGCGAGTGTTAAAAAGGCTTACGGAATGGTTCTTTCCACCGGCCCTACTGGTTCGGGTAAGACAACGACTCTCTATGCAATTATGCAGGAAATCTCTCAGCCGGAAGTCAATATTGTGACGATCGAAGATCCCGTTGAGTACGAAATTACCGGCATCAACCAGACTCAGATTAAACCAAAAATCGGCTTTACTTTTGCGGAAGGCTTACGCAGCATTCTTCGTCAGGACCCGAACGTTATCATGGTTGGAGAAATTCGTGATAAGGAGACAGCCGACATGGCAACGCATGCGGCACTTACTGGTCACTTGGTGCTTTCGACGCTCCATACGAACAATGCGAGCGGCGCCATGCCCCGTCTTGTTGACATGGGAATTGAGCCTTTCTTGATTACTTCGTCGGTTAGTGCGGTAGTGGGCCAACGGCTTGTTCGTCGGGTTTGCCCAGACTGTAAGGCTGAAGTTCAGCTACCTGAGTCAGTTCTTGATGAGTTGGCTACGGTTTTAGCGAGTGCCAACATTAGTGCTGAACTTAAGGACCGGTCTCGTTGGCATTTTGTTGCCGGGAAGGGGTGCAGCAAATGTCATAATGGGTATCGTGGCCGAATCGGCATCTTTGAAATTCTTACTATGAGTCCAACTATCGAGGCCTTAGTGGTAAAAGGCGAACCAGCCTCAGCGATTGAAGCCGCAGCAGTTAAGGAAGGCATGATAACGCTGAAACAAGACGGTTTGCTGAAGGCCATAGCGGGACTGACAACTATCGAAGAGATCATGAAAGCAACTGCCGAATAGGCGGTTAAGCACATGGTTACACGGCGATAACGTGATATACTAAAGAAGAGCTGTCGCGCTAGCAGTTTTTTTCTAAAGGCGACAATAACCAGAGGACTAGAGGAGGGGAGATGGCTGATACTCAGTCACCGGCACAGGCGGCGATAAGCACTGCTTCGACCCGGATGAAAAAGTTGCTTGATGAAGCAATCGCCAAGAAGGCAAGCGATCTTCATGTTGCCGTGGGTGTGCCACCAATTCTACGCGTTGACGGTAAGCTTGGCGCTGTTACTGGGCAAGAAGTGCTCGGTCCTGATGACACCCGGAAGCTTGCCGAAAGTATTATGACCGAACCACAGCTCGAGCGCTTTCTTGAACAGCGTGATATCGACTTCTCTTTCGGCTACCAGGCAATGCGTTTTCGTGCCAATGTGTTTTTTGAACGGGGAAGTGTAGCGGCTAGCCTTCGCCTCATTCCCAAAGAAATTCAAACCCTTGAGAGCCTCAAGCTCCCCAGTTTTCTTGAGAAGTTTACCTTGCCGACTCAAGGCCTGGTATTGATTACCGGTCCAACAGGACATGGAAAGACAACCACGATCTCAGCGCTCATTAAGCATATTAATGATACCCGTCGCGAGCATATCATTACCATTGAAGATCCAATTGAATACATCTTTGAACATAAAAAGAGTGTGATTCAGCAGCGAGAGATTGGCAGTGATGCGCTCAGCTTTTCAGCAGCCCTTCGAGCAGCCCTTCGCGAGGATCCGAACATTGTAGTTCTTGGCGAGATGCGTGACCTAGAGACGATTGAAACTGCCTTAACGGTTGCCGAAACGGGACACCTTGTGTTTGCTACGTTGCATACGAACAATGCCGCGCAAACCGCTGATCGTATCATTGACGTCTTCCCGCCGCATCAGCAAACGCAGATCCGTAGCCAACTTTCCAATGTCTTGCTTGGTATCGTCTCACAACGATTGCTTCCTCGGGCTTCTGGCGGACGAATCGTTGCTGCGGAGATCATGGTTGCTAACGCCGCTGTCCGTAACCTTATTCGTGAGGGTAAGGCGCATCAACTGAACAATATTATCCAAACCTCTGCCGCCGAAGGCATGATTGGTCTTGATAAGATATTAGCCGAATTAGTAACTAAGGGTGAGATTACGATCGATGATGCCTTGATTTGGGCAAATGATCCAAAGATATTTAAGTCTATGGTGTATTAAACGCAAATGAATCTACCTGTTATTAGTTTTGTATCAGTTCGAGATAAGGCATTTCTCTCGCGCCAATTGGCGACGATGATGAGCAGCGGTATACCACTGGCTCAGTCGATTGGCGTCTTGACCCTTGAAACGACGAACCCACAGATTCGTGAAGCCTTAAGTCAGATTGTCCACGATCTCGAAGCAGGATTGCCATTTTCCGCCGCGATTGAGAAACATCCTAGTATATTTAACACTACCTATGTTGCTGCCGCTCGAGCCGGTGAGGCGAGTGGGAAGCTTGAAGATGTGCTGCTCGATTTGGCTAACCATATTGAGCAAGAGAGTGCGGTTATCAGCAAAGTCAAAAGTGCCATGATCTACCCTGCCTTTATCATCGTGGCGATGATTGCGGTTATTGTACTCATGATGATTCGCGTATTGCCGCAGCTCAAGACTATCTTTACCGAAAGTGGCGTAGAGCTCCCCGCCTCAACTCGCTTTCTCATGGCAAGTTCCGACTTCCTTGTTGCTTACTGGATTCCTGTCCTCGTCTTTCTTGTAGGATTGGGGTTGTTGCTGCGCTATTATCTCAAGACCCCGACTGGTATCTACCTGCTTAACCACTTTCAGGCCCATTTACCTGGCCATTTTTCCGATGCTTTGTATATGAGCCGCTTTACCCGAACTATGAGCATGCTCGTTCGATCAGGCATTCCGATTATGCAGGCACTCAGTGTGACGAGTGAGGTTATGAACAATGTCCACTATCGAAGCGCTCTCCTCGCAGCACGTAGCCAAGTTGAACGAGGCATTCCTTTGTCCTCTCCGCTCAGTCAAAACCGACTGTTTCCCCGTATTGTTTCGCAAATGATTATGGTTGGTGAGCAGACCGGAAAGCTTGATCAACTCTTAGAGAAGTTAGCGAAGTACTATGAAGACGAGATAGATGTTCGTATCAAAAATCTATCCTCATTGATCGAGCCCATTATCATTGTTATACTAGGGCTAGGAGTCGCTTTCTTGGTAGTTTCGATCTTGATGCCAATCTACGATATTGCTCAAGTTCAGTAGTAGTTAGTACCAGCTGTTCGCATTTCGGACGGTTGATAGCTAGTTACTTCTGTAGCTAGGATAGTCAACTTGCTCTCAAGGAGGGTCGATCAAGTGACAAATGTTTTATCTTATGACAAAAAAGGAGGGGATATCGTTAAGCGTGGTTTCACACTCATCGAACTCCTTGTTGTCATTGCAATTATTGGTATTTTGGCAACGATGTTTCTTGGGTCATTTGGTACGAGCCGGATGAAGGCTCGCGATGCGAACAGGATGAACGATCTTGCTCAGTTACGTAATGCACTTGAGCAGTATGCAACTGATAAAGGTGGCGTCTATCCTGCAGCGGCTACGTCAGCTGGCGGTTGTAGCTCCTCATGTTACGTTGAAAAGTGGGGAAGTGCAGCACCAACTGGCAATATCAATGACCTTATCACGGGGGGATATATTACGCTTATCCCTCGACCTGCTCAACTGCAATATGGCTATGCAACAAATGCAGCGAGTAAGACCTTGTACGCTGGGACAGCAAGTCCTGGTCCAGAATTTCCAGCAGTTGGCAATGCAACGGCTAGTGCGCATACCCAGTTTTTACTGGAAGCACAGCTCGAGCGCCCAACCGCAGGCAATACGGTCTGGCAGGTTCGAAGCAACGGAACATCGGGCCAAGCTCCATCAACATTGTTTTAATTCTCAACTCGAGGAGGGATAATGAATCGTAAAGGTTTTACCCTTATCGAACTTCTGGTTGTCATCGCCATCATCGGCATCTTGGCATCCATGTTCATGGTCGCACTTGGTGGCGCACGCGCCAAGGGTCGTGACGCACAGCGCAAGAGTGATCTTCGTCAGTTGAAGGCAGCTCTTGAGCTCTACGCGGCTGATCACGATGATGCTTACGTCAGCACTACTGGTACTGAAGTAACAGTAGATGGTTCAACCGACGCTTTATCAGCAGCGTTGAGTCCTGACTACATCAAGACGGTTCCTACCGACCCACGTAACACTGGTAACTACGTCTACAAATACACCTCAACAGATGGTTCAAGCTACACTATGACTGCAACTTTGGAAAATACCAATGATCCAGACGGTGCAAGCGGTGCTGCTGAAGGCTACGTTGTAGAAAACGACTAACAGTTTACTGTTAGACTCGAGAGTGCTAAGTCTATCGCCTGGCGAGGACTTAGCCTCTCGCGTATTAAGGAGGGGATGTGCTACTACTTGTCTTACTTGGTGGACTTATTATCGGCTCGTTCCTCAACGTCTTGATCGCTCGTTTTTTTGAACTCGAGACGGTAGTAAATACTCGTTCACACTGCATGTCGTGCAAGAAAGAGATCGCTTGGTACGATCTGGTACCGTTTCTCTCCTTTGTTCTGCTTAGTGGTCGTTGTCGATATTGTGACGAAAAGATCTCTTGGCAATATCCAATCGTTGAAGCTCTGACAGCAGTACTTGCTCTCCTTCTGTTCAGCCAGTTCGGTCTGACAGTTTATAGTGTCGGACTGTTTCTCGTTTTTAGCTTACTCCTTGTAGTTTCAGTTATTGATATCAATCATCACCTTATTCCTGACGAGTATGCATTAACCGCAGTATTGCTCGCTTTTGCTACAGTATTTCTACGGTCTGATGCAATGAGCTTCGATGGTATTGCCGCTGGAGCATTGCTCGGTGGCGGCTTCTTGGCCTTGCTGGTCTTTCTCAGCGGTGAACGTTGGATGGGCATGGGAGATATTAGTCTCGGTTTGATTATCGGTCTTCTTTCAGGGGTTGCTGGCTCAGTGGTAGGCTTAACGGTTGCCTTTGTTGTTGGAGCAATTTTCAGTATCCTCTTATTGCTTAGCCATCGAAAAGGGAGAAAAGATCATATCCCATTCGGTCCCTTTCTCGTATTAGGTGCTCTAGTTGCTACGCTCTGGGGCGACCAGCTGGCGAACTGGTATCTTAATCTTATTCGTTTCATGTAATCCGCAATAAGTTGTGAGTGTTTATGAAGCAACTGGTCCCTCTAACAGCCAATTATCGTAGCGGTTTTACGCTCATTGAACTGCTTACGGTTATTGGTGTTGTAGGTATTCTTATCGGCCTCATTCTTGCCAGCACCATTCCAGCCCAGGCTAAAGGCCGTGATCGACGAAGACTCGCTGATCTTAAACTTATACAGGCCGCATTAGAGCTCTACGCTAAAGGTGAAGATGCAAGCTATCCGTACCCAGAGTCTATCTATAGTAATGTGGAGTTTCAAAAGTACATGACGAAGACTCCCATTGACCCAAGGGGTCAGTCATATACCTATTATGCCCCTGCTTGCGTTAAAGCGAGCAGCGACCCAAGTTCTGAACTAGCCGTTGTTGTACCAACTAAGGCAGGAGCACTCCGTCAGCTCCTCGGTCGTGGGGCTTCCTTGACTGGCTACTGTGACGCGGGCTTTGGCTGGGTGCCGTACGCTGTAACGACCGAATTGGAAACCAAGATTGGCAATTCATCCGATGTGTTGTCGGTCGTCCAGACGGGCCTGAGGCAGGCAGTATTTTCCAGTCGGGCGCCACTGTATTAAGGGAGGTTAGAATGCCCACGTTATTACGTGCAACAAGACAAGGCTTTACTCTCATAGAACTCATGATCGTTATTGCTATCATTGGTTTGTTAATGTCATTTGCTATGACCTCGATTCGTTCATCGCGAGTGCGAAGTCGTGATGTCAAGCGGATTACGGACTTGCGAACCATTCAGTCGGCGCTGGAGCAGCATGCCTTAGTTTATCCGACGCAACCATACCCGCCGCTTGTTGGAACGTATTGTAGTGGTGGTGTTGGCATCTATAACAACCCCTGTTTTAGTGACTTTATCGGCACTACGCCGCTTGACCCTGACGGGCAACAATACCCCTATGTAAAGCCAGCGTGCTTGTATCGTACTGCAACCTCGTCGCCAAAGATGGTCATGATCAGTGCAACGAATAAGGCGGCCTGCGATAGCTATACGACACCAGTTTTTCCATCGGTGTTTAGCTCGTCCTATGGATTACATGTAGAGCTCGAACGTCCAAACGATGAAGCGAAAAATGATCGATCACCAGCTGACGATAAGAGCTACGACCTAATGCCATGAGTAATGCATCGCAAGTACACCGGACAGGATTTACGCTTATTGAGCTGCTGATCACGATGGGGATCGTCGTGCTTATTCTTTCAGTGACCCTCCCAGCCTTTAGTCGATTTCAGAAAGAGCAGGATCTTCTTGCTGGGGCAGAGATTATTCGCGATGCCTTACTTGAAGCGCAAAATCTTGCCTTGGCGCCACGAGCGAGTCGTGCTGATACGACAACGAGTTACCGGGTACGTTTCTTGCCACGTACGGCCACAGAGTCGGCTTCGTATCGTGTTGAGGAAGAGGTAACGCCAACAAACTGGACCCTCGTTCAGTCGGGAGCACTTCGAAGCAGTGTTAACTTTTTTCACATCAGCGAATGTAGCCTGATAAGCAGGGGAGTCGTTTATTCTATTCCTCAACAAGGGAGAATCACTGAACCTACAAACCAAACAGTTATTCAGTTGGCATTGACTCATGGTGGTTTATTGACGAGCGAGCAACAGCTTGTTGAGCTGCAGCTTGAAACAGGCAGAATCGATGTGAAAAAGCCGACTACACCGTTAACCGAAAGGACGTGTCCGTGAGTAGCCATCCCCGACAGATAAGACAGCGCCACGGCTTTGGCTTAATTGAAGTCATGTTTGCTGGTGCTGTGTTTGTAGTGGTGGTTGGTGGCATGGTGACCTTGGGCCGGTTGGCGCTGCGCAATGCGGTGCTGTCGACGCAACGGACTCAGGCGATGAATTTAGCCCAGGAGGGTATTGAAACAGTCCGACAGATGCGTGACACGGCTTGGGTTGACGGTATTCTTAACCCTGACGCGGCAAAGGACTGGCTGGCGTATACGCATAATTGCTACGACCCCACCAAAGGAGCGGGTAGTCGAACGAACTACCAGCCTATTAATCCAGGGGTCTCATATGCTACTTGTTACGATACCGTCAGTACCGCGCCGATTAACCAGTTTGGCTTAATGACGGCTGCCACTGACTGTACCGGCACTATTAGTCCAGGCAGTAAGGCGGATACCTGCATTCAGCTGGTTGACGAGAACGGAAAGCCGGATCCAACTGGTCCGCCTTGGTACCGACGAACCATTCGTTTCGAGGTGGTGCCTAATACGGCAAATGCTGCAGGCTTCCCTGGCCTCCAACTCTTAGAGCCAGACACAAATAATCAGCCGTTGCTGTCGACTGGTATTGAGCAGTATCAATTTATCAATGTCGTTGTCACGGTTGAGTGGATGGCCTTTGACCGGTCATGGTCGATTAATCTTGAGACAATGTTAACCAACTGGCGAGGGCGATGATGATACGAAAACGAAATGGGTTTAGCTTGCTTGAAATCCTGATTGCTACAGCTATCTTTATGGTTATCCTTGTTGCGGCTGTTGGTATTTTTAGCAATACTACTGCAAGTTCAAGTACGGCAAGTCAGCTTCGCCTCAACGTGCAGACGGGTCGATTCATCTTTGAGACCATGGCTCGTGAGGTCCGCCTTTCTCGAGGATTGGTTCTGAACGAAAATACGGTACCGGCCAGGCCACGATTTGTCGTTCCGCCGTTTCGAGTAGTGATGGATGGAACGAAACCTGTCGGTATCGCGGTCTTTCAGGTAGAGCGAAACGGTACTGACACTGCAACTTCGGAGCCGCTCTACAAAGTAACCTGCCGAGCCTACGGGGCACGGTCTACCCAGTTCTCCGTGTGGGTGTATCGCAGTGCGCAAAACATGACCGCAACAGCTATCCGTGGTGCTATTACTCTTGAGACCTGTCGTCCCCAGACGAGTCTTGGTGCTGCGGCGGCGGCTCCGGTTGGCCCGTCGTATTGGCAGTCCATGGTCGTCACCCCAAGCGACCTGCTACCGGAAAAAACAACGCTTGGTGAGTTTAAGATCCTTAATTGGCGTGATTACCCAGTATCACCCGATGACCTCATAGTCCAACCGTTCGTTCAGTTGCAATTCTCAGTGCTCAACATCAACCAGCTTGCCAGTGGACAGACTGGGGAAAAGGCACGAACCACCCTTCGAAGCATGATTGTACCGCGCGACTTCTCGGCCAAGTATGAGGTTGCCCAACAAGGGGTGAAAGGAGTAGGGCAATGATGCATGTTCGTCGACGGAAAGGTAGCGCCCTTGTTATTACTGTGCTGATCGTTACCGTTATCGCTACTTTATCATTTACGGTTACCGGGCTGACATTGTCGGAATTCCGCAAAGTCGCCATATTGCAGGATGGTATTGCGGCCTACTATGCCGCTGAGGCTGGTATTGAGCATGGCCTCATGCAGCAACGGCTCTGGAAGGATTCAGAAGTTTCAAAAGAATATTACACGGCACTTCATGGCGCCCAGACTATTGGCTCAGTGGGGCCGACGGACACGCCTCAGGCCTATCTTCTCGGTGGTTCAGACCGATTTATTCCTGGCAATGCTTTTTCCGAATCGGTTCCTTGGTATGGGTTGAAGATCGGTTATAAAAATGAGTATCTTGGCAGTGTCGATAGCGCCAAAAAACCTGTTATTACCAATAGCTCGCTTCGTGTTTACCGCGATAGCGCCTTGCAGTTGAGCGTGCCTAAAGACGCCAATCGCCTTGCCATCGCTTGGGAACCAGTGAACCCAAATCTTACTCCTCGACCCGAGCTTGGTGCGTACTTTCTTGAAGTAACGATGTTTTATCGTGAGGCAGGGGCCGACGGTCTGAAGTCAAAGCGAGTGATTATTAAAGACGTGGAGCGATCGACGGCTAATCCCAATAGTGTTCCTCTCGAGCCAAATACCGAAACTGTGCGGATTAAGCCGTGGGATATGGAATACGCGAAAATGAGCGTTGTTATGTATAACGCGAGCAATCTTCCGGTGCTCTTTGATCGACAAATCACGACCATCGCTGCTACCGGTACGGTAGGACAGGCGAAACGAATGCTAGAAGTGAACCTTAATCGATCAAGTCAAGGGCTCCTTGAAGCGCCTGACTTCTTACTGTTTACCGGCGATGCACCAATCATTATTGACGCCGAGTAGGACTTGTGTCCAACCTAGACGAACAGGAGAAAACAGCATATAATAAAGCCACTATCCGATGGTAGCGCTATTTTTGGTAAAGGAGTGCCGTGGCCTATTTGACAACGCTCTATCTCTGGACCGATGGTGGTGCTCGGAACAATCCGGGTCCTGCTGGGGTCGGCGCGGTGATTGCCACCCTAAACGATAACGGAGGGTACGAAACCCTTCTTGAGGTTTCGGAGTACATTGGCGCTACTACCAACAATCAAGCCGAGTATCGCGCGCTGCTTGCTGCGCTCGATGCAGCTACTACGTATCTTACTGAGCAGGGCCAAGATCCAGCAGCTACCGATCTCCATATCCATACCGATAGTGAGCTCATGGCCTATCAAATTCAAGGCAAGTATAAGGTGAAGAATGCTGAGCTGCGGCCAGTCTACGACGAAGCCATCCAGCGCCTTTCTCGGTTTGGTAACTATACTGTTGTGCCTGTTCGTCGCGAGCAAAATCAGCAGGCCGATAAGCTAGTCAACCAGGCTATCGACGCCGCGCTTGCCCAAGTTGGTCATTAACGAAGATTGGATGCCTATGTTTACGCCATTTGACCCAAAAAAAACTACGACACAAGTTGAAGAAGAGGTCTTAAAGCTCTGGAAAGAGAAGGATATCTTCAACAAATCAGTCAAGCAGCGGGAAGCTGCTGAGAGCTTTGTGTTTTTTGAAGGGCCACCGACCGCCAATGGAAAGCCAGGTATTCACCATGTCATGGCGCGGACATTTAAAGATACGATCTGTCGCTACCAGACCATGAAGGGCAAGCAGGTTCTCCGTAAAGCCGGCTGGGATACGCATGGTT
This sequence comes from uncultured Candidatus Berkelbacteria bacterium, assembly GCA_966250865.1. Taxonomy (GTDB): domain Bacteria; phylum Patescibacteriota; class UBA1384; order CAYGGE01; family CAYGGE01; genus CAYGGE01. Next base: position 28,251 of record CBINIT010000003.1, read on the forward strand.
TACCGGTAGAACTTCAAGTTGAGAAAGCCCTTGGCCTTAAGAATAAGCAAGACATCGAGGCCTATGGTGTCGCTGCCTTTAACCAAAAGTGTAAAGAGTCGGTTTGGCAGTATAAGGAAGAGTTCGAGACGGTTACCGACCGGATGGGGTATTGGATTGATATGGAAAACCCGTACGTTACCTATTCGAAAAAGTACATTGAAAGTGTTTGGTGGGGGCTTAAGCAGGTTTGGGATAAGGGCCATGTCTATCAGGCACACAAAGTCGTACCCTATTGTACTCGTTGTGGAACCGCACTCTCGCTAGCTGAAGTAGCACAAGGGTACAAGTCGGTTACTGAGACGTCGGTCTATATAAAGTTTGCACTCCAAGATGCACCGATTGTGGAAACGAGTAAACCTGTAGCGATCCTGGCTTGGACTACCACGCCTTGGACGCTCCCGGGTAATGTAGCCTTGGCGGTAGGCGAGAGTATTGAGTATGTTGCCGTTGAACTGGAAGATGACGTTGTTATCGTAGCTAAAGAGCTTATTGAGAAGCTTCAATCGACGGGTGTGCTCCCTGCCGACAGTACTGTGGTCGCAACCTTTGTCGGAGCCGATCTCGTCGGATTGTCATATGAGCCGCTTTTCCCTGGAGCGGTAACGGCTAACGACGCAGCCTTCAAGGTGTACGCCGCCGACTTTGTCACTACCGAAGATGGCACCGGCATTGTCCACACAGCGGTTATGTATGGAGAAGATGACTATGTGCTCGGTACGAAACTTGGCTTGCCGAAGCAGCATACGGTACTGGAAAACGGCACCTTTACTGATTCAGTTGGTTCAGAGTTGGCTGGTCGCTACGTCAAAGACCCGGAAACAGAGAAGATTATTCTCGAACAACTTGATTCACGAAGTCTTCTTCAGAAGAAACTGGCGTATAAACATGACTACCCCTTCTGCTGGCGTTGTGACACGGCGTTATTGTACTACGCTCGTGACTCATGGTTCATCCGTATCGACGACAACCTGCGTGACCGGTTAGTAGAACTGAACCAAGAGATCAACTGGGTACCTGAGCACGTGAAAAACGGTCGTTTTGGCAACTGGCTTGAAGGTCTTCGTGACTGGGCAATTAGCCGTGAACGCTATTGGGGAACGCCGGCACCATTTTGGATTTGTGATGCCGACCAAAGTCACCGTGTCTGTGTGGGGAGTGTGGCTGAACTTGAGTCGTTAGCTACCGCTGGATCGAAGGCGACTATTACGAACCACGAATTTGATCTCCATAAACCGTTTATAGACGACATTACACTAACCTGTCCTGAATGCGCCGAGACGATGCACCGTGTTCCGGAAGTGCTCGACGTTTGGGTTGATTCAGGGTCGATGCCATTTGCTCAGTGGCACTATCCAACGGAAGGCGATAATTCCTTCAAACGTCAATTCCCAGCAGACTTCATTACTGAAGGGATTGATCAGACGCGAGGTTGGTTTAACTCACTGCATATTCTTTCGACCATCATTTTTGATTCTGTTGCCTACAAGTCTGTCATCACCCAGAACTTGGTGAACGACGAGCACGGCAAGAAGATGTCGAAATCGAAAGGCAATATCGTCGACCCTCTCCAGGTTATGAACGAAACCGGTGCCGATGCCCTTCGATTCTACTTCCTAACCGTTAACCAGCCTGGTGAGAATAAGAACTTTGCCATCCGAACCGTTCAGGAGGTATATCGCAAGAACATTGCACTATGGTGGAATGTCGTAAGCTTCTTCTTGACCTATGCATCAGTAGATCAATGGCAGTCTGGCCAAGACGGCGAACGAACCACTCTTGATCGTTGGATAGTCGCATCTGCCAATAAAACTGCAAACTATATCGACCAGTCACTCGAAGGCCTCGATATCTTCGCTGCTTCACGGTCATTTACCGAGTATCTCGACGGTCTCTCCACTTGGTACTTACGTCGCAGTCGAAAACGTCGTGATGCGGCGTTTTATGCAACCTTACATGAGGTTTTGGTAAAAACATCCATGATGGCAGCACCGCTTCTTCCGTTTATCGCTGAAGCGACCTACCTGGCTCTTAAGACTGAAGAAATGCCAGAATCAGTACATCTTGCTGACTTCCCGTCTGCTAATACGGTTGACGAGACAGCTCTTACCGATATGGCCGCTGTTCGCGAGATTGTTACGCAGGGGCATGCGTTCCGAGCTGAACACGGTATCAAGCTCCGTCAGCCGCTTGCACAGGCAATCGTTTCGCATCAATCAGGCGAACTTTCGGCAGAGCTTTCTGAGATTGTTCGTGATGAACTGAACGTAAAACGGGTTGTCGTTACAACTGCAGATCAATTGCAGGTAACGATGGATACCGTTTTGACTCCGGAGCTAAAGGAAGAGGGTCAGGTTCGTGAGCTAGTTCGAGCTATCCAAGACTTCCGTAAGAAGTCAGGTTGCAAAGCTGGTCAACGGGTAGAAATTGGGTATGTAGTTGACGGGGAGCTCAGTGCAGTGATTGACCGTAATCGAGCAACCCTTGAAGAAGAGACACTGAGTCAATTCAAAGAAGGGGCAGGGGAGACGATGCAGGAAGTCCAGATCGATGACCAGACCCTTCGGTTAGGGTTGCTCCATGCTGAGTAAACTTCGTCGAATAGACTGGATTCTTGTGCTTACCATAGGCCTCTTGACCCTAGTGGGGATTGTGGCGATTTATACGATTACCTTCCCAACTGTCGGATTCGCCTTGGCTCGGTCACAGCTGTTATTTGCAAGCCTCGGAATTGTTATTGCAGTATTGGTCACCCTGACAGATTATCGAAGCCTGAGCTCGTTATCGTATTTTCTTTATACTGTTGGTATCGTGCTGCTTATCGCGGTGTTCTTTATTGGCTCAAAGCAATTTGGTGCAGCTCGTTGGATCGACCTCGGTTTTACCCAGCTTCAACCCTCTGAGCTTATGAAGCTGTTTCTTATTATTACCTTAGCCCGACTCTTCTCGTGGTGGCATGACAGTCTCAGTCTTCAACGACTAGGCATTATTCTCTTCGTTGCGGCCTTGCCAACCGTCATGGTGTTTGCCCAACCAGATCTTGGGACGGCCAGTGTTCTTGGGGTTATTACCCTTGGTTTCTTGATTTTTGGCCGTCTACCGTGGCGCTGGTGGGCTGGTCTTATTGGCATTGCGTTAATATCACTTCCGTTATTTTACGCCAGCCTTCAGCCGTACCAGAAGAATCGCATCAAGACATTTGTTTCTCCGAGTCATGACGTACAGGGAGAAGGCTACAATGTCCGCCAGGCGGCTATTGCTATTGGTTCAGGTGGCATGTTCGGACAAGGCTTGGGACAGGGGAGTCAGAGTCAGTTGAACTTCTTGCCGGTGGCGCATACCGACTTCATTTTTGCTGGTCTCGCCGAGGCAACTGGTTTGATGGGTAGCTTCATTTTACTTGTTCTCTATTTTGTCCTGTTTTTTCGTATCTATCGACTCGCAGAAGTGGCGAAAGACATGTTCGGCACCTATCTCGCACTCGGTATCGTGATCATGCTTTCTTTTCAAGTGGTAGTGAATATCGGTATGAATATCGGGTTGTTGCCCGTTACTGGTATTCCGTTGCCCTATGTTTCCTATGGTGGTACTGCTTTATTGTTGAACTTTCTCTCGTTAGGCATCTTGCAAAGCATATATATCCGCCATAAGAAAATCACGTTTTAAGCTAATCGTCCTTGACGTAGCAGCATATCTGTTATATGATGCAGAGGAAATTAGTCAAACAGTAGGAGTTGGTATGTCTGTAGCTGTTGTACGCCTAGGCGGTAAACAATTTACCGTAACGCCTGGGAAAATTATTGGTGTCCCTCATCTTGACAAGCAAGTTGGCGATTCTGTCGAATTGACCGATATGCTTCATGGCGGTTCAGTTACTGCGACCGTTGTCGAGCAGGGAAAAGATGATAAGGTTCTCGTAGTCAAGTTTAAAAACAAGACTCGCTACACCCGAACCATCGGTCACCGCACCCTGGTAACCAAGCTCAAGATCGAAAAGGTCGGAGCTTAATTTCTCAGCGAAAGGGAATAGTGAGCGGCTTTTTCCAATACATTCGAGGATCAATTGCTGAGTTACGCCAGGTTACTTGGCCAACGCGCAAAGAAGTCCTCCGATACACCTTGATCATTCTTGCCTCTGTAATTGTCGCAATGCTTATTGTCGCACTTGTCGACTATGGCCTTGGATATATTGTCGACACATTCCTTATCTCATAGTCTTTCATAAAGTTTTTACCCTCGGAGGTATCATGGCAGATCAACCGATGCCAAACAACGATGAACAGTCTGAACTTGACTCCGCTGACAGTAGCCAGCTCCTTAACGTTGGTGCTAGAGAAGAGGGTGCCCGACCAATGCTAAACCTGCAAAAGCAGGAAGGTCGACGTGGTTGGTATGTGATTCATACCTACGCCGGTTATGAGGATCAGGTTGCTGACAGTCTCCGTCAGCGCGCTGAGTCTTTTGGCATGCAAGACAAAATCTTCAGTATCATCGTTCCTAAAGAAAAGCAGATCGAGATCAAGAACGGGAAGCGCCGCACTGTTGAAAAGCGCATCTTCCCGGGTTACGTGATGGTTGAAATGATTGTAACCGATGACTCTTGGTATGTCGTTCGAAACACCCCCAACGTTACTGGTTTTATCGGTCTTGGTGTTCAGCCAACGCCTATCGAACCAGACGAAGTAGCACGCATTCAAAAGCGCATGGGTGTCGACGAACCGAAGTACAAAATTGAACTTCAAGTCGATGACCTCGTGAAGATTAACGACGGTCCGCTCAAAGGCTTCGAAGGTAAGGTTACTGAAGTCGATGATGACAAGGGTAAGGTGAAGGTTTCTGTCTCCATGTTCGGCCGTGAGACTCCGGTTACCCTCGATTTCCTTCAGGTTAAAAAGGTATAATCCAGTCCTTCGGGCGGTTCAATCCGCAGCTTCTCCGAAGATTAGTCAATTAAAGGAATTACAATGGCAAAAAAAGTTGTAAAAGTTTTGAAAGTTCAGGCTCCTGCTGGTAAAGCCGTTCCTGGTCAGTCACTCGGTCCGGTTCTTGGTGGTGCTGGCGTAAATATCATGGAATTCGTTACTCAGTTTAACGAAAAGACCAAGGACAAGAAGGGGATTATCCCTGCCGTTATCTCGGTTTATGAAGATCGAACCTTCGACTTTGTTACCATGGAGCCACCGGTTGCTGAGCTCATCAAAGAAGCAGCTGGTATTGAAAAGGGTTCTGGTACCCCAAACAAAACCAAGGTTGCTAGCATTACTGAAGACCAAGTAACCAGCATTGCTACCCAGAAGATGCCAGACTTGAATGCTCGTAACATCGATGCGGCTAAGCAGACCGTTCGCGGTACCGCTCGAAGCATGGGTGTCGACGTCAAGTAATTTACACCATGTATCGAATAGCAAAAAAGCCCTCCTTGCGGAAGGCTTTTTTGTTGAGGTGGAGGGCACCCATGAGAAAAGGCTACCGCTTGCGCAGTAGCCATTTCTTTTAATCCCCTCCGTGCCTCCTATTCCTCCTTAAGGAGTTTTACCATTCTCTATATTGTAATGTAGAATGGGATATAGGTGCGCTAGAGAGAGTACGAGGCGGAATAACTTCCACGCCGATCTCTCCCCGTTAACCTACTTTCCAGGCTAACAATTACTATTATAGCAAATAATTTGCAATATGTCAAGATCTGAAGCCCATTCGAACCTGTCAGACGAGCATCAAGCCGTTCTCGCATTGCATACGTTAAAGGTGGGATCGAAGACCTTATTTGCTGTAAGAGAGCGTTTTGGCTCATATCTGGCAGCGTACCAAGCCTACCAGAAGGGTCAGCCACTCGGGATTACTGATGATCAGCTAGCAAGTATTGGTGAACGTCAAGTGCTGGTAGCCCGATTAACCGAATTAATCGAACAATACGGCGTTCAAGTGATCCTCTATGGTGAACCTGAATATCCGGTACTCCTGAGAGAAATGGCCGATCCTCCAGCAGTGCTCTATGTTCGAGGTACGATTCCCGAAGGACCTCGAGTGGCGGTCGTCGGTTCACGAAAGTGTAGCCCCTACGGTCAGCGGGTGGCGGCCGATTTGGGGAAAGAAGCGGCAGAACTCGGCGCAACTGTTGTTTCGGGCCTGGCGCTTGGTATCGACGCGGCCTCTCACCGAGGAGTCCTGGAGTCTCGTGGCAAGACTATTGGTGTGCTGGCTTGCGGCGTTGAGCAGATCTATCCAGCGAGCCACGGCCGCCTGGCGCTTGACATGATTAATCAGGGCGGGGGAGTGGTCAGTGAGTTTCCGCTCCTCACCCCACCGTATCGTGGTAACTTTCTGGTTCGAAATCGAATTATTGCTGCCTTGTCTGAGCTTACTATTGTCGTCGAGGCGACGCTTGAAAGTGGTGCTTTGGTGACGGCGCGACTAGCCCTTGAATATAATCGAGATGTTTGGGCGGTTCCAGGAGAAATCTACCGAGAAGGCTCAATTGGACCGCATACACTGTTAGGCTCCGGGGCGGTACCATACCTGGGGAAGGGTCAGTTAGCAGCGTATCTCGACGTGCCGGCAACAGCTACGGAGTTGCCCCAGCTTGAAGGTGAAGAGCAGCGATTACTCGAGGTAATTAGTAAAGAAGGGACGCATGTCGATGCTATTGCCGACGACTTGTCGCTTGACATTGCCGCTACGAACAGTAGAGTGATACTATTGGAACTAAAAGGGCTCGTCAAACATGAAGGAGCTGGCATCTACCGACGGATTGTCTGACGTCCTTTTTCTTTGCGGCCAGGATAACTAAAGGAAGCATACATGAATCTAGTGATTGTAGAGTCACCATCTAAAGGTAAAACGATCGAACAATATCTCGGGAAGGGTTATACTGTCCTTGCTTCGTTTGGTCATGTTCGCGACTTGCCAAAAAGTAAAATTGGTATCGATACCGAACATAACTACGAGCCAAGCTATATTGTTCCGACTAAGGCAAAAAAGGTGCTCACTGAGCTCAAAAATGCCGCCAAGAAGAGCGATATCATCTATCTCGCTACTGACTACGACCGTGAAGGAGAGGCCATTGCCTGGCATATTGTTGAAGCGCTTGGTATGAAGCGAACCGATGAGAAGCTTAAGCGTATTACCTTCCACGAAATTACCAAGGATGCAATCCAGGAAGCGGTGAAAAAGCCACGGCAGCTCGATATGCACTTAATCGATGCCCAACAGGCTCGCCGGGTGCTGGACCGACTGGTCGGGTATAAACTGAGCCCCTTTCTCTGGAAGAAAATCTACACTGGTCTTTCCGCTGGTCGTGTTCAGTCGGTAGCGGTTCGTCTTATTGTGGACCGTGAACGAGAGATTCAGGCATTTGTCCCTACTGAATATTGGTCTATCGAAGGTGATTTTGTAGCCAAGCAACAAAGTTTTACCGGTATGCTGGTGAAGCGTAATGAAGAAAAGATTGAAAAGCTTTCCGTGAAGAATAAAGAAGAAGCCGATACGCTTGTTGCCGATCTTAACGGCGCAGCCTATACTGTCGGTCAGATCGATAAGCGAACTGTGGCTCGCCATCCGTACGGACCGTTTACTACCTCAACGTTGCAGCAAACTGCTTCGCATCAGCTTGGCTATAGTGCGAAACGGACCATGTCCATTGCTCAGCGCCTGTATGAAGCAGGACACATTACCTACATGCGTACTGACTCGACAAACCTGTCAGCCCAAGCCGTTAGCGCTGCACGCGGCTACATTGGCAAGGCTTTTGGCGACAAGTATCTTCCTGAAAAGACTCGTATCTATAAGACTAAGGCAAAAGGTGCTCAAGAGGCTCACGAAGCCATTCGTCCGACGCATCCCGAGAAATCACCAGCCGAGATGGCTGGCCAGCTGACCGATGAGCAGGCGAAGCTCTATGAACTCATCTGGAAGCGACTCATTGCCAGTCAGATGGCGAGTGCCAGTCTTGAACAGATAACCATGACGCTTACGGCAAAAGGCAAGCAAGATCAGTATACCTTCCGAGCCAATGGTCAAAATATTCTTTTCGACGGTTTCTTGCGCCTTTGGCAAGAGAAACTTGAGTCAAAGAGTTTGCCTGAATTGGTAACTGGCGACCCAGTGGATCTGTTGAAGCTTCGAAGTGAGCAGCACTTTACTGAACCGCCCGCTCGATTCAACGAAGCAAGCCTGATTAAAACACTTGAAGAGAATGGGATTGGTCGACCATCGACCTACGCACCAACCATCTCAACGATTGTTGATCGAGGCTATGTCCAGATCGAAAACCGCCAGCTCATCCCTCAAGAAGTCGGTTTTATTGTGACCGATCTGCTTAAAGAGCATTTCCCCGATATCGTCGATGTCAGCTTCACCGCCACTATCGAAGAAGACTTCGACAAGGTTGCTGAAGGTGAGCGTGAGTGGCAAAAAGTTATTGATGCCTTTTACCGACCCTTTGAGAGCCACTTGAAAGAAAAAGAGCAGACCGTTGAGAAGCAGAAGACCGAAGAGGCGACCGACGAAGTCTGTGATCTTTGCGGTAAGCCGATGGTCATTAAGCTTGGCCGTTTCGGTCGGTTCATGGCCTGTACCGGTTTCCCCGACTGTAAAAATACGAAGGCGATCTTGAAATCTACGGGTATTGCCTGTCCGAAATGCCAAGAAGGGGAGCTGGTTGAGCGAAAAACTCGCCGCCGACGTACGTTTTGGGGTTGTAGTCGGTATCCAAAATGTGACTTTGCAACCTGGGATGATCCAGCCAAGGTGACTCCAGTTTACGATCCAAATGCGGTCAAGGAAGAAAAGCCCACCGCTAAACGGAAGACGACCGCTCGTAAAACAACTGCCAAGAAAACTACGAAGCGCAAAGTAATGAAAAAGGAAAAGTAATGTGCTTCTCGACTTCGCTCGAAGAGTACCCATGGTATTGTTCGAGTGGAGCGAAGCGGAATCGAGAACTTCTGTATATATGCCACAATACATTCCAAAATCAGTCCAACGGGCTATTGACCAGTTAGCTAAACTACCTGGTATTGGTCCGAAAACAGCAGGCCGGCTGGCCTTTTACCTGCTCAGCCGATCAGAAAACGATGTCCATCAACTCGGTGATTCGATTGTGAAGCTTCGAGAAGGTTTAGTTATTTGCCAAACCTGTTTTACGATTGCGGAAACTGATCCCTGCTTTATCTGCGTCGACTCGAAGCGCGACCAATCGCTTGTTGCCGTAGTTGAGGAGCCACTCGATATTATTCCCATGGAAAAGGCGCGTTTTCAGGGGAGGTACCACGTTCTTGGTGGAGCGATTTCACCGATTCAAGGCATTGGTCCCAATGAACTCCACATGCAGCCACTCTTTGATCGAGTTCAGACTGATACTGGCATTAACGAAATTGTCTTAGCGACAAACCCCACGCTTGAGGGTGAAGCAACTGCTATGTACATTTATAAAGAGATTGTTAAAATGAATCTTAATCGTAAGGTGAAAGTGACGCGTATTGCGAGGGGATTGCCGATCGGCGGTGATCTCGAATATGCCGATGAAATGACTGTTACGAGAGCGCTCGAAGGGCGCAAAGAGTATTAGGCTAAGGAGGCGATATGTCAGACGAGACAGCTACGACAATCAACGGTGAATGTATCATTTGCGGCTTACCCGGTACGGTTGGATTGCATTGTAGCGACCCAGATTGTCATGGAACGGTTGAACGCATCGATGATGGTAAAGCTAAGCCACAAGAAGAAAACGAACGCTACGACCAGGGTTTAGTTGATGATGATACCGAAACCCTATCGCTTGAAGAGGCAGCCGAAGCTGAAGAGCGAGACGAGCTCTCCGACGACGATATGTAATATAAGAACTTTCTAGGACAAGCCATGAAGCTCTACAACTCCCTTACCCGCACAACTGAAACCTTTACGCCGCTTCATGACAAACAAGTTGGCATGTACACCTGTGGGCCGACGGTTTACGACCGGGCCCATATTGGTAATATGCGAACCTATATCATGACCGATTTACTAACCCGTACGCTTCGTTTGTTGGGTTACGAGGTTACGCATGTCATGAATATTACGGATATCGATGATAAGACGATTCGACGATCAGCAGAAGAGGGGATTGCCCTTTCTGAACTGACCGAGCGATATGAGATGCTCTTTTTCGAAGATCTCGCTCGGTTGAATATCGAACTTCCTGATATTACGCCTCGAGCAACGGAACATTTTCCTGAGATGAAGCAGCTGCTGAACCAGTTAGTTGAGAAGGGCTTTGCCTATGAAAAAGATGGCGAAGTCTACTTCGATCTCTCAAAATTTAAGGAATACGGTCGACTGAGCGCCCTCGACAAGCGGGAGATTAAGCCAGGTGCTCGAGTGGCAGTCGATGAATATGGGAAAGATGACGTTAACGACTTTGTCCTTTGGAAAGTTGATGACATCACTAAAGAGCATCAACATGAACCAACCAAGGGTGGCGGTCGGCCAGGTTGGCACCTGGAGTGTTCAGCGATGAGCATGAAATATCTTGGTTCAACTTTGGATATTCATGCCGGTGGTGTTGATCTCCTCTTTCCGCACCATGAAAATGAGATTGCACAAAGTGAGGCGGCAACAGGTCGCGCCTTTGCTCGTTTCTTCGTTCATGGTGAGTTTCTCCTCGTAGACGGCCAGAAGATGAGTAAATCGCTCAAGAATATCTATAGTCTTGGCGACATTATTAAACACGGGCTTGATCCGGTTGCGTTTCGCTACCTGGTGCTGACATCACAGTACCGCAGCAAACTGAACTTTACCTGGGAATCGCTCGAGTCGGCAGCCAAGACGCTCGAGAGTATCCGTCAGTTAGCCTACCGACCATCTTCGCTTTCCGACGAGGAAAAGCAGGCGATATTGGCCAAAGGTTACGATGCGCTTCAGGACGATCTCGACACACCGAAACTCCTGGCAATTCTTCATGAAGCCAAGGATTATGACCTCTGGCTGGCCTTTGAGCCTGTTCTTGGTCTTGGTTTGAACCCTGTTGAAACGACCGTTACTGCAAGTCTCGAGCAGTTACTCAACGACCGTGAAGCGGCTCGGGCAGCAGGGGACTATGCCAAAGCCGACACGGTACGGGCTGAAATTGAATCTCAAGGGTACGTTATCGAAGACACCCCAAACGGCCCACGGCTTATTCCAAAATAACACGGTTGTCATCCTTGACTGGTTCGCTATGAGCGAAACCAGATCGAGGATCTCGTTTGCTACAGGATTTCCGATCAGGAGCGCTGTCGCTTCCTGTCAGGAATGACAGTCCGTCGAGTACTTGACAGATTCGCCAGTATATGCTATTATGGCGAGTACTGAATAAATACCCTGTGTAGTTGTTCAGTGGCATTACCTGGTACAGGTAAGTAAAACAAATCACAGCAACCAAGTAAGGAGGGTTGTCTGTTTTTCGTTTACTCCCGAGCCGGAGTGGTAGTGTCCACACTGGGAGATGTGGAGAGGATCCAATACTTTATAGGATCATTTACTCTGCCCCTAAACCTTAAAGACTTATTCGATCCTTGAGCTTGCTTAAGGAAAGAGCAAGACCCTTTCAAGGATCCTGGTGTGGACAGTGCTTCTCCGGCTTTTCTAAAAGAAACGGATAGCCGTAAGATATCACAAGAAATTGGAAGATCTTACAAAAACATTGGTATATGCTTAGCTGTTTTGTCAGAAAGCATCAAGTAATACCAGGAGTAACTCGATATGATTACAACAAGTCAAGCAGTAACAAGCCAAAGGAAGGATCGCATGAAGAATCTCTTCATTGCACTACTTTTAGCAAGTGCTATTCTTTTCGGTTTACCCCTGCAAGCGAAAGCTGGGTGGGAAGGCCGTGCTAATACCGCAGCCATTTTAGGTGCAGCTGCTATGGCAGCGAACTATCGGGCAACCGGCAACGTCGGTTTGCCATATTATGGGTATCCTTATGGCGGGTATGGCTATGGTGGCTACGGCTATCCGACCCAGACTGTCTGTACCTGTCGGAACTATCCGGCGTATAACGCCTACAGTACCTACAACAACATGTACGGTGGCTACGGCTATGGTAACAACTACGGTTACCCATATGGTGGTTATGCAAATAACTATGGCTACCCTTACGGTAACTATGGTTACGGATATCCCTCAAATTACGGTTACTCAAACTATGGCTATGGCGTGAATAGCATTTACCGATACCCGGTGATTTCCGTCTATAACCTTAACGCTCTACTGTACCAAAACCAGACACCGGCTCAGCCTTCTCTGTCGAGTAATTACGATACATACAAGCCGAATTTCTCCAGCGATTACTCAACCTATTCTACTGGATCAGGTATGACAAGCGGGTACGATACCTATAATCCTGGCATGACTAGTAATTACGATACTTATACCCCAAATATGTCGAGTTCATACGATACATACGGAACGGTAAATTCAGACCTTTCAAGTGATTACTCAACGTATTCTAAGGGCTATCCGTCAACAGGTTTGTCCTCTGACTATAGTACCTACTCAGTTGGTACAGGGTTAAGTAGTGATTACAGCTCATATGGAGCTGGTAGCGGCTACGACACGTACATTAAACAATAATTTGTCTAGGCAAGCTGCTTCTTTGAGAGGCAGCTGCGTGGACGAAGTAAAAGTCCACACTTCCGCACGGCCGAGAGCTGACTAGTCAGAGCTCGGCAGCACTTCGACATCACACGTACACGGAGGAAAATCGATGCGCAACCGCCGGTTGCTGGCCAGAGTGCTTCTCGCACTCTTTCTCATGTCGTTCGGGATCGCGCCGGCAACGGCGATTGATCCCTACACTGCCGCGTCCATCGGCAGTGCGCTCCTTCCGCGCAACTCCTACAGCCACAGCGCGGTCGTCACGACGTCCTCGCCCAAATGGTTTTATGAAGGGGAACTCATTGCCTACGGGCGTGAGAGTGCGGGGCTCGGCATCTTCTTCCCCGATTTCGGGGAAGGCGAAATCCCTATCTATTTCGGCGCGTCCGGAGGAAAGGGGACTCGCCGCGGCTTCGTCTCTCTCTCTGCCCGGGCGGACCTCCGTCAGGACAAGGAGGGTGACAAGCGGCCTCGGAAGCGTGAGGAGAAAGGTGAGGATGACGTTCCGCTCTTTTACGAGCTCGACTACGAAGGTGAACTTCACTTCCTGACGCTCGACCTGGAAGAGCTTGAAGTCGGTCCGCACACGTTCCGCCGCGCGGCTGACATCGAAGGTGGGAAGGAGAGCACCTACCGGTGGATCATGGGGAAGACCGGGCGCTATAAGGCTAAACTGGCCGAAGTCGCGCCTTTGGAGGTCAACCTGCTCAAGTTCACCGATAGCACCGGCCGGCCTAAGCGTGAATACTGGGATGCCCAGCGCAACCGCCCGAACTTTGCGGCGATCGTTGCCAAGTGTCCCGGTCTCGTACTGGCTGAACCAGATTCGCCCGTTCCCCAGGTGCCCATCGTCCAAATGATCGGCGGCGCACCGCTGCAACTTAACGGTGGACTGCCTGCTACAGGTGGCCTTCCGGAACGGCAGCGCACCGTCAAGGAGGTTGGTGAGACAGCAAGTGACCGAAAGGTTCAGGATTCTGATGTGCCTAACGGTATGCCGACCGAGGATCCTGTTCCGAAGGTCCACACCGCATCCACTGGAGCGCCTGTCACCACCTCGGTCAATAAACCGGAGCCCACTGGTACCAACCGGTGGCTGACCATCGTCAACGCGCTTGGCTGCGAGATTGAGTTCTCCTGTCAACGCGTCAACGGCAAGGTCAGCAAGCCGCTTCCGGTTGCCCCTGGGGCACAGTGTGAGATTGAGATCCCTGAGGGCTCTTCGGAGCTCTTCCGGGTCTTCGTCCGCCGACTCCCTGGAGGTAAGTTCGAGGCACTGCCCAACAGTCAGGACAGCGTCGCGGGCCAGCCTCCTATGTACGACTTCCCGCTGCCCGCAATCAAGTCGGGCCGCCGCATCCGCGTCAAGCCCTAAATGGGCAAGGAAAACCGATGAAACTGCAACTCCCGAAGGGGTGGGGCTGGCTGGTAGCCCTTCTCCTTTCCGTCTGTACGATACCAGCGCCAGCGGAAGCCTGCAGCCAGTGTTCCAGCCTCGCGCCGAACATCAAGGCCCGCATCTTCAAGGCGAAGCCCGCCACGACCTTCGGAGGTCTGTCGTCAGATCTCGAGTACAATCTGGGTCGCTGGCACCTTGCCGGCATGCTCAGCCTCGAGAAGGTCACAGCGATCATCGAAGCAATCGACACCGGCTCTTGGAAGCGCAACGTGACGCTTCCGGAGAGCTGGAGCGGTGACAACTTCTGGGTCGCCACGTCTGGCGCTGTCGGTGCACGGAAGACCCGGGGTGGGAAGTATTACGCCTCGGACGATCCGCGGCCACTGGTCGTAGATATCGTCTACACCAAGCTCGGAGTATTCATGTTTCGAGACTCGTGCTCGAACCTGATGGTCGGCATCCCGCCTCTGGAGAAACCGACCCCGCCTGCGCCAACCCCGCCGAAACCGCAACCCGCCGCACCGCCTGTTCCGGCTGAACTCGAGCAGTACCAGCTTCAGCAGCAGGTCGCAGAGGCAAATGCCGCGGCGTACGCCAAGGCAGAGGTGAACTTCGCGCCGGTGATCAATATCCCGCCGGCGCAGATCTACCTCATCCTCCCGCCTTCTACTGGAGCGTCCACACCGGTTCTGCCGTACACTCCGACCTACATTCCGCCGGCCAGTGGCGAGACGATCTATCCGCCCCAGCTTTACTTGAGCCCCGGCGGAGATATCGACATCAACATCCCGCAAGTGCGGCGTCCGCCAGGAGGCGGGCAGGACTATCGTCGTAATATCCCCCACGGTAAGAAGGGGGAAAACCAGCCGACATTCCCGACACACCGTCGGCGTCGGCCCTAACGTCACTGGATGACCAGCGTGTCATCCGGTGGGCAACGTGGGGGAGGACAGTCGTCCTCCCCTGCACGCCACTTTCGAATCAGATGAAGAATCATCACTATGATTTCCACCTGACTCGAAAGAGAAAGAACATTAACAATCAAATACTTTACCAACTTTTAAATCAAAGGTTTATTTACTAAAGGTCGAAAAATAGAAAGAGGAACTATGAAGCAATTTGTACAAAAGTTCAAGTCGCTCATCTTCCTTCTCGTCTCTGTGCTTTTCTTCGGAAATGCATTGGTCGGTGCACCACATCTGACAAGTGCTGATGCTGGTCCACTTTCCTTGAAGACAGAAGTCAAGAACGCGACAGATAATACGACCTACTTGCCACAGGTCAATGCCAAGGTCGGGGATGAAATCATCCTCAGTCTCGAGGTAAAAAATACGTCGGCTACCGAAACCCTTAGTGGTATCCAGGCGAAAATTCAACTTCCTGAGAAGCTTGAATATGTTCCTGGTTCGGCTCAACTAGCATTTCAGAACGATCCACTGGTTACATTGGACAACAGTATCGTTACTACTGGTGCAGTTTTGCCTAAGGACTTTCCATTCTACCAAAATGCGTTTGTCTGGATCCGAGCAAAGGTAAAGGATGGAGCAACCGGAACGTTGACCCAGACTTCTACCATCACTCATGGCACCCATTCAGTATCTGATAGCACCGCTAAGGTGATTATCGGTGGGAATAACACCCCGGTTGATCCAAAGCTTGTAGTTGATGTCAAAGCCTTTAACTACGGTAATCGAGCAACCAATCCCGAATTCCCTGATGCAGACGAATGGTTTAATACCGTTAGCGCTGCACCTGGTGATACTCTTGGCTTCTACATTTTGGCATTCAATGATCACCCACAAGGTACGAATTCAGAGCTGCGTGACGTGAACATTAAGGCCATGTTGAGCCAGGCTGGTACTGGTGCAAATGCACGGAAGCTTGTTGGTACTGCCAGCGCCTCTAACCATGCCAACCGAAGTGACGATGTAACTATTACTACTTCCGACGACAACATCCTGGACTATGTGAATGGTTCAGGTCGTGAGTATTGGTGGGATAGTAATAATGACCTGATGTCGCTTGGTATTGGTGACACTGTCTTGAGTAGTGGTGTTAATGTTGGCTCAATTATTGCCGATAATGACAGCACCTCAGGTAGCGTTATCTACTTCCAGATGCGTGTTCGAGATAATGACACTCAAGGTACCATCCAACTCGAAAAGCACGCTTTCGTCGATGGTCACTGGGTTCAGGGTAATCACCCTGCTCAGCGAGTAAAATTCATTATCGACGGTCCAAATAACTTCCACCGTGAAGTTTGGACTGGTGAAAACGGTCAAGCTGAAATTACTGACATTCCATTTGGTAGCTACACCGCGCGTGAAGAATTACCAGCTGGTTTCATTCAGGAAGAAATCACACCGGCTAACGGTCAGTTCACTCTTTCGAACACTAACCCTGTTCAGAAAGTCGTGGCCCAAAACCGTGAAGTCGTTGAGGAGAAAGGCAACCTCACCATCATCAAGTTTATTGATGCCGATGGTGACGGAGTCCGTGACGCAAACGAAGGTCCACACGCTGGTGTAACCTTCCGCATTACTGGTCCAAACGGCTATGACCAAACTCGTCAAACTGACGCGAACGGTCGTATCGAATTGACCAACCTTGCGCTTGGTACCTACACGGTAACTGAAACCGTTCCAACCGGTTATCAGGTGACTACGGCTAACCCGCAGTCCATCACCGTTGTAGCGAACCAAACCGCTACCGCAACCTTTGGTAACAAACCAGTTACTACGCCAAAGGGTGGTCTGAATATTATCAAGTTCATTGACGCCGACGGCGATGGTGTCCGCGATGCTAACGAAGGCCCGCATGCCAACGTTACTTTCCGGATTACCGGTCCTAATGGGTATGACGTAACTCGTCAGACCAATAGTACTGGCCGTATCGAGCTGACCAATCTTGATCCGGGTACGTATGTGGTTACTGAAACGGTGCCTACTGGGTACCAGGTCACTACTGCTAACCCACAAAATGGTGTAGTGGTAGCTAACGAGACTGCTACGGTAACCTTTGGTAACAAAGAAATCGTTCAGCCAAAGGGTAGCCTTCGAATCATTAAATTCGAAGACAAAAACGGTAACCGAACCCAAGATGCCGGCGAGCCATTTATGGCCGACGTCACCTTCCGTATTACCGGTCCAAACGGCTACGATGTAACCCGCAGTACTGGCAATGACGGTATCATCAACTTGACGAACCTCATGCCGGGTAACTACGTGGTTACCGAAACCGTTCCTGGTGGTTTCCGAGTCACTACCGACAACCCACAAACTGGCGTTGTCGTAACCGACGAAACCACTGTCGTTCGATTTGGTAATCAGCAGATCCCAACCGAAGAAGGTAAGGGTAGCTTGAAGATTATCAAGTTCGAAGACAAAGATGGTGATGGAACCTTCGATGACAACGAGCCTCGCATGGCCAACATCGAATTCCGCATCACTGGTCCAAATGGTTTCAACGAGGTGAAGCGTACCGATGCCAATGGAGATATTCTCCTTGAGAACATCGCGCTTGGTACCTATGTTGCAACCGAAGTCGTTCCAAGTGGTTATCGGGTAACTACCCAGAACCCACAGAGCGGCGAAGTTACGGAAAACGTGTTGAAAGTCCTTCGCTTCGGTAACCAAAAGGTTGTCGTTGTTACTCCGACTCCAACACCAACTCCTACTCCAAGTAATCCAGCTATCCAACTTTCGAAATTCGTTGGTAATGCGAACCGTAACGAAGCTACCGATAAAACTGTCACCAAGGCAGTTGGTGGCGATACGGCTAACTGGCGAGTAGTGGTGAAAAACGTTGGTGGTGATGTGCTTCGAGCCCTCAAGCTCAACGACATGTTGCCAGCGAACGTTAAACTCACCGGTGATATTGTTATCACCCGTGATGGTCAGAAAGCAAAACTTCTCGACTTCACTCGTGAGTTCGTCTTAATCGGCGATCTCAACCCAGGTGCAGAAGTTACTGTCGAGTTTGCCACCGTTATTAGTCACGATGTTGCCTGTAATTACGAATTAGTAAACAAGGCAGCCGCTGAGGCCAGCAACCAGGGTAAAGTCTTTAGCGAAGCGAAAGTTCAGATTGAGTGTGCTGTTGTGGCCCCTGCCCAAAAGCCACTTGTCTCAACTGGTGGAAACGATGTCTTGCTATCTTTGGTCCTTTCCGGACTGAGCATGGCCGGCTACGTCTATAATCGCCAGCGTAAGGCTCTTGCCAACCTGACTGCTCGTTTCTAAGAGTAGTCAGAGCGCAAAAGAGGACGTGTCACAGCGTCCTCTTTTGTTTGCTTGACGGGCGAATGAGCCGATGTCATACTTAACCTATAGTTATTAAATAGGGGAGGGGCTATGTCCTCACGTACGAGCAGTCTTATTGCACTTGTTGTTTTCGGATTATTTGTTATTGGGCTTTTTTGGTACTTTGGTCCTCATCAATCTGATGCAAGCACGAACACAACGACGATAACGAATATGGAATTTGCTTTACGTCTCAATAATGCATACACGAAAAATCAATGGGGACGGTACTATGCACAGAACGAGGCAGGTGCGGGCGGTGTCTGGCATTTCCAGAGCGCAGGGAAGAACTCAAAACAGATTGATCAGCTTCTGGAGCAATATGCGGCAAAAGGTAGCTATGTACGTATTAGCGGAAAAGTTGACCGACTGATTTATGCAGGAAATCCAGGCAGGATACGGGTGACTGGGCTTAAGCCCGGCCAAGAGCCAAGTCCTGAACCCTCTATCTCACTAGCTCCAGGTACCAGCTTCTTCGCAATGGGTAGACTAGTTACGAGTACACGCTACCATTGGTTGAACTTCCCATACCTCTTCCAGTCGGGCTCTCAAACCTTCCAGGCTAAAGCAGCAAACAAGACAATTGCTGATGAAATCGCTAAGAAATACCTAGATAAAGATCGCTTCCTTCATGTAAAAGGGACACGACACGATTTTGATGGAGAAGAAGTTGTTATCATTACTGAACTTATCGATGAAATTGTGTCGCCAAGCCCAGTGCCACCAACCCCAACTCCCACGAGCTCTTCAAAAAAGAAGTAGTTGTTAATTAAACAAAAGGTCCGTCGAAAGGCGGACTTTTTTTGTAATTTCTCTCTCTATCAGGTATAATTAACCTATGGATGACCGTCTTATTGAATTAGCTCGCCTTCTCAAAATAGATGAAAAACGAGCACGAATTACTGAAATAGAAACAGCGATGCAGTTGACTGAGTTTTGGGCTGACCATGAAAAAGCCGCTGGACTGTCCCAGGAGCTGACTCGACTTAAAGAAGTTGTTGACCAGTACGATTTAGTATTACTCGATCCAACTGACCCCGAGGCTGAGAAGTTGATGCAACAACTTGAGTTTGAATCGCTATTTACCGGTCAGTACGATACGAATAATGCCATTCTAAGCATCCATGCCGGCGCTGGCGGAACAGAAGCGCAGGATTGGGCCTCGATGTTGCTACGGATGTTTCAACGCTATGCGGAACGAAAGAACTGGCAAGCGCATCTCGTTGATATCTCATACGGAGAAGAAGCAGGCATCAAATCGGCAACACTAGAAGTAAAAGGACAGCAAGTCTACGGTCATCTCAAGAGTGAAGCCGGTGTCCATCGATTAGTCCGCATCTCCCCCTTTGATGCTGACAAGGCACGCCATACCTCATTCGTCTTAGTTGAGGTAACGCCTGAAGTGGACAATGCAAAAGAAGTGACGATCAAGCCTGAGGATCTCAAGATCGACGTTTACCGTTCTGGCGGCCACGGGGGTCAAAGCGTCAACACCACCGACTCAGCTGTTCGCATTACACATCTTCCGACCGGCGTAGTAGTAACGAGCCAAAATGAACGAAGCCAATTGCAAAATAAAGAGCTGGCCATGAAAGTCCTAATCTCTCGTTTATTGGCTAAGCAGCTCGAAGAGCAGCGGAAACGAGACATGGAACTTCGGGGGGAACATGTCTCGGCGGAGTGGGGGAACCAGATACGATCGTACGTGCTGCATCCGTATCAGATGGTGAAAGATCACCGGACTGAAGTCGAAACGAGCAATACGCAAGCAGTCCTCGACGGTGATATCGATCAGTTTATCGAAGGCTATTTACGAAATAAGGTAAACCAGGCATAATATCAGGGTAATCTATCAGTAAGCGGAGGTACATCATGCTCGACAAAATGAAACAACTCTACGACATGCAAAAGAAAGCAAAGCAAATCCAGAAAGAGCTCAAAGAAACAGAAATTGAAGCTAAGTCCAGTGACGGCAACGTTACAGTTGTCTTTAACGGTGAGATTCGTATTCTCGATGTAACTATCGAAGAAGTTTTGTTGGCTCCAGAAAAGAAGCGGGAGCTTGAACAGGCCGTGAAGAACACCGTTGCACAGGCCATCTCAAAAGCCCAAGCCATCGCTGCGGAGAAGGCAAAAGGCATGATGGGTGACCTTGGTATTAACCTTCCAGGAATGTAATGAAACTAATCGTCGGCCTCGGCAATCCAGGCAAAGAGTACGAAAAAACCCGACACAATATCGGGTTTATGGTTCTTGATGCCATCGCCGATGAGCTCCAGGCTCAGTTTTGTGATATGTCCCGCTGGTCTGCCGACACAACCGAGTTTCAAGTTCATGGCGAGAAGGTCGTGTTGCTTAAACCATTAACCTTTATGAACAAG
>CBINIT010000004.1:0-48613 GCA_966250865.1 uncultured Candidatus Berkelbacteria bacterium
CTTGGCTCGCCAGGTTGGTGTTCCAGCTCTCGTTGTTTTCTTGAACAAGTGTGACATGGTTGACGATGCAGAACTTCTCGATCTCGTTGAGATGGAAGTTCGTGAGCTTCTTTCGAAGTATGAATTCCCTGGTGACGAGATTCCTGTCATCCGTGGTTCAGCTCTTAAGGCTCTCGAAGGTGATGAAGCCTACAAGCAGAAGATCTTCGAACTTATGGAAGCTGTTGACTCGTATATTCCAGAACCTGTCCGTGACCTCGACAAGCCTTTCCTTATGCCAGTAGAAGATGTCTTCTCAATCAAGGGTCGTGGTACTGTCGTAACTGGTCGTGTTGAAGCCGGCGCTGTCAACGTCAACGACGAAGTCGAAATTGTTGGTCTTAAGCCAACCAAGAAGACTGTTGTCACTGGTGTTGAAATGTTCCGCAAGCAGCTCGATCGTGGTCAGGCTGGAGACAATGTTGGTCTCTTGATCCGTGGTATTGAAAAGGAAGATGTTGAGCGTGGTCAGGTTCTTGCCAAGCCAGGTTCAATCACTCCTCACACTGAATTCGATGCTGAAGTCTACATCTTGAGCAAAGAAGAAGGTGGACGACATACCCCATTCTTCAAGGGCTACAAGCCTCAGTTCTATATTCGAACCACTG
The DNA here is from genome assembly GCA_966250865.1 of uncultured Candidatus Berkelbacteria bacterium. Classification (GTDB taxonomy): domain Bacteria; phylum Patescibacteriota; class UBA1384; order CAYGGE01; family CAYGGE01; genus CAYGGE01. Next base: position 648 of record CBINIT010000004.1, read on the forward strand.
ACGTTACCGGTGAAGTAGAACTTCCAGAAGGCACTGAGATGGTTATGCCTGGTGATACTATTACCTTTAAAGTAAAGCTTATCCAGCCAATCGCCATGGAAGAGCAGATGAAGTTTACTATCCGTGAGGGTGGCAAGACTGTTGGTGCTGGTGTCGTAACCAAGATCACCAAGTAAGACAAAGCGCAGGAGTTTGTACCTTATGGCTAAACGTAACGAACAAAGTCAGAAAATCCGCATTCGACTTCGAGCCTACGATTATCGAATTATCGATAAAAGTGCTCGCAAGATTATCGAAACGGCTGAGCGAACTGGCGCCGTAGTTCACGGGCCAATTCCGCTTCCAACCGAAAAGAAGAAGATTACCGTATTGAAGAGTACGTTCATCCATAAGGATGCCCGAGACCAATACGAGATGCGAACCCACAAACGGTTAATCGATGTCTTGGATCCTAACCCAAAGACCATCGACGCACTCATGAGTCTCGACCTCCCAGCCGGTGTCGACATCGAAATCAAGACCTAACAAAACTCAGGTCATAAAAAGCCCCTCGAAAGAGGGGCTTTTTATGTGTCTTGGGCTCTTGGGATGACCTCGTGTAAGTGTATCGCTTTTCTACTAACAAAAAGACCCTCTAGATAGGGTCTTTTTGTTAGTAGATTCAGTTATTAGCTCATATTTCAGAATCTTCGGCCACTGGCTCCACCGCTTGCGGAAGGTTCTCAGCGATCTTATAGAGTAGTATGTCGGTTCCTTGATGAGTTACAGCTGAGATGGCAAGCGGCTTATGCTGGTTGATAAAGTCTCCATGGAACTCTTCATATTCTGGCAAAGCATCAATCTTCGTTAGGACCACAATCTCAGGCTTATCGAGAAGGGTCTTATCGAACTGCCCAAGCTCATTGCGAATGGTTTGGTATACTGCCTCTAAATTATCTTCGAGAACTGAAACTAAGTGAACGATAACATTTGTGCGTAGGATATGTTTCAGAAACTCATGTCCTAAACCTTTACCACCAGCTGCCCCCTCGATGAGTCCAGGGATGTCGGCAACTACGAATTGATTTCCAGCATGGTGAACCATACCTAAATTAGGCTCAAGAGTGGTGAACGGATAATCCGCAATTTTTGGTCGTGCATTGGAAATGACAGAGAGCAGGGTCGACTTTCCAGCATTGGGCAGGCCCACTAGGCCAACGTCCGCGATAAGTTGAAGCTCAAGTTTAATGGTTTTCTGTTCGCCGGGCGTTCCAGGTTCGAATTGCCTCGGAGTTTGGTTTTGTGGTCCACGGAAGTGCCAGTTGCCTTTTCCACCCCTACCACCACGTGCAATAACAATTTCGTCGCCATCATCTTTCAAGTCAGCGACTACCTGTTCTTGGTTGTCACGAACCTCAATAATCCGAGTTCCCGGTGGAACTGAGAGATAGAGGTCCTCACCAGAACGGCCTGCCGATCGCGCACCGCTACCGTTTTCTCCTGGCTCCGCTTTGTAAACTTTGGCGCCACGATAGCTTGCGAGTCCATGAGTCGATGCACTTGCCTTGATCACTACATTGGCGCCACGAGCTCCATCGCCACCGTCTGGACCACCCTTAGGCACGTGCTTTTCACGTCGAAAAGAGACGGCTCCATCGCCGCCTTTCCCAGCTTTTACGGTAATAAGGACTTCATCAATAAGCATAGATTAAGTATAGCTCATTTTATGTGTCTATGTGCCAACAAAATTCACCGGATTGAGACGTTGTCCGCTTCGGATAATCTCAAAGTGAACGTGTGGGCCAGTTGAGCGGCCTGTGCTTCCAACTCGGCCAATGGCTTCTCCGGCACTCACAGTGTCTCCAGGGCTAACGGTAATGGCGCTTTGGTGGGCGTAGAGGGTTTGCCAACCGTTACCATGATCAATACGAGTCACCATGCCGTATCCGCCGTTCCATCCTACGGGATCAGTTGAGATAACTCTTCCAGCGGCTGCCGCAAAGATCGTGGTCCCAATAGGTGCAGGACAGTCTACGGCATACCAGTGATACCCATTGCGGCAAGCTGCACCAATCGGTTTGCGGAACTGACCAGTATTTGAGATGCCGGCAGCGTCGGCACTGCCTACTGAGGCGGCCCGAGCGGTTGCTACACGGCTTTGTTGGGCTCGGCTGGCTGCAAGCCGTGCTTGCTGTTCGCGTTCGCGCTGCTCGCGAGCCTTGCGTTCTTGTTCGTTCAGAACATCGATCCACTCAGTAGAGTCGGTAGTATTTTCCGGAGCAATGGCCAGCTGTGTACCTGGCTTTATCTGTGCTGATTCTTCAGGTTTAATATTATTTTCTTGTAAAAGTGTGGCTACGTTAATGCCATAGTGAGCAGCGATGCGACTCAAGCTCTCGCCCTGGGCAACAGTATGATAAACAGTCTCTTTGCGAAGCCCTCGGCGGATTCGGTCGGCCGTATCGTGATCAACAGTTTCAACAAGCATTGGCTTAGGAACATATGTCGTTTCTTGACCAACGGCTGCAGACAACACCTGATCCTTAACCTGCTTGTCATCGAGCTGATCAAGAACTGGAACGTATTGGTTGATGCCAATACTGGCATCGGCGAGTGCATCAGGGTTGTAGTTAATTAACGGATTAAGCAGTGCTGCCTCGCTCACAACAGGTGAGGAGACGGCGTTTAATGAAAGTACGAAAAACGCCAAAATAATAAACGCAAATTGGCGATTCACAAACTTAGCCGTTTTTTTGCCAAATCGAGCAAAGCGCTGTTTGGCAGTGGCTTTATTCGTCAGTTGTTCGATGATTTGAGTGACCCTCTTTCGTAACGGAACGTCGCTGTTATCCGTACTAATAATGGTCCTCCTCTCAAAAGTGTATCCAAGGACGTCCAGAAGCTTATGGGTAGGAGGTGTTTCTTGGATACGCACTCTACCTTACCAGATTGGCCACAACCTGTCAAGTGGAATACTCAGGAAGAGTATATATCTTTACCGAGTACGAGATTACTGTCCGGATTGTCGTTTGAGACGTCGAATCCGCTCTTCTTGCTTATAGATCTCAAGCGTGTCGCCAGGTCGAGGGATGATAGTTGCATCTACTAAGAGGCCGCATTCTGTACCAGCTTCAACCTTATCGACAACCGATTTTTCGCGTTGAACACGGATAATAGTCGCTTCGCCAACCTTTTCTTCATTGCGAATAATCGAGGCTTTTGAATGTTTCTCTACTACGCCGCTCTTTACTCGTCCACCGACGATACCGCCTGTCTTGCTTGATTTGAATACTTGAAGTATTTCAAGCTTCCCAAGGTTGATCTCTACGATTTCTGGCTCAAGTAAGCCTGATAATGCATCAAAAAGGTCATCAATCAGTTGATAAATGATGTCATAACTGGAGATTTTGACGCCCTTTTGGGTGGCATATTTACGAACAGCAGGAGGAATGTTAACTCTAAAGCTAACGATAAGACCGTTAGCTGCAAGTGCCATATTCACGTCGGATTCACTAACGTCGCCAACGCCTTCGTGGAGAATCTTGATGGCGACTTCTTCGGTAGAGAGTTCATCGAGCGAACTACGAATGGCTTCAACTGAGCCCTGTACATCGGCTTTAACGATGATATTCAGCTCTTTGAGCTGGCCGCCAGCGATGGCCTCAGAAAGCTCCCCAAGCCCTACATGCTTAACGCTTCGTACATTACGTGATGTCTCAGTCTTTTCAACGATTTCACGGGCAGATTTTTCGTTCTCTACCTCGTGGAACATTTCACCAAATTCAGGAACAGCCTTAAGGCCAGCAATACGAACGGGCGTAGACGGTGTAGCAGACATGACGCGCTTACCGCGATCATTCTCCATGAGTCGGATTTTAGCGTAGGTTGATCGGAAGACGATGGTACTTCCTACCTTTAGGGTACCGCTCTGTACTAAGACGGTAGCTACTGCTCCCATGCCAGGTGCTTGGTGTGATTCAATAACGACGCCATTGGTTTGGCCGTCAACCGGGGCAGTAAATTCTGCAACATCGGCGGTTAAGAGGATCATTTCAAGCAGTGTGGTGATGCCTTCGCCGGTGATGGAAGAGACTGGAACGATGGTGGTTTTACCGCCCCACTCTTCAGGAAGAAGATCGATATCGGCGAGTTGTCGTTTTGTTCGTTCGAGGTCAGCCTCTGGTTTATCTATCTTTGTAGCAGCGACAATGATGGGTACATTGGCTGCCTTAGCATGACTCACTGCTTCAAGGGTCTGTGGCTTTACCCCGTCGTCTGCCGCAATAACCAAAATGACAATATCGGTAATGTTGGCTCCGTGAGCACGTAGCGCAGAGAACGCTTCGTGACCTGGAGTGTCAAGGAAGGTGACGAGTCGGCTTTTACCCTTATCGTCTTTAACTTCAACCTGGTAGGCTCCAATATGTTGGGTAATCCCGCCGCTTTCGGTTGCAACGACATTGGTTCGTCGAATGGTATCAAGAAGCTTCGTTTTACCATGGTCAACATGGCCCATAACGGTAACGACCGGAGGACGAGCAGCAAATGTACTGTTTGTTTCGTGATCTTCTTTTTGTTCGCTTACTGTCTGCGGAAGCGCAATTTGAAAACCAAGTTCGTCGGCAACAATAGCTGCCGTATCGAAGTCAATGCTTTCGTTGATAGTCGCTCGTACACCGTAGTTAATAAGGATTTGAATTACTTTTGCCACAGGAATACCAAGAAGCTCAGACAGTCGTCGGACTGGCACAACTTGTGGTACTTCGATTGTGGTGGGCTGCTGTTGACTCATAGGCCTCAGTATATCAGGTTAGAAGTAGATAAGCAACCCAAAAAAGGACAAACAACGCCTTTTTCTTGACTTAGTGCGTAAGGCGTCGATAGGCGAGCTGAATGCCTCGACGTGATCGTGAAGCGAGTGCTTGCGTCAGAGGTAGAATGTTGAGGAGGTAGTCAAACACAAGGAATCTCTTGAGAAGAAGGCCGAGGGAGCCATCGATCATCCAGCCGTGAAGAGGGAGGAGGGCAGCGTAGTTACCAAAGTTATATGCACGTGGGTTCCAAGGAGGTTGGTAAGATACTTGGGGCTTCTCGTTTATTTGGTTAATAATATTCTTAGCCGCCAAGGCGCCTTGGCTTGTCGCATAGGCAATACTTGCGGTTAACGCTTGCTTTTTACTAAGGCTAAAATGAGCGGTATCGCCAATGGCATAGATACGGGAAAATCCTCGTGCTTGAAGGGTCGGTGCCACGATGACTCGCCCTACTTGGTCGGTATCGAAGCCAACTTCTTGGAGTAACTTCGAACTTTGACCACCACCAGCCCAGATGAAAAGGTCATAAGGTAAGGTATAGTTATTTTCTAGAACAACCGTATTTTTTGTTACCCGCTTAATTCGTTTGCCAAAGTAAACATCGACATTCAGTTTATGAAGTTTTTGTTCCATAGCTTTCGCTAAGCGAGTCTTTTCGCCAGGAAGAAGTCTCCCGCTTTGCTCTATGAGGCTGATCTCAAGATGTTTCTCACATTTATCACAGTCGTTACAGAGTTCGTGCGAGAAATAACTGAGGGCTCCAGCTAGCTCAGAGCCGACTGCACCGCCACCGCCGATAACAACATTCAGCTTCTTTTGCACCATAAGGAGCTCGCGGATTGTGGCACGGAGACTGAGTGCATCTTCGAAACTATTGAGCACTCTCCCGTGCTCAGCTAAGCCTGGAATAGCCGCAGTAGCTGGAGTATTGCCAAGAGCCAGCACGAGATAGTCGTACCGGATAGTCCCACTTCGATCCAAGGATACTTTCTGATGGATGGGATCGATCCGACTTACCCTGTCGTGGATAAAATGAATAGGTCGCTTGCCGATAAGCTTTTGAAGAGGCAGGCAGAGTATGCTGCTCATGTCCTCGGCGGTCACTGCCTCATAAAGAGTTGAATGGAGCGTGTGATAGAGGGTCTTATTGACAAGCGTGATCGATACATCGTCTCGCTGGCCAACCCGGTCGGCAAGGTCAAGCGCACAACGTAAGCCAGCGATACCAGCGCCAAGAATAAGGATCGTCTGCCTACTAGTCATTTGGCTCCTTGGTCGCGATAGCGGTCTGATGACTGTACGCAATCGCATGCAATATTGGTAAGGCGACAATCAGGAGTCCGGTCGTTGCGTTGAGTACGAGTGAAAGGTTTGTGGTGTCGCTGCCAAAGACCGTTGCAACGCCCATGGCTACGGTGAGCAAGATAATGAAGAAAACACTAACGATTGCAAGAAAATGATGCGTGATCTTGCCCTTTATTTTAAGCCAGCTTGATGCGCCAAGGCAAGCGAAACCGATTACTTCAGCAACAAGTCCACCAACGGTTGATAGGGGTGTTGGTGCCTGACTTGTGTAGGCTTGGAATATGAAGCTTGCGAACAGTACCGTGAAGCCAATCAATAAGACACCATTGCCACGAATTTTTCGGTAAGGCAGCAGCTCGATGATAATAAAGAAAATAATGAGTACTACTGTCGCTTGTGGCCATAGAGCCAGTAGCTCTTTATTGCCTAAAAGGCCAGTCAGAGCAATCGCTGGGTTCATCGCAGTTTTAGCCTTTTTCGTTGGTTTTTCACGTATCTCACCCGGTAGCAAGCTACTCTCGTCTTCGCTTGCTTTGCTGTTTGATTTAGCTTCTATGGGAAATAGATCGTCAAGTATCTCTTCCCGAGTTTGTTTCGATTCAGGTTGTTTTGTCTTGGCTTCGGGGCTTGGGGCATCAACCTTAGTGCCGGTGGGTTGAGGCTTTGCTTCGAGAGAGACGGATTTTTCTTTCTGAGACGCAGCTGTTTTTGTTGATTTTATTTTATTTTTTCGGGTTGCTAGGTACGATAAATCAATCGCGCTACTCTCAGGACTAGGCTCCGGCTTGGTGGAAGACAGGGGGGTGCTTGGTGTTGTGTCGGCTGAAGAGCTTGTTTTTTCGCCTGAAGAAGAGCTCGCTTCTAGCTTCGCCGAAGCCGCTTCCTTCTCCTTCTGTTTCGGTTCTACGGCTACTTTTGCTTCAGGCTTGCTTGGGCCGTCGACCGACTTTACAGAGCCTTTATCTATCGGCTTGGCCTTGCTTGCTTTTTCGGTTGGTTGCTTCTCAGATGCAGTTAAAAGTGCCACCCAATCTTGTTCTATTTTTTTGTCAGCTGTATCTTCTGTGTTATTAGCCTCAGTGACCTCCGGTATTGCTGGTACATCTTCCTCTTCTGATCGGTCGTGGTGAAGACTGAGGTAGCCGATGCCGAGTAGGAAGAAGCCGGCGACTTGTATGATGCTAAAAGGAAGTTGAAGGGTGCCTGCATTAAGGCCCAGTGCTCGCATTAGTGCCCCTATGATAAGCAAAAAGGCACCAAAGGCAACGATTAAGTAAGGGCGCTGCCTCAGTCGGTCAAACTTTCGGCTCGCCTCCATGAGTACAAAAAGTAGTGCCAGAACGATAATTATTCCAGCGAAATACTCCAATAATCGGAGCAGGAGCTCTGCTGACACCGTAGTCCCTCCTTAATTCTTTATCAGCATAGCATAATTTACCTTGCTCCTCTAGGTGGAAAACAAAAAAACTCCTCATCACTGAGAAGTCTCTTTGGTGGATCTGTGCAGACTCGAACTGCAGACCTCCACAATGTCAATGTGGCGCTCTAACCAACTGAGCTACAGATCCATAACAGATGCATAATACCAAATTTAAGACGTTGTTTCAAGGTTTTATCTTCGTTTACTCACCTGTTGGCTTAATTCGTTTTGTTTTTGGCTGTTCTTCCTCGATTTTGTGAAGCGTGATGGTAAGGACGCCGTTTCTCATGTCGGCTGTAGCGGTATCACTGATAACTGGTATAGGTAATCCAATCGTGCGACTAAACGATTGCACTTGGTATTCTCGACGGAGGTAGCCAATGACTCGACCCTCGTCTCGTCTCTCTTCTTTTGTAGTACCGCTGATCGTTACGTAGTCATCTGCGACATCAATATCGATTTGTTCTTGGTTGAAACCCGGGACATGGGCTTCAATATAGATATGGTGATCGTCTTGATGGATGTTGACTGTGGGAAAAGCAGTAGTCATGCCCATGGGAAACCGTGCTGTCTGATCGAGTGCGTGGTCTATTTGTTCACGGACATCTCGAAAATCTTGGAATGGTGACCAAGGATTGAGTCCTCTGGGTGGGAGAACTTCTTTCGCTCGCCCAGAGTCAGTCGCCTCTTTGTCTGGGCTCTTGGCATTTTCTGCTGCGGCGGTCTGGATTACGTCTTCCAGTGGCGCACGGAAAAACTCGGCTAACTGAATGGCGAGGGGAAGTGAGGGCAGCCAACGTCCCTGCTCAAGGGAGATCAAAGATTGACGGGAGATGTTGAGCTGTTTGGCGAGCTCTTCTTGGGTTAAGTTGTGGTTTTTTCGTAATTCGCGAACCCTTACGATGATTCTCATAGCTTAACTGTAAAGAAAACTTTACATTTTGTCAATGTGGGCCACCGATAATAACAGGTTGAAACAGGGATGAAATTAACGTAGAATAAGACTAATAAGTAAAGGATAGCTATGAACCAGAAATACAACCCACAGGCAATAGAGCAAAAGTGGCGAGAGTATTGGCAGACATCAGGCCTTGATAAGGCTGTGATGGATCCAGAAAAGGCTAAGTACTATACGCTGGTCATGTTTCCGTATCCATCGGGTGAAGGCTTGCATGTTGGCCACTGGCGACCCTACGTATTGTCTGATGTATGGACGCGTTATCAGATGATGCAGGGAAAGGAAGTGCTCTATCCGATGGGCTGGGACGCTTTTGGCTTGCCCGCGGAAAATCGAGCGATCAAGCAAGGCATCCACCCTGAAGAATCAACGAATTTAGCAATTATGAACATGAAGCGCCAATTAAAAGAGACGGGAGCGTTATTCGATTGGGACAGGGAGCTTGACACATCAAAGCCTGATTATTATCGGTGGACTCAATGGTTGTTTCTTGAGCTATACAAGAAAGGCTTAGCCTACCGTAAAGAAGCCATGGTTAACTGGTGCCCTCAAGACAAGACGGTGCTCGCTAATGAACAGGTTGTTGATGGCTGCTGTGAACGCTGCGGCACTGAAGTGACGAAAAAGTCATTGCGGCAGTGGTTTTTTAAGATTACCGAGTATGCCGAGGAGTTGCTTGACTTCTCAGATATTGAATGGGCTGATCGGGTGAAGACGATGCAAAAGAACTGGATAGGGAAAAGCGAAGGCCTCCTCTTTACGGCGCCAGTCAAAGACATGGACATGACGATCCAAACCTACTCGACTCATTTTGAAGCTTGCTACGCTGATACATTTGTGGTTATCGCCCCAGATCATCCTCTATTGCCGGAGCTTCTTGAAGGGATCGAAAATAAAGACGCTGTGTTAGCATTCGCTGAAGAGCTCGTTAAGAAGCGGATTGCTCGTGGCTTTGAAGAGGAAAAAGAGCCCGAAGGCATGTTTACGGGTCGCTACATCGTGGACCCGCTCGGTAATGGTGATCTGCCGATCTGGATTGCCAGTTTTGCCTTGGCTGATTACGGAACGGGTATCGTTAAGTGCTCGGCTCATGATGAACGCGACTTTAGATTTGCTAAAAAATACAATATTCCACTCAAGGTCGGACTGGTTCCTCCCGATGCAGAATTACGTAAAAAAGTTGAGAACTTCGAGGTTTGTTACACCGATCATATGAATGGCATCTTGCTTGAGCCTGCTGAGCTAGCCGGTCAGGTCGCTCACGATGTTCGTCAAAAAGTAGTCGAGCATGTTGAGACAAAGGGCTACGCCGTTCGTAAGACTACCTACCGCTTGCGCGACTGGCTGATTTCTCGCCAGCGCTATTGGGGAGCTCCGATTCCAATTATCTATTGTGACGAGTGTGGTGAAGTTCCAGTCCCTACTAATCAATTGCCAGTAGTATTGCCTCATAACGCCGATTTTCAACCCGGCGGCGAGTCTCCGCTGGCACGTGACGAGAGCTTTGTGCGCGTCAATTGTCCGAAGTGTGGCGACCTGGCAAAGCGTGAGACTGACACCATGGACACCTTTGTAGACTCTTCATGGTACTTCCTTCGGTTCTGTGATCCAAAAAATGAATCAAAAGCTTTTGACCTAGAAAAAGTACAGTACTGGATGCCCGTAGATCTGTATATTGGTGGTATTGAGCATGCTATCCTTCACTTACTTTATGCTCGATTTTTCACAAAAGCTCTAGCCGATATCGGCCTCTTTAATTTTCGAGAGCCATTTAAACAACTTCTTGACAATGGCATGATCTATCTCGACGGTAAGAAGATGTCGAAATCAAAGGGTAATGTAGTTAATCCGGACGACTTGGTGGCACGCTACGGTGCAGACACTCTTCGCGGATATGAGATGTTTATTGGCCCGGCTAACCTTGATGTCGAGTGGAACCCAAATGGTGTGGCGGGCGTATATCGTTTTCTGCACAAAGCCTGGCAGTTCGTAGTGAGCGAGTCATCTGGCTCCACTGCACTATCACCTGAAACCCATAAGCTCATTAAGAAAGTAACAGCAGATTTTAAATCGTTTAGTTTTAATACGGTCGTAAGTAGTCTAATGAGCTATGTCAATAATACTTCCGATAAAGCGCTAAGTGTTGCAGATAAGAAATCGTTTATCCAGCTTATGGCGCCAATTTTCCCTCACTTTTCTGAGGAGTTATGGCAAACTCTTGGTGAGGCGGAGAGTGTTTTCCGTTCGTCTTGGCCAACACATGACGAAGCGCAACTGCAAACCGAAACTGCTACGATCATTGTTCAGGTGAATGGGAAGGTTAAGGGCACCGTTACCGTCGATACACGTGCTGAAGAAGCGGCAGTTGTCGCTGTCGTTAGGGCTGACCCTAAACTACAGACAGTAGTCCCTGAAACCGTCGTTCGAATCATCTATGTGACTGGACGTCTGATCAATTTTGTGGTAAGATAATTCCTAGTTTACTCGATATTAATATTTCCGGAGAGAATCAATGGCAGTACCAAAAAAGAAACTTTCAGATGCTCGTAGCAAGCGACGCAAAAGCGCCAATGCTCAGGAAGAGCGCACTGCTCTCGCCGTATGTGCACATTGCGGTGCGGCAAACCTTCCACATACCGTTTGCTCATCCTGTGGTTACTACAAGGGCGAAAAAGTCCAATAGACCATAAGAAGCTGGAGAGTACCTTATGAATCGACATCTTTCTCGGACCATCTCGATGCAAACCCTCTATGAATGGGACATGCGTCGTGACTCAGATATTGAGGCAGTTACTGATCGCAATATTGAAGAGTTCCAAGAAGATGCCGACGCTGACTACATTCGTAAGGTGGTTGTAGGCAGTATCCAGCACGTCGATACTATCGATGCCGAGATTGAGCGCGTCGCACCAGAGTGGCCTATCCACCAGATTTCACCGATCGATAAAGCTATTCTACGGGTAGCGATTTTTGAGCTTCTTTTCAGTGAAGATGTACCACCAAAAGTGGCGATTAATGAAGCAGTTGAGCTTTCAAAAATGTTTGGTGGAGAAAACTCCTCCAAATTTATCAATGGCGTACTTGGAACTGTCTATCGGTCTTCTTCAAAATACGATCCAAAAGAAGAACAAGTTAACGTAGAGTAGTTTTACGCCCGTTTCGTGATTGTACACGTGGCGCTCGTAAACCTATTCTCTAGAAAGGCCCTTCATGCCAAACAATCTTTCGGAGATTGAAGAGAAATTGGGTATCTCATTCACCAACAAAGACCTATTGCGACAGGTTTTCGTTCACCGGTCATATCTCAATGAAAATGCTGGGTTCGACTTGGACCATAATGAACGCCTTGAGTTTCTAGGCGATGCCGTACTTGAGCTTGTGGTCACCGAACATCTGTATAAAAGCTATAGCAACCCCGAAGGCGAGTTAACGAACTGGCGAAGCGCTATTGTGCGCGGGGTTATGCTTGCTGAGATTGCTCAAGGTCTATCGATGGGTGATTACCTTTTCTTATCTCGTGGTGAACAAAAAAGCGGAGGAAAAGCTCGACAGCTCATCTTAGCCAATACCTTCGAAGCATTTATTGGCGCCCTGTACCTCGACAAAGGCTATGAGGCCGCACAGCAGTTTATTGGTACACACCTACTTGTCCGCCTCCCAGCAATTATCGAAAAGAAACTCTATCTTGATTCGAAGAGTCGCCTCCAAGAACTGGCACAGGAAAAGTTTAGTGTAACACCCAATTACCGCGTATTGGCTGAGCAGGGGCCTGATCACGCTAAGAGCTTTACCGTAGGGGTATTTATTGCTGATAAGCTCATGGGTGAAGGTGCTGGTTCGTCAAAGCAAAATGCAGAGCAGGCTGCTGCAAGCAACGCACTCCAAGAACTCAATATAGTATAAGCCTTGTTATTCAATACAGTAAGGACGTAGTTTTGTGTAAAGCTCGTGGGCTCGACGAGCTAGTCGGGTATGGGGAGCGATAGTATCTGGTAACCGTGGATCAGTCTTTACTGTTTCAGCATAAGAAAAGACAGCCCTCTTTGCCAGGAATCGACTGTTTGCTCTTTGCTCAAGGCGAAGCATGTTCAGCATTCTCTCGCCCAATACAATGAACTGTTCATACTGCCGTTCTAGTTGTTTCCAGTCCCAACATTGACGGACAAAGAGGTTTAATTGATAGGTGCTATCGTTTGCTACTGTTTCGAGCTGGAAGACGTATTCTTCAACTTTATATCTTTTAATAAAGCGCTTTATTATCTCTGCATGATTCCGTGGCGAAACCCAAACACTTGATTTTAACATGCCAAAACCAATATCTTTAAGCAGTGTGCGAAAACTATCACGTAGCTTTCTTTTGGACTCAGGAATATCGAAGATGACTAGGTGCCAACGCTGATCCCAATCTTCTTCCTGAGGCTGCTTGATAGCTTCAAGGGTCTGATTGAGTGTCTCGACCCCGTGAATGCTAATTGAGTAGGAGACGCTGCCTCGTCTCTCCTTTTTTATTACGAGCCCTTTATTGACGAGCCTACCGAGTGCTGAATAGATTACCTGTAGGTCAGGCTCTTCAAAGTATGACGGTATCTCCTCGCTGGGCGCTTCCTCGAGATCATCTAGGAGGATGAGCAACTCATCGATAATCGTCATGCAATACTCCTTATAGCTAGAACCTTTTCGATCGTTACGTCTATACTATAAAGATTGCGATTACTTGTCAAACTGATATTACCGAACGATAGGTTTCCAGGTAAAGGCACTATACCCGTATTCGTAAAGTGTTTTAGATACCTTGGCACTTGCTTGTGCAGTATGCTCATAGGTATCAAAGACGACAGCAACAAGCCGATGGCCATCATGTAAGGCGCTGGTAATAAGGCAGTGTCCGGCACCGGTACCATCGGCAAGCTTTGGCGTGTATCCGGTTTTCCCAGTCTCGACATAGGGGTACTCAAAGCCTGAGCCAGCCTTTAAGAGCCAGTTGGAGTTTTCGAATGTATGACGATATCTCTCGGGAGAGGTGTATTCATAGGCAAGCTTGCCAGCAATCTGTCGGTAGAGATCAAAGCTTAAGGCACGCATCTTGATCTTCGCCATATCGTGAGCTGTCGAGTGCCCTTCGATATCATTCAGCCCTGCTGGGTCGGCAAAACGTGTATTCGTTGCGCCTACTGTACGAGCCATCTTATTCATCTCGTTGACGAAGCGTGAAGTAGTATCGTTGTCTCCGGATTTAGCCATGTGCTCGGCAAGGGCGAAGGCTGCATCATTCCCGGAAACCATAAGTAAGCCATGGAGCAATTCGCGGATTGTAGCCGTTTCCCCGACACGAAACCCAACGGCTGATCCGATCTGCGTAGCTGCAGCTTGCGATATAGTGACTCGTTCGTCGAGATCTTTGTAGTGCTCAAGGCTTACAACGGCTGTAGCAATCTTTGTGGTGCTGGCGATCGGCACTTGGACGTCAGCATCTTTCTCGTAGAGAACAGTCTTACTTGCTTCGTCGATTAAGATTACGTTCTCTGCGGCGATATAAGGTTCGTTAACACCATCGTTACGTTCGGGAATGGGTGGCAACTCAAGCGATTTGATAGTTGGCAAAGTAACCGCTGGTAGGATATTGGCCTGGGCCACTCTTGGCGTGGATTCATCTCCTGTAGAGGCGGCAGCCGAACCTTGGCGACTTGAGCTGTCAAACCCAATAACAGCCACACTGATGGCTAAAATCATTACTAAAATATGACGCCATTTATCTGCAACAGCTGTAGGGATGGCGGCAGTACTTACGTTAATCTTAGGCCCAGGAGAGGTTGTGGCCTTACGAGGACCGTGTTGTAACCCAGATCCCGGGATGCGTCGATTAGGGAGCGCGGGTCGTGATGGTTCAGGCAATTTGAAGTCGTTCATTCCCCTCCAATTTAGAAGTTCTTACAAAATGACTGTACGCTATTCGCTATTTTTTGTCGAGAGACAAGTCCTTACTTGTGTGGCGTCTGTTCGGTAGTTTTGATATGCAGCTCTCTGAGTTGTTTTTCCGCAACAGGGGCAGGCGCATCCATCATAAGGTCGCGGCCATCGCCAGTTTTCGGGAAGGCAATGACTTCACGAATATTTGGCTCACCAGCGAGGATCATGACCAGCCGATCAATGCCAGGTGCGATACCGCCGTGTGGTGGCGCGCCATAGCTAAATGCTTCGAGCATATGGCCAAAGCGTGCCTGCGCCTCATCTTTACTGATACCAAGAACATCAAAAATCTTTACTTGAAGTTCGGGCTCATGGATACGAATGCTACCACTGCCTAACTCATAGCCATTGATAACAATATCATAGCTGGCACTTAGCGCTTCGATTGGGTTGGTCTCAAGCAGGGCTTCGTCCCCAGCTTTAGGTCGGGTAAAGAGGTGGTGGACGGCTGCGAGCTTTTTCTCCGTTTCGTCATACTCAAATAACGGGAAGTCGGTAATAAACGCAAAGGCAATCTCATTAGGGTCGGTTTTATCTTTGCGCAAATCTGGCTTATCGGTGCCATATTTCTCCATCGATTCGGCGTACGTCAGGCGTTGAAACGGGCTAAACGTCAATTTTTTTTCTGGGGTTACAGTATGGACAAGTTCAGTGAAGAGCCGTTCAGTCAGCTGTAAGATGGTTTCTTGGTCGACAAAGCTCATCTCCAAGTCGAGTTGAGTAAACTCTGGTTGGCGGTCTCCACGTGAGTCTTCATCGCGGAAGCAGCGAACGATTTGGAAGTAGCGATCAAGGCCGCCGACCATCATGAGCTGCTTAAACTGCTGTGGCGACTGTGGCAGGGCATAGAAACTCCCTGGCTGCAGACGAGAGGGAATGATATATTCGCGAGCTCCTTCCGGCGTCCCCTTTGTAATGAACGGCGTTTCAATCTCATAAAAACCTTCGTTAATGAGAAAGTTTCGGATGAATTGAGTAACGTTGCTTCGTAGTTTTAGGTTCTTCTGGAGGCGTTCGCTTCGCAAATCGAGGTAGCGATACTTCATGCGAAGCTCTTCGTTGACATCGTCAGATGACTGGCTACCCCAAGGGAACTCTTTGGCAACAGAGACGATCTCGAGGTGTTCAATTTGCATCTCAATGCCACCGTTTAGACCCTCGGTAATAAGTTTCTCGGGACGATTAACGATTGTTCCGGTAACTCGTACCGCAGATTGCTCTTTTGCGCCACTTACTACGGAGAAGAAGGACTGGCTAGCGGTAGCGACAGACTGAATCTTGCCTGAACTGTCACGAATATCAAGAAAGGCTACCTTGCCATGATCGCGTTTGGTGTCGATAAAGCCAGCAATGAGTACCTGCTTCCCTATATGCTCTTCAAGTTTTCCGATAAAAGTTCGTTCCATAGTGATCCTTTACTTAGCGGAGCGTAGCCCCGTACTTTTCTATTAACGCTTGAGTCACGTGCTCATGCAGTTGGTCTACTGTTTCGGTGTCTAAGGTTTTGTCCATCGATTGGTAGATAACGTGAAAGGCAAGTGACTGCTTATTTGGCCCGAACTTGTCAGAACTAAACTGGTCAAAGAGCTCAGTTAGTACGATATGCTCGGGCGCTGTATCGTAGATATCTTGAATAATGCTCTCTGGATCGACTAGCTGATTGACGATAATAGAGATATCTCGAGCAGCTGGTGGAAGCGATGAAACTTTTCGATACGTTGGTTTGGCTGGTGTGGCTAGATCTGAACTAGCCGTATCGATACGAACCTGTCCAATGGGTACTTCAGCTACTATCGCTGGTCGGCGTAATTTAAATAGCTTGGCCAATGGGTGGTCGATAGCGATCATCTCGATCGCTTCCTCGGGGACGAACATTGCAAGATCGGCTTTATTTTTACCGTATGCGGCAAGGGTAAGATGAGTTTCTTCAGTGTTACTTCCAGGGAATGCGTTACCGATCTCAAATACCTTTGCGTCATCGGACCATGAGTTAAGGGCGAGGAGTTTGATAAGGTTAGGAATAACTTCGGGTCGACAAAAGGCAAAATCACGGTTGACTGGATTGGCTAGGGTGGCTAGCTCTGTGGTCTTTGCAGTTCGCAGCTTGGTTTCGGCGGTTCCCGAGAATGACTCAGTGTAGGCCTCGGTCCAGCCAGCAGCGACGAGCATGTCTTTGATATGCTCGATCTTCATAAACTGCGGGTCACTAGTACGTGTCACCGGGACAATGACGTTACGAGGAAGCTGGTTGTACCCATGCATACGGGCAACTTCCTCGATTAAGTCTTCTGGGAAATTGATATCAAAATAGCGCCAGCTTGGAACCGTATACTTGCCATCGTCAAGCACAAAGCCAAGCCGCTCTAAGTAGCCTTGAACTTCTGTTTCTGAGAGATTGGTTCCCAGGAGATTGTTAACTTCGTGGGCGGTTACGCTGATACATTTGGTTTCTCGCGGACTTGCCTCAAGGTCTATGGCGTTTGATACTGTACCGCCAGCGATTGACTGAATCAAATAGACTAGTCGTTCTAAGATAGTGGGTGCCATCTCCCAATCCGTCTCGCGTTCGTGGCGATACGAACCTTCAGTTCTTATGCCTGATAGTTTTGAAGTGCGACGAACAAGGGGTCTGGGAACGCAGACTGCCCAAAGCAGTATATTTTTTGTTCTGTCTGTAATCATGGTGGACTTACCACCACGAATTCCGGTATTTTCTATAAGCTGGCCGTTGCTTCGCACCATAATAGAACCGGCAGGAATGATTACCTGTTCATCGGAAAGAGTGATAAATGGCTCATCCTGGGTTGATAGTTCCATGTGGAGTTCCGGCGCTGGGAGTCTATCGAGGTCAAAAGCGTGATTTGGGATGCCCAATTCAAGCATCGCATAGTTGGTAATGTCGACAATATTATTGATGGAATTCATCCCTGCTTGCTCAAGTGTTTCTTTTAACCAATCAGGCGATGGCCCTACAGAGATGTTACGGATTATAGTTGCGCTGATACGGTGATAGGCTGCTGGTTCTGCAGTGATCGTGAACCCATCGAGGGCTGGTGCTGTTTGAAGTTTGGTGAGCGGCGGCAGACTGAGTGATTGATTGGTGCTTGCAGCGTATTCTCGTGCCAAGCCGTATATCGACAAGACATCGCCTCGATTTGGTGTAATGTCAAGGTCGATAATATCGCCATCGATCCCTTCGGCTTCAAACCCGAGGTTTACAAAACGTTCGGCAACTTGTTCTGCCGATTCATCCACGGTAACGAATTGTTTAAGCCAAGAAAGAGGTAATAACATACTTAAAACTGCTTAAGGAATCGTAAGTCACCCTTAAAGAGGTGACGGACATCTTCAACGCCATAATAAATCATCGCGATGCGATCCATACCCATACCGAAGGCCCAGCCTTGCCACTCTTTAGGGTCCAGCCCCATGTTCTGAAATACTTCAGGATGAATCATGCCGCAGCCAAAACCTTCGATCCAGCGACCGTTGTAGTAGATATCCATATCCATACCCGGTTCAACAAAGGGGTAGTGGTGGGGTCTGACGCGGGTTTTGATATCTGGTCCAAAAAGTTCTTTGAAGAGATGTTCCATTGTGCCGATCAATTCGGCCATCGTAGCCTCTTTACTAATGACGCAACCGTCAAGCTGATTCAGCGTAGAAAGGTGGGTGGCATCGGTTGCTTCGTTGCGGAACACGCGTCCAGGCATGACTACCCGTAGCGGTGGAGTGTGATCTTTCGTGTAGTGCCCTTGTCCGGCAGTGGTATGGGTACGGAGTACCCGACCGTCTGTTAGCCAGAAGGTATCCTGCACGTCACGAGCAGGATGGTCGGCGGGAACGCGAAGAAAATCAAAGTTATACCATTCAGATTCAATTTCTGGACTCTGGTATACGTCAAAGCCGAGGTCGGTAAAGACCTTGATTGCTTTGCGCATCAGCTGAGTGATGGGATGGAGGTGTCCTTTTGTTTGGGGCATACTACTCCTCCTCGCTTTCCGGTACCGATCGTTTTGCTCTGAAGAACAGTTCAATTAATCCAATGGCTAGAAGAAAGGCCCCAGCGTCGATAGCGGAGAGAACGCGTAGTGATTGAAGGAAGAGCAGCCCTGTCAGTGCGAGTGCAATGAGGGTGCCTTGGCGAACCGATGGGCCAAAGAATGCATACAAGATCTCTCTGTTTGAGAGAAGAATTCGAATACCAAAACCGATAAAGCTCGCCACGCCCATGATAAACAGGAATAAACTGGCGTACAGTGCCACAAAGATAAGCGTGTCAGCGTCTAGCGGGTCGGTATTAAACAGGATCGTTAACCAGCCTCCAAAGGAAAGAAGGGTAATGGTAAAGAGGCTGAAAAGTGATTGCTTAAGTTTCATAGGTCTATTCTATCGTATCGAGTAATTCATCGATTCGTTCAATTTCTTCTTTCTTTTCGTCGATCCGGAAGGTCAGCTGGGGAACGTGTTTCATGCGGAGGCGTTCACGAAGTGGGGCGAAGAAGTCAGCTGAGCGTTGGTTGAGTGACTCGACAAGCTTGTCTGGTTCGGCGTAGTTCATCGTACTCAGCCAAACGGTGGCTTGACGAAGATCTGGTGTGACAAAAACACTCGTTATAGTTACTAGGCCGGACTGACCAGCAAGCTCTTCCTGAAGAATGAGCGAAAGCTCATGCTGAAGATTTTCACTGACGCGTAAAAGGCGGTTAGACATGGTTCGATTATACCTGATAGGATCGCTTGAAGCAAGAATCGGTAAAACAAAAAACGACCGGAAATGGTCGTTTTTTGTCTGTTTTAACGCTTGGCCCATTGTGGTGCACGTCTGGCACGCTTGAGACCAGGCTTCTTTCGTTCTTTTTCGCGTGGGTCACGGGTCAGGTAGCCGGCTTTGCGAAGTGATTGCTTCAGGCTCTCGTCGAGTTCGACAAGCGCACGGGCAACACCAAGTCGGATAGCTTCAATTTGGCTCATCATGCCGCCACCAGAGACAACAGCTGAGATATCAACCTTGCCTTCTTGGCCAGTGAGTGTGAGAGGAGCAATAACTTCAGCGGTGGGCTCTACTTGCTCGCCATTAACTGTAACGGTGCCTTTGCCAGGAACGAGTCGAACTCGGGCAATCGCAGTTTTGCGGCGACCAAGACCGTAATGATATGTTTCTTTTTCTGCCATATACTAACTCCTCTTACTTCTGCTCGCCAGCAAAGACTTTAAGACGGTTCATCCATTGGCTGCGAAGACGATTCTTTGGCAACATGCCGTAGATAGCTCGTTCGATAACTTTTTCTGGTGATTTCTCAAGCAGTGTCTTTAGCTGTGTCTCTCGAAGATTGCCAAGATAGCCTGAGTGGCTGTAATACATCTTGTCTTCAAGCTTGTTGCCAGTTACTTTAATGGCGCTTGCATTGATAACATGGACGTAGTCACCGCCGTCGATATTGGCTGCAAAGCTAACTTTGTGCTTGCCTCGAAGAAGGAGGGCGGCACGAGTAGCTAAACGACCAAGGATGGCATCTTTAGCGTCGATAATGTGAACTTCGCGTTTCATAGGTGTCTCGCTTGTGGAGTTATTCTGCTTTTGCATCATCTAACTCCTTTTCTTTAACGGAAGCCTTCTGCTTTTTTGCAGGCGCTTCAGCCTTATTCTCTTCCTTTTTCTCTTCTGGCATCATGCTAATCAGGGCTGAGGCAGCGCTGTCGCCGTTACGATCCTCAAGATGGAGAATGCGTACGTAGCCGCCAGCGCGGTTGGCAAAGCGTGGCGCTAAAACATCGAAGAGCTTCTTGGTGACATTGCTGTCGAAATACATGCCTTCGATTTGGCGTCGGGCAGCCAAAGAGTTTTTCTTAGCTAGGGTAACGCTTCGCTCAATAAGGCTACGGACAGCCTTGGCCTTTGCTTCAGTTGTCTGCGCCTTTTCGTAAAGGATGACAGAAGCAGCAAGGTTGCGTAGCATGTGGGTACGATGGGCTTTTTTCCGCCCGAGTTTTCTAATCGTCATAAATGACTCCTTTATTCAGCCATCTCGGCTGTTTTGCGACTGCGTCGCTTCGGCTTCTCCTCGACTACCTCATCAGCTTCGGTTGAAGCTGCCTCGGGAACAACTTCTTCAGCTGGGGTGTTGACGGCAAGGCCGGCAATGATTGAGAAGTGGTCGATGAGAATCTGTGATGACTGCTTGAGCGCATCGTATGGGTCGATGGTTCCGTCGGTGGTAATCTCAAGTGTTATCTTGTCGAAGTTGGTCATCTGGTCAACGCGGGTATTTTCAACGTTGTAATGGACTTTTTTGATTGGGGTAAAGATACTGTCAACAGCAATAGTGCCAAGAGGCAGCTTTTCCGCGCGGCGCATTTCAACGGTGACGTAGCCACGACCCTTTTCACAAGTTATTTCGAGGGCCAAACGACCTTTTTTGTCGAGAGTAGCAATGTGAAGCTCAGGGTTCATGATCTCAACGTCAGCATGTTTTTTGAAATCAGCTGCGGTAACTGCGCCAGGGCCCTTTTTGTCGAGCGTGAGGGTTACTGGTTCGTCCGAATTGAGTTTGAAGCGAAGGCTCTTGAGGTTCAAAATGAGCTCAACAACATCTTCTTCAACACCAGGAACGGTTGAGAACTCATGGGTAGCGCCATCGATACGGACGGAAGTAATAGCTGCACCGTCTAGCGATGCGAGCAAAACACGACGTAGTGAGTTTGCTAGGGTGACACCGTATCCAGGGGCAAGTGGTTCAATATCAAACTTTGCGTAGAAACCGTCACGTTCGACCTCTTTGACTTCGACTAGTGCTGTTTCGGGTAGTAAGTATGCCATAATACACTCCTCTTATTTGGAGAGACTAACGTGAATAAAACTCAACGATTAACTGTTCGTTGATATCAAGATCGATACTGTCGCGGGTTGGCAAGTGCTTAACCGTACCGGCTTTCTTCTTCTTGTCGAAGTCGAGCCATTCAGGAATGGGGGTTTCGCGAACTTGCGGGTCCATCTTGACGAGTGCAACGACATCACCTTCTTTTACAAGGTAGGAAGGAATGGTGACTTTGTCACCGTTAACGGTGACGTGACCGTGGCTGACCATCTGACGGGCTTGAGCACGACTCATGGCAAGATCGAGTCGGTAGATAACATTATCAAGACGTCGCTCAAGGGTCTGGAGTAAGACTTCACCGGTTGCTTCACCGGCGCGAGCAGCTCGAGAGAAGTAGTTACGAAACTGCTTTTCGCGGAGACCGTAGGTAAAGCGGGCTTTTTGCTTTTCGCGAAGCTGCTTACCGTATTCTGAAAGTTTAGCGCCACCACGGAACGGTGCATTCTCGTCAGTTTTCTTGCGAAGATATTTAGGTAGAGTAATTCGTTTTGACATAGCTTCCTCGTTCTATAGGGTTATACGCGACGTGGTTTCTTGGCGCGGGTACCATTATGGGGAATTGGAGTGACATCTTTGATACTACTTACCATGATGCCAGTGCCTTGGAGGGCACGAACTGCGGCTTCACGACCTTGGCCGACACCGGAAACGAAGACATCAACCGATTCAAGATTGTAGGCCTTAGCGCGATCTACGGCACTTTTCAGGGTAACCTGAGCAGCATAGGGGGTAGACTTGCGGGCGCCTTTGAAGCTTGAACCACCAGCAGAAGCCCAGCTTAAAGTATTGCCGTTCTGGTCAGTGATGGTGATGATGGTGTTGTTGAACGTTGCCTGAACAAAGACCTTACCCTTAGGTACGGTTCGAATGTTCTTCTTTCGCATGGATGTCTTTTTTGTTGCTTGAGCCATCTTTTGACCCCTTTCAGGAGTAAATCACAAATCTCAATGACCAATGACCAAGAAATTGGGATTTGGAGCTTGGTCCTTGGTGCTTCTATCGTTTAGGTTTTTTCAGCGGCTTTCTTACGGCCTGAACCAACAGTTACTTTTCGACCTCGTTTAGTGCGGGCGTTGGTTTTGGTTCGCTGACCATGAACGGGAAGATTGCGAGCGTGACGGGTGCCACGGTACGCGCCAACTTCCTTCAAACGCTTAATGTTCTGGATAACTTCGGTACGAAGATCACCTTCAACCTTGTATGAGCGTTCGAGAATGGCGCGAATCCGCTCGAGCTCTTGCTCGGTAAGGTCGCCCATCTTTCGGAGGTGGTCAACTTTAGCGTCTGCAGCAATCTTCTTAGCGAGAGTTCGACCAATACCGTAAAGGTAGGAGAGGCCAATCTCAACGTTCTTATTGTCTGGGATGTTGATTCCAACGATACGTGCCATAGTAACTCCTAGAGTCCTTACTAATTAACCTTGTCGCTGCTTATGACGAGGATTTTCACAGATACACAAAACAACGCGATTGCGTCGAATGATTTTACACTTGAGACAGCGTTTCTTGACAGATGGTTTGACGTGCATGGATTACTCCTTTTCCGTTTCCGTTGCTTCAGGCTTTTCTTCCTGCTCGGTTACTTCTTCGTTACTGACTGGTTCGCTTACTGGACTCGGTTCGACTGCTTGGACAGTAGCGGCATCAGGACCAGAGAAGGGATCCTCGCCAGGCTTTAAGCGGCGGATGATCCGACCCTTTGAAAGATCGTAAGGTGACATTTCAAAGGTTACTCGATCGCCAGGAAGAACTTTGATGTAAAATTTCCGCATCTTACCCGAGAGATGGCAAAGAATAAGGTCTTGCTGTCCCTCAACCTCTACTCGAAAAGTAGCATTAGGTAACGCTTCGACGACGGTGCCAACTTGAACTATAAAATCTTCTTTAGCCATAATTTGTTTCAAACGAAATTGCCGCCGATAGATTGGCGGAAGCTCAGCATAATTGTTTTGATTGATACCTCTATTTGCATCACACAATCATAGCCGAGGTTATATTAGAGTCATTGTAGCAAAAACTCTTGATTCGGTCAAGACTTTTCTCTAGTTAGTATCTCGTATCCTGTGGCAGTTACGGCTACGGTGTGCTCAAAGTGAGCGGCGAGTGAACCATCGATTGTCGCAATGGTCCAATCATCGTCTAACTGCATGACTTTAGGACTGCCTTCGGTGACCATGGGTTCAATAGCGAGCACCATACCTTCCCTGAGAAGCGGGCCGGTTCCTGGTGTACCAAAGTTTGGGATGGACGGCTCTTCGTGGGGCGATTGGCCAATGCCGTGGCCAGTTAAGTCGCGAACGATGCCAAAACCACTACCAGCGAGTGACTGCTGGATTGCAGCGCTAATATCTCCGACTCGAGCACCTGGTTTAACTGCTTCGATCCCGGCGTAGAGAGACTTTTCGGTGCGTTCAAGGAGCCGTTTGGTATTCTCATTTGCCTTTCCGACTACGACTGTTGTTGCGTGATCAGTGCAAAAACCGTTATACCGAAGTCCGATGTCTACGCCAACAATGTCACCGTCTTCCAGCCGACGGATCTTATTGGGGATGCCGTGAACGACTTCATCGTTTACCGAGATACAGCTCACGGCTGGATAGCCATGGAACCCGAGAAAGCTTGATGTCCCACCGCTTGCCTCAATGAGACGTACTGCTTCCAGCTCAAGATCCCAGGTGGTGAGGCCTGGCCTTGCTTTGGCGGCTACTTGCGCGACGATCGCTGCTAGCTTTTTGCCGCCCTCTCGCATAAGATCTAATTCTTGAGCGGACTTAATGGTGATCATGGTGATGGGGTACTCCTGCGTGATGGAGGTAGTTATGGACTTCCGTAATAACGGCGTGACTTACTTCTTCAATACCTGGTCGAGCATCGATATCGATGACGGTGCCATGCTCCCTGAACCAGTCAATGACCGGTACTGTATCTTTATAGTGCCAAGACAATCGTTGCTTGATAGCCTCTGGCGTGTCGTCATGTCTAATTGTCAGATGGCCGCCACAGTAGGGGCATGTTTTTGCGTCATGTGATTGGTCGACAGTGCTGAATCTGCCGCAGTGCTCACAGAGGCGACGTTTACCGATCCGCTCAACAGCTTCTTCCTCGTCTAAATTAAAGTTGATGATGACGGGAAGGGGAAGGTCGAGCTTCTCGAACATGGGACGTTGTGCTTCAAGTTCGTCGAGAGAGCGAAGGAGACCGTCAAACAGTACTGGCCGGTCTTGCGGAAAGCTTTTTACCTTGTCGTACATAACTTGCGCCATGAGTTCGACCGGTACTTTTAAGCCTTTGTCGAGGTAGCTGGCAATAAGCTTACCGAGCTCAGAGCCGGTAGCCCGTATTTCGCGCAAGCTTGCACCGGCATCAAAATGTGAAAAACCGAATTGATCAATCAGGACTTTTGCCTGAGTACCTTTGCCACTGCCCTGTGGTCCCATGATGTTAAATGCGATTCGATTCATATATACTCCGCTATTTTACCCAGCCGAGGAGCTCGATGGCTCGGCCTACCGTTACTAAGTTCTCACCGTTCATTTGTGTTACAACTAACTTCCCTGGCTCGTTTGGCGTGTAGTCGTTTGCAACTACTTGGATCGTTGCTACGCCGCTTGCATCTGGAGCAACCGTAGTTGACCGTTCAGCAGTAGCGCTTTTGGTTATTTGGACAACTTCATTGGTTTTTGGATCAAAGATGTACGATTCGCGAGCCTTAAGGTTGGATGTTGGGCCGGCCGTGAAGGCAATGAGGCCAACAGGGCTCCAGTCGATATCGTGGATCGTTTGATTCTCCTTATGGTAAAGTCGGGTCATCTTCTGACTAGTAGTATCGAAGACTGCAATTTCATTGGTTTTTGTATTGCTCCCCTTGATGATGGCGAGTTGTTTACCGTCAGGACTGAAGCTTGGGCTACTCAATCCCTCCGCATCATTTGAGAGATCCTTACGATTCTTACCATCGATGTCATAGATGCTCAGCGTAAAGCCGAAAAAGGCTTCGGTATTCACGAATCGAGTGGTTGCAAATTTTGTCTGATCGGGTGAGATGACTGGTCCGGCTGCTGCTTCAAAGTCGCCGAGGAGGGGAGATGTCTTACCGCTTCCATCAGTCTTTAGGGCTACGAGCTTCCCGCGATTATCACTCCCAGGACCGATAACGAGAAGGATCGAGTCACCGCTTCGTGTTACCTTAGAGACAAGTTTCATCCCATCCGATCGGCCCTTGTCGGAATAGATGAGCTTGTCAGATTTGGTGAGGATATCTACGGTGCGAATTTCAAGTTGATCGTCGTTGTCGGTTAAGTAGAAGAGCTGACCGCTTGGTGCACCACCCTGAGCGACTGGTGTTTCGTTTGTGGGGATTTCTTCAGAACTGTTTGCAGTAGCTGGGCTAGGCGAGGCGGAGAGTGTTGGCGTCCCTTTACCTACCATCAAGCCGAGCCCCACAATTGCTCCGATAAAGATAAGGGTGATAAACGCTTGCATGGTACGGACTTTTGTCCCTCTCTTTAGTACTGATCGTACGTTCGAGTGAGAAGCTGGGCCTGAATCTGTCGCATGGTCTCTAGCACGACACTAACCATAATTAAAATACTGGTGCCACCGATTCCTAGGGTCTGAATGTTCGTTACATTTTCTACGATAAACGGTAAGACGGCGATAATGCCAAGGAAGAGTGCACCGGTTAACGTGATGCGGCCTAAGACAGTAGTTACAAAGCTGGCGGTGTCGGCGCCAGGGCGAACGCCGGGAATAAATCCACCCTGCTTCTGGAGATTTTCGGCGAGCTGGTCTGGCTTGAACACGATGAATGCGTAAAAGTACGTGAAGGCAAGGATAAGAATAAAGTAGACAATTGAGTAATAGGTTTGATTTTGAATAAAATTGCTTACCGCAGTGGCGGCATTGGCGAGCCATTCGCTTCGAGCGGTAGTAAAGAAGCGAGCAATGGCGGTTGGGAAGAGGAGAATCGATAATGCGAAGATAATCGGAATAAC
The DNA here is from genome assembly GCA_966250865.1 of uncultured Candidatus Berkelbacteria bacterium. Lineage (GTDB taxonomy): Bacteria > Patescibacteriota > UBA1384 > CAYGGE01 > CAYGGE01 > CAYGGE01. The sequence continues at coordinate 26,962 of CBINIT010000004.1, forward strand.
ACCCGCGGTATTTACCTTGAGCGGAAGATGAGTCTGGACGCTCCCGTAGCTACTGCCAGTAGCTCTTGATCGTCTGGCATAGACTACTGGAATGCGCCGCTCGCCTTCGTTAATGAATACGATTAAAGCGATTGAAATAACAAAGAAGAGGATGAAGGCGCCGATGCTCAAGAGCATTGAATTATCGAAGCCACCGGTGGTGACCAGGGCAATAGTATTGCGGAAGCTTGCTGGAAGACCGGCTACGATACCAAGTGTAATGATGAGTGATGTACCATTTCCAATACCATTTTCAGTGATGATCTCACCAAGCCACATGAGGAAAACAGTTCCAGCTGTAGTTGTAATGAGAATGGTCACTAAGGTAAGGGGATCGAGTGCACCGATCATGCCTTGGCTACGGAGCAAGGCGATCATGCTATAGCCCTGGAGGAAGGCGAGTGGAACCGTCAGGTAACGAGTATATTGATTAATTTTCTCTCGGCCGAATTCACCTTCTTTTTGCAAGGCTTCAAGTGAAGGAATGACTACCCCAAGAAGCTGCATAATAATGCTGGCCGTAATGTACGGACCAACACCCATCAGAATAATCGAGAAGTTCTCCATGGTTCCCCCGGAGAACATGTTCAATAGTCCAAAGATTTGGTTGCGCGAAAGGAAGGTTCGAAGCTGTTCGATGTCGACACCGGGCATGGGAATATGAGCAAGGATGCGGACCAATAGCAAAAGACCGAGTGTAATGAAGATTCGGTTACGGAGATCTCTGTATTCCCAGATTTTTCGGAGTGTATTCATGATGTAAGTTCTCAGCTAGATTGTTTCCTCACCGACTATACCACTTGATTATTATACCTGTCAAACCAACAAGTGACAGGTGAGCGATAGCCCCTAGTATTCTATGGCACGAAACGTTACGATAATCGAAGGAGGGTTACTTATGCAAAATGTTAAGTCGTGGTTACTGGCACATCGAATTTGGGTCGTTGTCGGCCTTGTTTTAGTTGTACTTGCTGGGAGTATCGGCGGAATTCTCGTCGGACAGGCGCGGCAGGAGGAACGTGATCGAGAAAACCAGCGTATTGCTGATGCGGCACGTCGGCAAGAAGAAGCGCTCATGAAGCAGCAGCAAGCTGAAGCGAGCCCGAGTCCTGCCACATCTCCCGGTTCAATAGTTACGCCGTCTCCCACATCAAAAACAAGCCCAGCGGTGTCGAAGTCTACACCGTCCAGTCAAGCCTCTCCTTCGACTAGCGTCGCATCGTCGAGTACTGCGACTGTCTCTTGGTCACATAATGGATCTGAGTGGCAGTCGAGTGGTACGCCCCCTTCTTGCCCGTCACCGCTAACTTTGACGACTCCCGTTGACCTATCGATCGTAACAAATATGCTCTATCCGGGTCAGACCCGGGGGACTGATTATAAGCCACACGGTGGTTTCCGTTTTGACGGTTCATCGAGCGATGCAATTACTGTTAAAGCACCTATGAACGCTACACTGGTGCAGGGGAGCCGATATCTTGAATCTGGCGAGGTTCAGTATCTTTTTGATTTTATTAACAGCTGCGGAATTATGTACCGTTTTGATCACTTAAGAGTACTCGGTTCGAAGTTAGCTGAAGTGGCAAACCAGTTGCCTGAGCCAAAGCCTGATGATAGCCGGACAACCCCTCTCTCCTCTGGGATTGCAGTGACAGCTGGCGAGACTATTGCTACGGGCGTTGGCTTTGCCAATAATCCTGCAGTTGACCTAGGGGTTTATGACTTGCGGCAAAAAAATACGGCTTCGCTCGATGCTGGATATGTTTCAGCACATCAATCTGAAGGTGCTCACGCTTTTTACGCTGTCTGCTGGCTCGATTGGTTTTCCTCGGCAGATAGTGCGACCGTCAAGGCACTTCCCGGAAGCGGTACTGAAGGGAAAAAGAGCGATTACTGTAAATAATTAAGCATGATCCGAAGCTACATAAAAAGAGCCCTTAACGGCTCTTTTTATGTAGGACTATCTCAGACTGATTTAGGTTTCGTCGGTCTTTGTCTTCTTGGCAGTCTTGGTGCTCGCCTCAGTGACCGACTTACTCATGGCGACATTTTCAAAGACAACTTTCTTGGTGAGCTCACCTTTGGCGACGACTTTAACGCCACCCTCACCGTAACCTGAGATAACCTTTTTCTCGACGAGTGTGTCGGGAGAAACGGTTTCACCAGCGGCAAATGCATGATCGATCTGGCGGAGGGTGACGGTGATTACCTCTGGGCGAACTGACTTAAAACCTTTGCGCTTTGGCAAGCGGTAGTCAGAAGCTGACATCAAACCTGGGATACGCTTTGGCGCTTTGTAGCCGGTACGAGCCTTTTGGCCCTTGGTGCCACGGCCAGCAGTTTTTCCTTGGCCGGCAGCGATGCCGCGACCGACACGACCCTTAGCTGATGCATTGTTTGAATTAGTTAATTCGTGAAGTTTCATATTAGGCCTCTTCTTTCATTGCTCGGAGGTTCTTGAGAGCAGTGTAAGTAGCCATGACGTTATTGAGTTTGTTGCTGGTTCCGCCAAGAATCTTTGAGGTAACGTTGCGGATACCGGCTAATTCAACGACAGCACGGACAGGGCCGCCAGCGATAACCGAGGTACCGGCGGGAGCTGGTTTGAGCATGACCTGGGCACTACCGTAGTTCCCAATGATCACATGTGGAATAGTGTCTTTGATGATCGGCACGGTAATAAGATTCTTTTTAGCCCGTTTGCTGGCTTTCGCTGCAGCAGAGGCGACTTCGCTACTCTTAGCCAGGCCAACGCCGACCTGTCCGTCTTTGTTGCCAACGACGACTAACGCTCGGAAGCGGATACGGCGACCACCCGCTACGGTTCGTGAAATACGATCAACGGAAACAACACGCTCTTCAAAAGGATTCTTCTCGACGAGTTCACCCTTAACGAGCTCAGTTTCTGGTTTGTTGGTTTTCTTAGTTACTTCAGGCATAGTATCTCCTTTGCCCGTTAGAGGGTTAAGCCAGCGCTTCGTGCGCCTTCGGCAACGGCTGCAACTCGACCATGATATTTGTTGCCAGCTCGATCAAATACCGCAGTAGTAATATTTTGGGCTTTAGCTAATTCGGCGATCTTGGCTCCGACTGCTTTTGCTCGCTCGACGCGAGTTCCAGTCATACCGTTGTCTGATACAGCGGCAAGGGTTTTGCCGGTTGTGTCATCGATAAGCTGTACGCTCGTGTGAAGCAGGCTTCGGAATACAGCGAGTCGTGGGCGAACGGTGGTACCGCTGATCTTGGCACGGATTCGGCGAATGCGGGCCGTGCGATTCATTTTACGATTGGTTTTGGTAAACATGGGTTACTCCTGTACGGTACATCACCAGGGAAACTGATGTGCCGATGTACCGGCTTGGTTAGTTATTACGAGCCGCTCTTAGCAGCCTTACCGGCCTTGCGGCGAATCTTTTCACCGAGGTACATGATACCTTTGCCCTTATAAGGCTCAGGTGGTCGAACTCGGCGGATTTGCGCAGCGATTTCGCCAACAACTTGTTTGTCCGAACCGCTGATAACGATAACGTTTTTCTCAACTTTAAAGGTGACGCCTTCTGGTGCGTCGATCAGGACTGGGTGGGAGAAGCCAACTGAAAGGTTGAGCTTCTTCTCGCCTTCGGCAGCAGCACGGTAACCTACGCCTTTCATCTCAAGGCGCTTTTCAAAACCGGCTGACACGCCAGTAATCATGTTCGCAATGAGCTGTCGAGTGAGACCATGGGCCGATCGAGCGGCGATGCTGTCATCTTTGCGCTCTACGGTAACAACATTGTCTGCAATGCTAACGGTAACCGTTGGCAAAAAGGCTGCAGAGAGCTCGCCTTTTGGACCTTTAACGGTAAGGGCATTCTCTTGCTGCGTGACGGTTACACCGTCAGGAATAGTGATGGGTAATGTTCCAATTCTTGACATAGTTACTCCCTTACCAAACTTCACAGAGAACTTCGCCGCCAACACCCTTCTGACGGGCTTCTTTGTCGGTCAGAACGCCAGCTGGGGTCGAAATGATGGCCAAGCCCATACCTCGAAGCGGACGAGGAATGGTATTCCGCTTCGTGTAATTTCGGAGACCTGGCTTGCTAATGCGGCGAATATGATGGATAGCGGGCTGCTTATCGAAGTAACGCAAGGTAACAGTGATGACTGCTTTCTTGTCGTCGCTTACTGAGTAATCTTCAATATAGCCTTCCCGCTTTAAGATCGCTAAAATTGCAACCTTCACCTTGGAGGCCTGCACCGTCAACATCGGTAGCCGTACGGCTTGCGCGTTGCGGATTGCGGTCAGCATATCAGCAATTGGATCCATAATCATTCCTCTTTTCGTTTCTCTTTTTCGTGTAAGTTAACTTATTTACCACGATGACTTTCGGACACCGGGGATTTCGCCACGACTGGCTCGTTCTCGGAAACAGATACGGCAGATACCAAAGTCGCGGAGGTAGCCACGGTTACGGCCGCAGAGGCTGCAGCGGTGAACAACGCGGGTGCTAAACTTGGGTTTTTTAGCGGCTTTGAGAATTAATGCTTTTCGAGCCATTACCGTGCTCCTTCTTTTTCAAATGGGAATCCGAGTTGGTTGAGCAGCGCGCGGGCCTGCTCGTCATTTTCCGCACTTGTGACAATGGTGATATTCATACCGTGAACTTTGTCGACGCTATCAAAATGGATTTCGGGAAAGATGATGTGCTCACGTAGACCAAGGTTGTAGTTGCCGTGTCCATCGAAGCCTTTTGCAGAGATGCCGCGGAAGTCACGAACACGAGGGAAGGTAATAGTCACGAGACGATCGATGAAGTCATACATTCGCTCGCCGCGAAGGGTAACGCGAACGCCGATTGGTTGACCAGCACGAATCTTGAAGCCAGCGATAGACTGTTTTGCCTTGGTAACAACTGGTTTCTGACCGGTGATCGTAGCGATGGTCTTAACGACGTCTTCCAAATATTTCTTGTTGTCTTTCGCGTCGCCAACTCCAACATTGATAACAACCTTCTCAAGACGAGGAGTTTGCATCACGTTTCGGAGGCTCAGCTCTTTTTGGAGCGCCTGACGAATGGATTTATTGTATGCTTCGTAGAGTCGTGTCATGATTGACCTTACTTCTTGGTTTTCTTGGTTGATTTAGCTTCAGTCTGTCCTGCAACTGGAGCAATGTTTGACCAGTCGAGTGGATAGGCAATTTCAATGATGCCGCCTGAAGGATATTTATTGTTTGGTTTAACGTGACGTTTCATGATATTCGCACCAGCGACAACAACTTTGTGTTGATCGCGGAAGACTTTCTCAACAGTACCCTGCTTGCCTTTGTCTTTACCAGCTGTGATGATGACAGTGTCACCTTTACGGATATCCATTACAGTACCTCCTCAGCCAGTGAGATGATCTTCATGTAGCCGCGGTCGCGAAGTTCACGAGCAACCGGTCCGAAGACGCGGCTACCGCGTGGTGTACCATCTTTGTTGATAACGACTGCTGCGTTATCGTCAAAGCGGATTGCTGAACCATCGTTTCGCTTGTATGGCTTGTGGGTGCGAACGATAACGGCTCGAACAACTTCCTTTCGCTTGACGGTTCCGTTTGGTAAGGCGTCCTTAACAGCTGCGATAACGAGGTCGCCCAAGCTAGCGGCGTACTTATTGGCGCCACCGATGACCTGGATAACTGAGAGCTCACGAGCTCCTGAGTTATCGGCAACAGTTAGTCTGGTATACGGTTGAATCATGTTGAATCCTTATTTTTCTTCGCTTTTACCGACAACGCGCCATGATTTGGTTTTGCTGATCGGTCGAGTTTCTTCGATAGTTACCACGTCGCCAATTTCGTAGGTCGTACCAGCGGTATCGGCTAGGTATTTCTTAGTAACTCGGTACTGCTTGTTGTAAAGCGGATGAACCTTCATGCGGTTAACGGCAACAGTAACGGTATTGGTCATCTTAGCGGCGATGACGGTTCCGGTGCGTACTTTTTTAGGCATTGGAACGCTCCTTTTCATGGAGAAGGGTTTGGATTCGTGCAACTTGCTTGCGCAGCTTGCTGACACGAGAGACATCTTTTAAGCGACCGAAAGCAAGGTCAACACGGGCTTTCTGGAGGTCTGCCTGAGCGGTGCTCAATTCGGTTCGGAGCGCCTTGGCGTCCTTCTCGCGTAATTTGGTGAAATCTTGTGTAGTCTTCGCCATGATTAATCCTTTACCACGAATTTGGTTTTAACCGGCAGCTTGTGAGCGGCCAAACGCATTGCTTCTTTTGCCACTTCTTCACTGACGCCAGCCATCTCAAAGAGGTACTGGCCTGGCTTAACAACAGCGACAAAGTGATCGAGTGGACCTTTACCACCACCCATACCGACTTCCGGTGGACGCTGGGTTACCGGTTTATCAGGGAAAATGCGAATCCAGACCTCACCACCACGCTTGATATAGCGAGTCATGGCACGTCGGGCAGCTTCAATCTGACGGCTGGTAATCCAGTCTCGTTCGGTTGCCTTTAGACCGAAGGAACCAAAGGCAATCGTCGTGGTTCGGGTAGCATCGCCACCGCGCTTACCGCGAAACTGTTTTCTGTGTTTTAACTTCTTTGGCAATAACATAGCGTTGACCTTTTATTTCTTAGTTTTCGTCAGGTTGTGATTTTTCGCCTTTGTAAATCCAGACTTTGACACCAATTACACCGAAGGTGGTGTGGGCATCTACCTGGGCAAAGTCGATATCAGCACGGAAGGTAGAAAGGGGGACCGTGCCCTGTGAGAATTTCTCACTTCGAGCGATTTCTGCACCACCGAGACGACCGGCAACGCCGATACGGATACCTTTAGCGCCACGTCCCATGGTTCGTTCAATCGCTTGCTTCGAAGCACGTCGGTAGCTGATACGTCGCTCGATCTGGTGGGCAATGTTCTGAGCAACGATAGCGGCCCATAGGTCACCGTTCTTGATCTCGTGGATATCAACTTTGATCTTGCTGTCAGTCTTAACCTTCTTTGCTAAAGCAACTTTGAGGGCTTCGACACCAGCGCCAGCGCGACCAATCAAGATACCAGGCTTAGCGGTGTGGATAGTGACAGTGATCTGGTCAGCGTCACGTTTGATGGCAACTGATCCAATCGCTGCTTCTTTACCGTAGCTCTTCGCAATGGTGCGACGAATCTGCTGGTCTTCGAGCAAGTAGCGAGCAAAACTGCCTTTTGGGGCAATCCACTGACTTCGCCAGTTATTGGTGATACCAAGTCGGATACCAAATGGATTAACTTTTTGACCCATTACTTACTCCCTTCGGTCGTTTCGGCCGTTGCTTCTTGAGCTTCAGCGGGTGTTTCAGCTACTTCAGTCACTGGAGCAACGACTTCTTTGGTCTCAGCCTTTTGGCTTGCTTTGGTAGTCTTGCCAAGCTCACGTTTGTACACTTTACTTGAAGCAATTGCTACTGGTTCGTCGGTAACCTTGATGGTCAGGTGACTCATCTGCTTGACGATCTTTTGGCTGCGGCCTCGGGATTGAGGAATGTAGCGGCGCATTCGTGGACCTTCGTCAACAGTGATGTGGGAAATGAATAGATTCGCCTTATTAAGCCCCTGTTCGGTCGCAGCAGCTACGGCAGCTTTAATCGCCTTGCCGATAACACCGCTAGCCAATCGGCTTCGGGTGCCAAGCTCAGCAATAGCTCGACCGGCTGGAAGGCCGCGAACAATGTTGCTGACGCTGCGCAATTTGCGTGGAGCTTGATGGATGAATCTATGTCGAATGGTTACTTCTGCCATATTATTCCTTATCCGTTCTTAGCCTGCTCTTTAGCCATTTTACCGCCGTGACGACGAAACGTGCGTGTAGGAGAAAATTCACCGAGCTTGTGGCCAACCATGTCTTCAGTTACGAAAACAGAGGTGAATGCGCGACCATTGTGAACAGCGAAAGTAAGACCAACCATGTCAGGGAAAATGGTGCTGGCGCGTGACCAAGTTTTGATGGCAGTTTTGCTACCACTTTCCTTGGCTTTTTGAACCTTAAGTTCAAGTTTTGGATCGATGAATGGACCTTTTTTCAGTGATCGTGCCATAATACTTCCTTATCGTTTGCTACCGCGGCGGCGCAAAATGAACTTATCGGTTCGTTTGTTACGACGAGTCTTTTTACCAAGTGCTGGTTTACCCCAAGGGGTTTTTGGATAGCGAAGACCGATTGGGTTGTTACCTTCACCACCACCATGAGGGTGAGCAGCAGGGTGCATCACCTTACCGCGGACAGTTGGTCGAATACCCATGTGGCGTTTGCGACCAGCTTTGGCGATACGGATAGCGCTGTGACTTGAGTTGCTGACCTCGCCAATGGATCCGTAGCCCGCACTGTGAATGCGTCGGACTTCACCACTTGGCATGCGAACTTGGACGTAGACACCATCATCTTCTTTAGCGAGGATGGTGGCGCTGGTACCAGCAGAGCGGACAGCTCGAGCACGGCTTCCAGGAGTCATCTCGATATCATGGATCTGGATACCGGTAGGAATATTCGCCAGTTTCATGCGGTTGCCAACGATAATATCGGCAGTTTCGCTACCAATGATAACCGCACCCACGGCAAGCTTATCAGGGGCAACAATGTATGCTTTCTCGCCTGATTCAAAACTGACGAGAGCAATCCAAGCGCTGCGGTTTGGGTCATATTCGATAGCAGCAACAGTAGCTGGCTTGTCGAGATACTTATCGAGCGAAGAAATAACTCGGTAGGCACGCTTTGCACCACCGCCACGGTGACGGACAGTGAGCTTACCGGAATTATTGCGTCCGGCGTGCTTTTTCAAAGAGACGAGGAGTGACTTTTCTGGTGCCTTTTTGGTCAGGACTGAAAAATCAGGATATGACATTCCTCGGCGTGCTTCGGTTGTTGGTTTGACAACTTTTACTGGCATATTCGTATCCTTTTAGGGTTTACTTCTTCGCGTCTTTCGCGTCGTCCTTTTTCTTTTCGTCAGCAGCTTCTTCAAGCTCAAAATCTTTGATCTTTTGGCCAGCTTTGACGGTGACAAAGGCTTTCTTCCAGTCTTTCTCGTGGCCGATGCCAGTCTTGCGACGAACCATTTGACCATTGACGTTCTGGGTTCGGACGCCAGTGACGGTTACGCCATAGAGAGAGGCAACAGCTTTTCGGATTTCTGAACTGGTGGCAGTTGGCAGTACGGCAAAGGTGTAAACGCCGGTAGCTGCCTGGGCCAAGGACTTTTCAGTGATAATTGGTTTCTCAATAATCATGGCTTAACCTTACTTCTCAGCTTTTTCAACTGGTTTAACGGTTTTGTTGACGCGTTGCTCAAGAATGGGCATGGCATCGCTGGTCATCAAGACTTGACGGAAACTCAAGAGGTCGTAGACATTGAGATCTGAAGCGGTCGTGACAGCAGCGTAGGGGAGGTTCTGAGCAGCTTGAAGAAGGGTTGCGTCGTTGCTAGCGGTAACGATCAGGATTGAACGAGCATCGTTTTTGATCTTCTGCAAGATTGCGTGAATCTCTTTGGTTTTTGGTGCATTTAACGTTAATGCTTCGATAACCTGGAGTTCGCCAGCGGCTGCTTTAGCAGAAACGGCCATGCTCAAGGCAAGTCGCTTCATGCGTTCTGGCATGCGGAGGCTGTAGTTTCGGTCATTACGAGGACCAAAGGTAATACCACCACCAACCCAGATAGGTGAACGGCTTGAACCGGCACGAGCGCGGCCAGTTCCTTTTTGCTTCCAAGGCTTGCGACCGCCACCGCGAACCTCACCTCGAGTTTTGGTGTGGGCATTAGCGGTGCGCTGGTTGGCAAGATAGGTAACTACGGCCTGGTGCAGCAACTCTTTCTTTGGTTCGGTAGCAAGTGCTGTTGGCAGGTCGAGCTGACCTTTCTTGGTTCCGTCGGTTGTGATGATGTTAACTTTAGGCATTTTCACGTCCTCGTACTTCTACGACTGATCCACGTGGTCCAGGGACGGCACCCTTAACGAGAAGCACGTTCTTATCTGGGTGGACTTCAATAACTTCGAGCTTTTGAACGGTAACGCGATCGGCGCCAAGGTGACCTGGCATGCGCTTACCTTTTACGACACGCTGAGGGAACATTTGGCCGATTGAACCAGGCTTACGGTGGTGATCGGAACCGTGAGTCTCAGGACCTCGGCTGAAACCATGACGCTTGATAACGCCAGCATAGCCTTTACCCTTTGAGGTGCCAGTAATATCTACGAAGTCGCCTGGAGTAAAGCTGGTTACGTCCACTGAAGAGGCAACGGCTGGAAGCTCTCCGGTAGTCTTGAACTCGCTGAGTTCACTGACCACGGCATCGATACCTGCAGCTTTAAGCTGACCGGTAAGAGGCTTGCTGATCTTTTTCTTGTTGCCGAAGCCAAGAATGACAGCCTGGTAGCCATCTTTTTCTGGAGTTCGGTGACCAACAACAAAGTTTGGTGCCGCTTCAATTGCGGTAACGGGAACCATGTTGCCACCAGCGGTGAAAACTTGGGTCATGCCGATTTTTTTGCCGAGAATTGCTTTCATTACAGTGTCCTTAGCGTTAACTCGCTGTGCATTATAACGTTTTTTTACAGGAATAAAGATGGTCGGGAAGCTTTTCGATTGGGACGAAAAGTTATCCTGACCTCGATCCTGTCGAAACCAGTATTTTACTCTATCTTGACTACTATACCATAGCAGACGGAGAACTGTCAACAGGTTGCAGCGTACTATCGATCATTGAGATCTTCATTGCTACGTAGCAGTGCTCGATTGGGTCGAGAACTCTTACCTAGCAAATCAAATAAGCTGGCGGAGAGGCAGGGATGACGCTCGCAAGCTCGCTATTCCGCTACAGCAGTGCTCGAAACAAGTTTCTGCGCGCTGCTTTGCTTACGAACCCTTCGCTCACGTTGTTCGCTGAGCGTTCTCATCGTACCACCTATCTGCAGACCACTTCTGCTCACCGACGGCGAGCAAAACTGGTCTGGCGGAGAGGCAGGGATTCGAACCCTGGAAGCCCGTAAAGGCTTAACACGTTAGCAGTGTGCCGCTTTCGACCACTCAGCCACCTCTCCTCAGGATCAATCAATTTTCAAAGAAGCGACTGGCGGACCCGACCGGATTCGAACCGGCGATCTCCTCCGTGACAGGGAGGCGCTTTGAACCAGCTAAGCTACGGGTCCATCGAGTGAACAGAGTAATAATAGCAAAAGAACGCACAACAATCAATGGATGGAGCGGGAGACCGGGTTCGAACCGGCGACCTCTTCCTTGGGAAGGAAGCATTCTACCACTGAACTACTCCCGCTAATTCATGGCTGATCTTACCAAAAACTGGAGAACGAGACAATAGTCGAATGGCGTTACGTATCGTATACTAAAGTTATGACAACTATTTCACATAAACCCAACAAGACACTATTAGCCTTTTACGTTTCAGCTTCACTTATCCTTATTTTAGTGGCCGTGGTGTACTTAATTAATTCGGTGATCATGGATCGTGAATTGCGTCTTGGTTCGTGTCGCATGACAACAGAGCTTGCGCTAACTGACGGCGAGAAGGCGAAGGGGTTGGCAGGACGAAGCGAAATCGCCGCAAACCTCGCCATGGTATTTCCATTCGATAATGAAAAGCCATTGTTTTGGATGAAGGGTATGTTGGTGCCGATCGATATTGTTTGGGTTGATGGTGATACTGTAGTAGCGGTGGATCAGAAGCTACCTGCTGACGATGGCGTGGCCCACTACTACCCGCCCTCGCCAATTGATTGGGTGGTCGAAGTAGCGGCCGGTCGTGCGGCGGCTTGTGGTGTCGAAAAAGGTACAAAGATTTATGGTCTGACTTCTTGAAATCTATCGTTAATTATGGTTTACTTAAGCGTACGAGCCGCCTTAGCTCAGCGGTAGAGCGGCGCTTTCGTAAAGCGTAGGTCCGGGGTTCAAGTCCCCGAGGCGGCTCCATTCTATTATGATACATTACCTCTTTCGTTCTCGATATCGTTTCGCCATTCTTGGCATCTGTAGCGCTCTTGCTGGACTTTGGTATGCTTGGTACCGAACTGACCAAATCATGAGCATCAGTCCGTTGCTCTATGCTTCGTTTTTGGTCATTATGAATCTTTTCCTGGCATACTATGCATCCACACGACACACTATTATCACTCGCTACCTTTTTCTCTTTAGCTACGCTATCATAGTTCTAGTTACGTATAACCTAGTGATTTTGGTCCGCGGAATTACCCTTTAGTTTGTTTGTAAGGAGCGCTATGCGTTCGCCATTGACATTGCGCCGACTCCTTGAAATTATTCCTGGTTTTTTAGCCTGGAGTGCTCTCGTTCTCCCTATTGTTCTTTCACAATATCTACCGGCAGCGGTTGTTGTTTTTGTTATCCTCTTCGATCTCTACTGGGTTTACAAGGCAGTTATTATGACAGTCCATTTAGTCATCGGTTATGTGCAGCACAAGAAGGCGATGGCAACACATTGGCTTCCCCTTGCAAAAAAACAAGCTCGCTTTAATCAGGTCTACCATGCTGCTATCGTCGCAACTTATAAGGAAGAGCTTGCCGTGCTTGAAACAACGTTTCAAGCACTTGTCGATTCTGACTATCCGCTCAAGAACGTTATTGTCGTCTTGGCGACCGAAGAGCGTGATCGAGAACGTGCACAGGCCAATGCAGCTGCTTTGCAGAAGAAGTTTGGGTCAAAGTTTGGCCACTTCTTCGTTACTGAACACCCGGCTAATATTGCCGGTGAAGTAAGAGGTAAGGGTGGCAATATCACCTGGGCGGCCCGTGAACTACAAAGGCAGCTTGATACTTGGAATATTGCCTATGAAGATGTCATCGTTACCACGCTCGATGCAGACAACCGAGTTGACCGCCAGTACTTTGCTGAATTGGCCTATAAGTTTCTCCTCCATCCGTCACCCGATCACGTAAGCTTTCAGCCGATCCCCATGTATTTCAATAATATCTGGGAGGCGCCGTTACTCAGTCGATTATTGGCGCACGGTACGATGTTCTGGGTCCTTATTGAGTCAAGCCGTCCGTGGCGTTTGCGAAATTTCTCTGCTCATAGTCAGAGCATGAAGGCATTGGTAAAGATCGACTATTGGGCGACCAATACGATTGTTGAGGACGGCCACCAGTACTGGCGAAGCTATTTTGCCTATAACGGTGATTACTGGGTAGAGCCGCTTCATGTTCCAATCTACCAAGATGCCGTTGTTGCGGGAACGCTGTGGGATAGCTCAAAGGAGCTCTATCTTCAACGCCGCCGGTGGACCTGGGGCGTTTCCGACTTTCCGTATGTCATTGAGAACTGTTTGAAAAATACCTCGGCACCTTTCCTCGATAAGTGGTTTAAAGCTGCTCGTCTCTTTGAAGCTCACTTTACTTGGTCTACGCAGTCACTGTACATTATGGTCGCGGGCTGGATTCCGATTCTTTTGAACGATACCTTCAATGATACAGTCCTCGCGTATAACTTTCCGGTCGTCGCCTCACGCCTCCTTACTCTTGCTATGGTCGGTATGATTACGAACCTTACGATCGGAACGTTACTGATGCCGCAAATTCCCGACAAGAGGCGCCGAACACGGTTGTTAGCACTTGAGTGGATCATGATGCCAATTATCTCACCGTTCTATAGTGTGATCTTTGGTGCATTGCCTGCGCTCGATTCACAAACTCGCCTCATGTTTGGTAAGCATCCTAAGGAGTTCCGAGTTACCGTTAAGCTGCGCAATGTTGAAGGGCAGATATTACCAAAAACAACAGGAGTATAAATGGCAGAACGAGTATTTACTCAAGTCTTTGGTGTGGTTGCTGGACTGCTTGAAAAAGACGGTAAGTTCTTATTGGTCAGAGAGGCCGAAGGCACTGACAAAGGGAAGTGGAACCAACCTGCTGGTTGGATTGATGTGGGCGAGGATCCGCTCGATGCAGTGAAGCGTGAGGTCAAGGAAGAGACTGGTCACGATTTTACACCAATACATCTGCTTGGTATCTATTCCTTAGTTCGAAAAGATCTTCAATCGAAATTGCATGCGACGCCTCATCCCATCAAGCTTGTATATATTGGAGATATCTCGGCATCGACTACTGCATTGCACGACGACGTATCAGAAGCAAGATGGTTTACGGCAGAAGAGATACTCACCATGTCTTCAGAGGAATTACGAGATCTCGACATTAAGCAACTTATCAAAGACTATCAGAGCGGACGACGATTTCCGCTTGAAATTATGCGACATACGGTCGTAGATTAGCTAAGCGAGAGTCAATCGAGAGAGGCGGAAAAACCGCCTTTTTTGGTTGACAAATGTGCAATTTCCTGGTATAGTGCACAACAATCCCGCAGCTTGTCGCAGTTTGACAAGAAAAAGGAAACTCTCTCGTTCGTTAAGGAAGGGACTGGCTGTGATGGAAAATTTTGATCCTGACGTAGAGCGCAAAAGACGACTCTACCTTGTCGGCCTAATTTGGGCCGAACTCGTCTTCTCGCTCAATGCCGATGAAGCCGAGCGGATGGCAATTGCGATCCTTTCGGAGCTGGAGCAGGAGCTTGCAAGCAAGGGAAGCTGTCTGCTTACGACCGGACGGAATGCAGAGATTCCGGCGATGCTGCAGCGAGTTGCCGAGCGCATCGGCATTGAGATTCCTCGATGCGCTCCGTTCGCGCGATTCGAGGTTCACCCTGACGGCAACGGACTGTGGCGTATTGGGGATCGTGCCGAAGATGCGTTCTTCTCTGAGAGTCTGCGCGTGAATCGGCCACTCCCCTCGGCGCTGGCCTAGCGTCAAAAACAAACAGATGTTGTCCGCCGCCCGGCGTTGCCCGGTCGGCGGTTCTGTTTTATATCTGGATGGTTATAGTACGGCAGCAGCCCGGTGGATCTCCACGCGGGCTGCTTTCATAGGCATATTCCTTTTGATGTTGTGGCCAACGTGTTAGAGATGGCCGAGTTGATGGAGTGTCTGGCGGATTACGAATTCATGCTCGGCGCAGACCATATCGCCGGGCTGGGCGACTTCATCGTGATCGATCACACCGAGGATCTTCAAAGCACGCTTCAGGCATGCCGCGTCGGTATACTGTGGGTCGAAGATCTGCAAGTGGCGATCCAGCGTCTCGAGAATTGCCGCAAGCGGCTCGCCCGAGCGGCGCTGGTGCTCCCACTTACCCCAGTTCTCCGGGAAGAGGTTAGCGGTCGACGGGACGACACCGTCGACGTTGAGTTCAGTGGCCAGCTTGAGGAGCCGCTGGTTGCCGCAGGCAAGGCTGAATTCAGGATCTTGCAGCTCGGCGAGTGCGGCAAGACGCTGCTCAGAGCTGCCGCTCTCCTTCTCGCCGATGACCGAAGGGTTGCCACTAAGTTCCCTTGCTGCCTCGAGAGTGATCTCCAGACCGTTCAGCCGGCTTGGAATATTGTACAGAATGATCGGTTTTCCGAACTCTGTAAGGCGAGTGAAGTACCTCACCATGGCGCCGGTCGACAGCCTGTCCATGTAGAGAGGTAGCGTTACTAGCACGGCCACCGGATCGGCGATGGCCAGCGACCTCATCTCGTCCTCGGCATGCTCCGTACTTAGGGGCGTGATACACGCAATAACAGGCAGACTCGTCACGGCTTTAAGCCGCGCGATAACGTCGAGCCGTTGTATTCGATGAAGCATGCTGCCATCACCGGTTGTGGCGTTGGCGATCACGGCCTGTGAGTGAGGCACCAAGCGCCGTACTAGGCGGTGTAGACTGCTGAAGTCGACCAACCCAGTCGGCAGATAGGGAGTCACAAGTGGGACAATGACCCCATTGGGTCTCCAAGTTTTCGTTTCCATTTCGGTTCTCCGGCCGTGTTAGTGGCCTGACGATGACTAGCGCTAGCCTAGCAAACGACCTTCTAATGGTCAATGGGTGGGACCCATGCCTTTACTTGCTTCACAAAATATACTATACTTCGCGTACGTTTGCCCGAATGCTGTAAACAAAGGGGCAGCGAGTACCTGGCCGGTTTCCGGCCTAAATGCCTAAATAAGGAGTAACCCGATGACTGTGACAGCCTTACCAACTGTCAAACCTGCATGGAAGAACCGGCCAGTAACCCTGTTTACCGGTCAGTGGGCCGACCTTGCCCTGCGCGAGATGTGTGAGAAGGCGAAGGAGTTCGGCTACCACGGGTTGGAGCTTTGTGTTTGGGGTAAGGATGACGTGCCCCATTTCGATATCGTCCGGGCTAGTGGACCTGACGCCGAGGTTTACTGTAAGGAGGTGTGGAGCCTGCTTCGTGAGTTCGGGCTCTACTGCTTCGCGATCAGCAGTCATCTGGTGGGTCAGGCAGTCTGTGACCTCATCGATGAGCGCCATAAGGCCATCCTGCCGCCGGAAATCTACGGTGATGGGGAGCCGGAAGGTGTCCGCCAACGAGCGGCTGCGTTTATGAAGCTCACGCCGCGCGCCATGCGAAACTTCTACGAGGCCGCGCCAGACGACGTGAAGGCGGTATGGCCGAAGTGGGCTGACGGCACGCCCCGGCTGGTCGTCAACGGTTTCACTGGCTCATCCATCTGGCACCTTCTGTACTCCTTCCCGCCGGTGAGTGAGGCTATGATCGAGGCAGGGTACCAGGACTTCGCCGATCGGTGGAATCCCATCCTCGACGAGTTCGATCTCGTCGGTGTGCGCTTCGCGTTGGAAGTCCACCCCACTGAGATCGCGTTTGATATCGCTTCCGCGCAGCGGGCGTTGGAGGCGGTCGGTCATCGTGAGGCATTCGGCTTCAACTACGACCCGAGCCATCTCGGATATCAGAACGTGGATTACGTGTTGTTCATCGACCGCTTCCCGGATCGCATCTACCACGCCCATATGAAGGACGTGTGGTGGAGCGCGGTACCCACCGAGGCAGGTGTGTTCGGAGGCCATACCAACTTCGGCGACTCACGGCGGTCGTGGGACTTCCGCAGCGTCGGCCGTGGCCGGGTGGACTTTGAGGAGATCATCCGATCGCTCAACCGTGCCCTTTACACGGGGCCGCTCTCTGTGGAATGGGAGGACATGGGGATGGACAGGGAGGCCGGTGCTACCGAGGCCTGCGAGTACCTGAAGGAAAAGGACTTCAAGTCCAGCAACCGCGCCTTCGACTCTGCCTTCTCGGAATAGGAAAATAACCAGTTAAGTATAGAGTGCTACTCTGGGAGTGGCGATGTGCAGCGGGGCTGGCCGGAAGGCTAGCCCCGCACTGCGTTTAAAGCCACTTAAGTATATGCTAAAGTGGAATTATGAATATATACTTCACTCGATTGAATCAACTCGAACTGCTTGCATTTTCTGCTGGATTTGTAGCGGTTATTCTCATTATTCTATACCTTATTGTTGAAAATAAGCCGCGTCAGATTATTATGGGTCGCGGTGGGGAACAACGATTCCTCCCTAATACCAAGGACTATATTGGCCGTCTCGTGGGCATGTTTGGTATAACTGCTCTAGCTGTCTTGGCCAACCATTGGTCAGTATATATCTTATCTCTCATTGTCATCGCTACACTGGTGACTGATACAGACTTTCTTGTTCGGATCGTTGCTCTCATCTGGGATCGTAAAGAGTACTGGGAGTATGAAACGACAGTAGTCACGACTCAGCAGACAGTGTTGCCTCAAGATCCGAAAGTTGAGATAGTTGCTGACCAGGTGAATCAAGATCCGAATGGACTGTCTGAACTCCTGAGCCAAAAAGAAAAAGAACTTTCACGATCGTTACTCAACTATCACTTCGAACGTGTCTACCGCCTTATTTATGGGAGTCAGTTATTGATACTTGACTCAATCAGAAAAATGGGTACTGCGATGCCGCTAGCTGTTGCTGAAACGATATACAAAAATACGCCATGGTCGGCGAATTATCCGTTCGAACAATATCTGAATTTTTTGGAAGAGGCTTTTCTTATTGAGAGAAAGACTGCGGATAATCACAAATCAATTGAATTATTACCAATGGGTTATGCGTTTCTTGAGTACCTAGACGAGAATCGTATTCCTCTTGAAAAACAACCGTTCTAGCTTCCCTAGTCATTCCAGATAGATGGAGCGATGTGATATCTGGTCGGGAAATGGTTTAGCGTACCGATCCTCGATCCGGAGCGGCTGACGCCTTCCGGTCAAGGATGACAAGTCACTTACCCTGAAACTGCCGACGATGGAGTGATCGGTAATAGGTCTGAGCAAAACGGTGAGCTTCATCGCGAAGACCACGTAGGAGCTCCATGTCTACACCCTTCAAGGGTTCGGTCCAGATGAGGGTTTCACCTTTACGGGTTGGCCCTTTGGCAAACCCTACAACGGGAATTGATAGCTCATACGCTTTAAGCACTCGCTGGGCCATGCTTACTTGACCCTTGCCGCCGTCAACGAGAATTAGGTCGGGAAACCTCCACTCGTGGTGACGAAAGCGGCGCTGGAGGACTTCGCGCATCATATCATAGTCGTTTGGCCTCTCACTTTGGCGGATTCGAAACTTGCGATACTGGCTTTTATCAACTTGACCGTCAGTGAAGACAACCATACTGCCGACGGCGTATTGGCCAGAGATGTTTGAGATGTCGTACGCCTCAACACGATGTGGGACAATACCCTGCTCTTCGGACAATGTACCAGAGAAATTAATCCTCCTCGAAAGAAGGGCGATATCCTCAATATGACGAATAGCGGTAATGCGATCTCGAACTTTGCCAGCTTCTTCAAACCGTTCTTCTTTGGCTAATTTTTCCATCTGTCGCTCTAGGTGACGGATGACCTGAGCCTTATTACCGCTCAAGAAGAGGCGGAGGTGTTTGATGATATTTAAGTACTCTTTCAGAGGCAGTTCAGCGGTGCAGACTTCTGGGTAAGCGGTCATCTGACAGTGGAGACAGGGCCGTTTTGGCAGATCGACGTAGTGTCGGTAGGGGAACATGCGACGGACTACTTCCATCGCAACGCGAGCGGCTCGGGCATTGAGGTAGGGGCCGAAGACATACTTTGCTTTCTCAAAGTCTTCGTCAGTTGGGCGGGCAAGGATGACGCGAGGATATTTATCATCCGTAATAATAATGTGAAGAAAGCTTTTATCGTCGAGGCCTTTGATGTTGTAGTACGGCTTGTACTTTCGAATTAGATTTGCCTCTAAGAACAAGGCCTCTAGTGCCGAATCGGTCGTATGGAAACTAATATCCTGAATATGAGTGACGAGCTCAGCGGTTTTACCCTCCTTTTTGCCGGTAAAGTAACTACTTACACGGTTCTTAAGCGAGGTTGCTTTCCCAACATAGATAATAGTACCCGACTCATCTTTCATGAGGTACACGCCGGGCTCGTCGGGCATCGATTGCCAAATCTTCTTTCTGGTCACTATTTCCCCTCCTTGCAGGTGCAAGGTCTTCATCTTAAATCTTTTGTTTTACCGAATAGAGGCTCGCATTCTTTGGTGCATTAGCTTTCTTATCGATAGGCTGATGTTTCTTTTTGTAGTCTTCAAGAACCTGCGCCAAATATTTACCAGTATGCGAGTCTTTGTGATTCGCTACCTCTTCGGGGGTTCCGGCGACCAGGAGTTTGCCTCCGTTGTCGCCGCCCTCAGGCCCAAGGTCGATAACGTAGTCTGCAGTCTTAATAACATCAAGATTATGTTCAATAACCACAATCGTATTGCCTTTGCCTACTAAGCGATCAAGAACACCAAGAAGCTTGTCGATATCAGCAAAGTGGAGACCAGTCGTCGGCTCATCAAGCAGGTAGAGGGTGCGGCCTGTATCGCGCTTTGAAAGTTCTGAGGCGAGCTTAACCCGTTGCGCCTCCCCGCCAGAAAGAGTAGTGGCTGACTGACCGAGTTGAACATAGCCAAGACCAACATCGACAAGCGTCTGCATCTTATCGGCGATTTGAGGGATATCTTTAAAGAAGTGAAGCGCTTCTTCAACGGTGAGCGAGAGAATCTCAAAGATATTCTTGGTGTTATACGTTACCTCGAGCGTTTCACGGTTATAGCGCTTCCCCTTACAGACCTCACAAGGAATCTCGATATCGGGCAGGAAATGCATTTCAATAGTAACGGTACCGTTGCCCTGACAGGCTTCGCACCGACCGCCGGCGACATTGAAGCTAAAGCGACCCGGTCGATAGCCACGTACCTTTGCTTCAGGAGTTGCGGCAAACAGTTCGCGAATGGGCGTAAAGATGCCTGTATAGGTTGCGGGATTCGAGCGAGGTGTTCGGCCAATTGGCGCTTGATCAATAGCGACAATCTTATCGATGTGTTGCAGCCCTTGAATCTCTTTGTGCTTTCCTGGTCGTTCAAGACGTCGGAGTAGTTTTTGACTGACAGCCTTGTAGAGGATGTCGTTAACCAGTGTAGACTTACCGGATCCTGACACGCCAGTTACGGCGACAAAGAGTCCTAATGGGAATGAGACATTGAGGTTTTTGAGGTTGTTTTCAGCCGCGCCAATAATAGTAAGGAGTCGATCGGTTGGTTGGCGGCGCTTTGTCGGCATCTTTATATATTTATCGCCCCGAAGGTAGGCAGCGGTTTGGGACTGCTCACTCTTCATGAACGTTTCAAGGTTGCCTTCGGCTACGACCTTTCCACCGTGTACGCCAGCACCTGGTCCGATGTCGACAAGGTGATCAGCTGCCCAAATAGTATCTTCGTCGTGTTCAACAACGATGACTGAGTTGCCAAGCTTGCGGAGATGAATAAGGGTTTCCAGAAGCCGTTGATTGTCGCGTTGATGTAGGCCGATCGTTGGTTCGTCCAAAACATACAGCACACCAGTCAAACCCGAGCCAATTTGACTTGCCAGGCGAATACGCTGTGCCTCTCCTCCAGACAGGGTCCCAGCCGAACGGTTCAACGAGAGGTAATTTAACCCTACATTCACAAGGAAAGACAGTCGACTACGGATCTCATTCAAGATACGTTCAGCAATCAGCATCTCTCGTTCATCGAGTTTTAGTTTGTCAAAGAAAGCGTGAGCCTTCTCTACGGAAAGCTTCGAGAGCGCAGAAATATTTAAGCCGTTGTCATGACCAACACGGACGGCCAAAGCTTCTGGCTTAAGCCGGTCGCCTTGGCATTCGCTACAAGGGCGGTGGGTAATGTATTGCGAGAGCTCTTCGCGGACATTGTCACTTTCAGTAGCGTCGTACCTTCGCTTCATTAAATTAATGAGTCCATCGAACCAGATGGAGAAGTGACTGGCTCGACCTGATGAGAAGAAGCGAATGCGAATCTTGTCGCGACCTCGACCGTACAAGAGTGTATTGAGATCTGATTCACTCAGATCTTTGACTCGTACATCTTGTCGAATATTATAGTGATCACAAACTGAATTGATAATCGCAGAGTAGTAGTTATTCTTTCCTGCAATATAGTTTGACGGCATTACTGCCCCTTGCATAATCGAGAGTGTATTGTCTGGGACAATCAGGGCAGGATCAAATTCCGCAATAGTACCAAGACCGTGACACGTCTCACATGCGCCTTGAGGACTATTAAATGAGAAAAGACGTGGATTGATCTCGGAGAATGAGTAGCCGCAGACCGGACAAGAGTAATTAGCCGAAAAAATACGATCCGTGTCATTTAGACTGGCAAC
>CBINIT010000005.1:0-40557 GCA_966250865.1 uncultured Candidatus Berkelbacteria bacterium
CCTCTTTGGCGGCTGTTTGCTTGTCGGGGCACTCCATGTTCCACTGATAGACCATCTCTCGTTGGAAGCTATCCCAGAGGCCATAGGCATTATTGGCAACAATCGCTTTTTTTGATTCCTCAATAAACTCTGGTCGGAGGAATGAATTTTCTGTTTGCGTGATAATCTGATCTCCCAACGAAATATCAGGATTATCGAGGAACTGGCTTACCTTAGTGGGGGTTACCGTACTTTCTTCGCTGAGATCTCGGGCGAGGAGGCCTGCTGTCGCTCGAATCATCGCCGGTCGCATCTGTCCCGTAAAGAAGAAGGTGATGTCTCGTTCGGGAATAGCAGTAATCTGACCCATCTGTTTGATGGTAGGGAGTTCGGCTTCAGCTGAGGCGAAGAAGTCGTCGGGGATGGACTCACCCTCTTCGTCATCCTCGTTGCCTTGTGCCTCGCTCTCTGGGGTTGGGGTGGGGATGGTTTCTATGCCATCGATCGAACTGCTTTGAAAGAAATAGTTATTAAGTGTGACATGGAGGCTGTCGGGAAGGCCGAGGAGAAACCAGAGCTGACGGGCGCCCGCTTCCAGAACTCGTTGGGTTAGCGCTTTACGGGCGTTAGGAGCAAGGGGTTTATTGGATGACTCAATAAGATCACGGACAAGGCTTCGGTCAACGGTACGGGTACTGTCGCCACTCGTCGGCCAGTTCATGGCGTTGGCAATAGCGTCGAGCGTTGCCTCTTTGGTGTCATTAGCTGCAGTGCCTTCTTCAAGCTGGCGAAGCGTTTCCGTGCTGACTCCCGATGCATCGGCAAAAAGTTGACGGCCTCGGTTGGTAAGTTGAACTTCGGTTATGGCTGAGGGGTAGTTTGCATCGCCAAGTGTGGCTTTAGTAAGTTTAGTAATGAGTGCCTCACGGCTTGCCTTATTCGTGAGTATGCCCAGGAATGATGAGAAGTTGGGCACGACATTCTTTTGAGTGATGGCAAGAAGAACGTCTTCGTTGATGCGGGGGAGTCGATCGGTAATTGTTTGATTAAACTGTCGCCCCAAAGCCTCGAATACCGCAGGATGATTTTGGACGTCTAAGCTGAAAAGCTTGTCAGGGGCTAGCCTAGGATTGATTGGTCGAGCTGTCTTGAGATCAATAACCCGCTCACTGCTTGCTTTTTCAGCCTCTAAGTTGGTGATTAAGAGTTTTGTGTCGTCGGGCGATAACTCCAAACTATCGGCAAGATAATAGGCACCAAGGGTGGTAAAGGCATCAGTATCGCCTAACAGTAGGCGATCGGCGAAACCCAGTCCTTCAGTAGTGGGGAGATAGTCTTGAGTTGGAAGATTAAGGGCCGTTGTTAGGTCGCTATAGTAGCTCTGTCTCTCTTTCAGTGCTTCAACCAATTCGGCAAATCGTGCCTCGCCGCCAAAGCTTAACGCCGTATCTCCACTGTTTTCACTGGTTACGGTAGTTGAAAGTGGTCTATCTGGTAGCCCTAGCTCTTTTTCGAGCACCCGCTGTCCAATAGTTCGGTAGATGGCATTCCACGTAGCGCCCTCAAATGAGTAGCGAGGGAGGTTAAGCTCACTCTCTAATTGGCGACGGCCTATTGATTCATAGAACTCAGCTCGCGAATCGACTTCTGGGAGATTGGGTAGACCGAGAAGCGCAGCTAGTCGCTCCTTGGCAAGTGTTTTGCTGAGTGAGTCGAGGGGAGTTGCTGTGAGCGTTCCGGGAATGATACCAAATCGTTCTTCCAGCTCACTCTTGGCTAATGCTTGAAGAAACCCATCCCAGCTGTCTACAGCAATCGGTGAGCTGGTGATGGCTCGTCCTTCTAGCCAGAAGATTTGTTTAGCGAGCGCGTCAAAACTTCTGGCCAATGGCCATCGACGAACGAGCTCGTCCTGCTCGCCAGTTTGCCACTGTACCCACACTGGCTTTCGGGCGGCGAGGTTTCGAGCAAAGAGGCTGTCGGTATCGCAAAGGATGGTACCAAGGGAGGCGAGAGAAACTGCCTTTCCATAATAATGTTGGCTGGTCACGGTGGTGTCAGGGAACTTTCGACTTGCCTTAGTGGTGTCGTCGGTATAGCCTCGACGGACTCGGTCCACGATGACTTGGTCAAAACCAGGCCCATCTTCGCTGACGAGGGCGGGGAGAAGCTGGGTCATGATCCGTTTGTCGTAGAGTGAGAGGTCCTTTCGATCGAGGTCTTTCCAGTCTTTTATGTCCGCCTGATTAAGAACGATCGATGGAATATCGGGCGATTCGCTTGCAGCTCGACCTTCATCTAAAAGTCTAGCGAAGCTGCTGATCAATGAGTCATCGACTGCTGTACTGGCTGGCTCGAGGCTTTCTTCAATGTCATCGGCTTGGCCGAGGGCTGAGAGTGGTGCGGTGAGTGAGAGTGCGCTCACGAGGCCAGCGGTAAGAACGGCTCGCAACTGCTGTCTCGTAATTTGTAAGAAGGATGTTGGCATAGCTATTTCTCGAATCGATAGGCGCTAATAAGTTGGTAATTGCGACCTGGCCCGACTAATTGGCTAACAGAGCGTCGTTTCACCACTTGTTCTCCTGAGCTCGTGTCGGCCATCTCGCCATTGGCAATGTAAATACCCGTGTGTCCATAGGTGCCGCTACTACTTGTACGGAAGAAGATCAGATCTCCTGGCTTGAGCTGATTGAGGTTGTCTTGAGACAGTTCAACGCCAGGCGTTCCACTCACTGATTCGCCGGCTGGCGGCAAGATCCGTACGGCTCCAGCATCTTCAATTTGTTTTGATAGTGTGTGCGCTGCGGCCGAGCAGGTATTGGGAACGGCCCCTGCTTCTCGGATGACTTTCCCGACAAAAGAAGCACAGGCTAATCGTGGGTTGGGTGCATAGTACGCGCTCGTTGGATCGCCGACTCTTGATAGTGCCACAATGGCAATTCTCTCCCCGGGACTCAGAATGTTGAGCTTTACAAAGGCCGTCGCCTCGGTGCGGATGATAGCCTTTTGCTCGGCAACTTGCGCTTTGTCTTTCGGGTTACTAATAATTGCTTGGGCGGCTGTCTCCATGCGACCAAGGATTGCTGTTGCGTCACCATTGTCAGCTAGTCGCTCTTTGAGTTTGCCGATCTCGGCTAAAAACTTACGGGTGCTACTAATCGATGAGCTGCTACTTCCTGCTAAGACGCCTTCAAGTACGGCAGAACCAGGGTTGATAGGTTGTTGCATGCTTGTTCCGGTAGTCGCGGGGTTGGCGCTGGTCGCGCCTAAACTGACCGCAAAGATGAGGGCTATAATCAGCACGGCAATACCGATAACCGCTACCACAGCCCAAAAGTAGGGGTTGGCCAGAAGCGCTTTAGCGGCGGCGGCAATCGCCTGACGAGAAACGGCCTGAAGCGCTCGTCGGCCAACTTGCTTCGCTGCGTTGCCGACAACCTTTTGGGCCTGGTCACGCGCTGCTTTTGCAGCGGCATCTCTAATCGGATTGGATGCTGACGGCCTATTGTCTCGTTGCTCAGGCTGCTCCTCGTCTGAAAAGATTTGCCGCACTCCGGCGGGATCTATCTCGCTTGGCCGCTCTTCTTTTTCTTCCTTGACTTGTTGACTAAGTCGAAGAAACTGGTCAGCGCGGTTTCGAGCTGACCTGACTAGCTCTCGCTTCTCCTCAAGCTCTTGGGCCTTAAGACGAGCAATCTTACCTTCCTGCTCAAACTTGGTGAGTACAGGAAATTGATCACGTTTTTTCTTTGAAGGAGAGGATGGAGGCGTGGTGGCCATAACTCTCCTTATTGATTAACGGGTAGCGAGAAGAGCGTACCTTGGTAGAGGTAGTAGACCGTCTTCTCGTCGGTGCTTACGAACAGCGAGGTTATTGTGTCGTCAGGTGCATAGACATCAAGTGTCGTGAGCGCTCCCGTAGTTCGGTCAACTGCCGATAGCTGGTTCGGTGTAAGGACGAAAAGTTTTGATGGTCCGAAGGCATAGGTTTCTCCGTTCGGGCGAATATTGGTATTACGACGATCCTTCCCTTCATGGGTGGCCATGACAAGCTCACCGTTCTCCCGAAACGCGAGCTGCTTCTTATCGTCTGAAAAGACGGGATCATAGGCATTTTGGCTGGTAGTGATCGGAATAACAGTTCGAGTATGGTTGTTGCTACTGATGATGTCGTCTGGTACTGCTGGGTCTGCTCCAGTTATCATTACCTCATTGGTGGGGCCTTGAACCAACCTTACCTTGCGATTAGCAGGAATCCCAAGGTGATCGTAGCGAACGAGGTCATTGCCGCTTCGATCGGCCTGCACCAAAAGGCTGATTCCGTCGGGAAGTTTGGTGAGGTAGTAGAAGCTTGTGCCGCTTACGTCCCAGGCAGTATCGGTGACAGGCTGGGTCATTGCTTTATAGCTTTGATTAAGAAGATCATATCGGTTAAAGTCGTAGACGCCGACCTCGCCATTTTGTCTATAGAGAATGGCTAAGCTAAAGTCGGGCGCCCAGTCGACGCGACGTATACCGTTGAGTTTTGGCGTGATTGGCTCTGCGGGCTGACCGGCTTCGGTGAGGTTCAGGCGATAGAGTGTGTCGTCTTGGGCGAAATACAGTATGCTATGATCCGCGTTGGTGCGCAACGAGTGCATGGCGCTATCGATGACTTTTTGTGGCTTAGGGAGCGAAACGAGCTCAACTCGTTTTGTCGTGTGACCTCCGAGTCGGGCGCTGTAACTAAACGACTGGCTTCGATAGCCGGGAGCGCTAATCACTAGTTGGTATGAACCCTGCTTTAAGTGGAGGGTTCGGTCGGCGACGGGCGTTCCGTTAACCGTCACCGTTGCCTCTGTCGGAATAATATCGAGCACCAGCACATCGAGATAGAAATAGCGCCAAAAGACAAAGCCAGCGAGGGCTAAGATGGCGAGCGCTAAAATAAGTGAAAGATAGAGGCGTGTCATGGTTTTACCGTAACGTTGAGCTTAGTTAGCCCGTCGAGTGTGACGGTGTATAGACTACTATTCTTATTATCCCACAAAATCGTTAAATCTTCGCTTTTTACATTGAGCGTCGCGATGTCGCTCGCCTTGCCGGACTTGTAAAGCCTTATCTTTGTATGGTTACCGCTTTTAGTCCAGTAGACTGCTGTTTCCTCTCCGGCTAGCCACGTACTTCGACTCAGGTAGAGGTCTCCGGGTACAGTGTAGGTAGCGATTGTCTCGCCTTGTTCGTTGTATCGAGTAACAACGTTGCTCGATACCTCTTTGACGAGAGCAGTGTCACCTGAACGAGTTATCTCAGCCCCTTCTTTTAAGGTAGCAATGTTCTTCCAGCGGGTTCCGTCGTGGCGAGCGATTGAAAGATTGTTAAATGTGCGGTCCATGTACTGATAGATGATGCTGTTCTTGCCGAGGAAAGTAATAGCTCGAATATTGGCGTTGAGATGGCTTATCTTGTCTTCTGCGATATCAAAAAGTGCTTTAACAAAGGCCGTATCCTTTTCCTGTGGGTCGTGGAGTGCGTTGGTATTGTTTTCGTCTTGCCAGTTTCGGGCGATGAGAATGGCCTTGGCGTGATCTGGCGACCAGACAAGGTGCTCGGTAGAGGCTGGAATAGTTGCCAGGCTCGTTGTCTCGCCAGTACTTAGATCGGTTCGAAGGAGCTCTCTAGTGGTTGGATCGAGGTAGTAGAGCGTCTGGGTAGCCGTGTCGAGACTCACGAAATTGGCACTTGCGAGAATGAGCGAATCTTCTCCTTGGGGGCTAGAGCTGGCTATGGGACGAGGACTTTCTTGCGCCACAGGAGAGGGAGAAGCGGCTACCGATGGTACAGCTTCAGGCGATGCCGCAGCGGTAAAACTTGGTGTGGCTAGGGGTAGTGAACTCGAGGGGCTAGGATGTCTCGATCGATTGAGCATACTGATAAAGAGGCCTAAGACAACCACCCCTAAAATAAGTGGGTACTGAAACCGCTGAATAAAACGAAGTGCTTTTTGCATAACCTACCGTTTAAGCTTACTAATGTCTGGCTGCAGGATGATAACGCCGCTATACCGATCGACTTGGGGGACGCGCTTGGCTAATGACTCGTCGAGGATGCCGCGCGATGGGGAAGAGGCGTGACGAAGCAGTACCTCACCGTCATTGTTAAAAAGGAAGCCAACGTGCCGTACGCCGTTACTGAGTGTGCTGCTTACAAACGCTACGATCGTGCCGTCGATTGCTTCGGCCCTAATTTTCGGAACATCTGACCAGGAAATGATCGGTAGGTCCACGTCGCCGAGTCCACCGCTAAAGTCAACCCAATGGACTTGTCGGGGGGTGATGCCTGACTGAGCGGCCACTGAGGCAGTGATCTCTCTCGCTGGCCAGCCATAGGGCTCGTAGAGCCAGCCGGGAATAGGTGTTTGGATTCGTCCAGCTTTAGGGAGATGATTCTGCGGATCGGCGCCTTTGAGGAGGTAGTCGACCGCAGCGCTCAGGCTTCCAAAGTGTGGGGTAAGGATCTCGGCAAAGGTTCGTTCGATCAGCGTCTGGCAGTCGAGGCATTGTACGCTTTCGTAGCGAAGTTTGGCCTTTCGTCCATACGGCAAATCAAGAAAAGGAGCGCTTACTGATTTAATGTTTGACGGACTGAGCTCTCCGGTGTTGGCTGGAAGCTGTTCGGCGGCGCTTTCTTCGCTTACGCGAACAACGTAGCCTTTAGCCAAGTAGTCTTCAGCGACCCCGAGAACTTTCTCTCGGTAGTGCGCCTCAGTCTCTCCTGAGTTGTAGGCACTAATTGCTCTGCCCCGACGATTTTTGCCATCGGCAGGCCACGGCCGAGGGCCGAGATAAGCGGGCTGCAAGGTGCCCCAGTCTTCGCCGAAGTTATTATTGCGGTCAGTGCCAAGCTTTCGGGCCGCCGCGCGCAGCGCCATGATCGGGTTCGTTCGATTTCTAGCCCGCTCCTCAGCATCTCCTGGTCCAAACTCGTTATAGGCGGCAGCGGTGTCCGGCATAAACTGGCCAAGGCCGAGGGCGCCGGAGCGATTAGCCGCATTAGGGTTGCCGCTCGATTCCCAGTTGATGAGCGCCATGAACTCGTCAGCCGGCAGTTTGTATCGGTCTACCATCTCTTGCATGGTTTTTCGGAGCTCTTCAAAGAGCTCGTCGGTATAAAATTGCTTCCAGCTCGGGGGGAGCCGTACGACAAGCCAGCGGCTGCCAGCGGCTGCTACCGCCCTACCCCCTGAGGCTCCGCCTGGCGTTTCGCCTTGGCCTCCAGTGCCGGTAAAAAGAGGGCCAGCAGTTACTGCCCCAGCGATAAGAATGGTAATAACGATGGCCAGTCCGATGACAAGCTTACCCATAACGGCCTACCCTTGTGTTGCGCTTGGTGGGGGCGGAGTTCCGGTTTCAGCTGCTTCCTGTTCGGCGATAGCTCGCTCGGCTAAAATCTCTTGAGGATTGGTCGTAATAAGCTGGTCTTCAACCCCTGAGCCGATGACTTTAATGGCCACATGGTTCTGCCCGGCAAAGAACAATCCATCGCCGATGTCTGACTCAAGGAGGAGGAGCTTCTCACCTTCAGTGAGATTGAATGCCTCAGCGACGCGGTCAATCGCCGAGGTGGATTGTTTGAGGAGGATCTGCAGCGACGTGTTGTTGATGATTGACCGGCCATATTTTGAATCCAGGAAATCTTCAACATCTTGGCTCAACGTAGTCATGCCAAGATAGTATTTCCGGGCTCGCTTGGCAAACGAGTAAAGATAGGCGGCCGAGTCTTCATGCTGGAGGAGGATCCATGCCTCATCAATTACCAAGACGCGCTTGCGAAGCTCGTGACGAATCGTATTCCAGACGAACGAGAGAATCATGTAACTCCCAATCGGTCGAAGCTGCTCTTCGAGATCGCGGATTGAAAAAACAAGAAACCCATTTTGCAGATCGATGTTGGTTGGCTGGCTAAATAGGCCGGCTAACGTTCCTTCGGTGTATCGGCCAAGTCTGGCAGCCAGCTTCTCCATGCCGGGCGATTGCTTGAGGGACGCTACGACATCGGATAAGAGTGGGGGCGGGTTGCTGTGGGTCCCAATCTCAATTGTGATGCCTTTTTGGGCATAAACGGCGAGAAGCACCTTGTCTAAGACCGCATCTTCTTCGGGAGACAGACCGTTGACCATCAAGGAGATGAGGTTGCGAGCGGTGACGATGGCAGTGCGCAAAATATCCTCACCAGTTTCGCCTTCGTATGGTGGCGGTAGATCGAGCGGATTAATGCGGGTTTGTGAGTTGATCGAGAAGTTGAGATAGGTCCCACCCAACGTTTCGGCTAAGGCGCGATACTCGTTCTCTGGGTCAATAACGATAACGTCGGTGCCCAGCATCAAGGTACGGAGGATCTCAAGCTTCACTAGGTAGCTTTTTCCTGAACCAGCCTTGCCTAAGATGAGCGAATTGGCATTCTCTAGGTTAAAGCGATCGAAAAGTACAAGCGAATTATTGTGGCGGTTAACGCCGTATAAGATGCCCTCATTGGAGGTGAGTGACGAAGAGGTGAATGGGAAGGTGGTTGAGAGCGACCCCGTATCGAGATTTCGAGTGATCGATAGCTCGTCGGTGCCAATCGGCATGGTTGAATTAAACCCTTGCTCCATCTGGAGAAAGGCCTGCTTGGTATAGATGAGCGCTCCATTTAAGTAGGACTCAATCTGCTTAATGCTCGCCGATAAGGCCTCGGTAGTCTTGCCATAGACGGTGACGTAAAGCCCGAAGTGGAATAGCCGGGCTTCGCCGCGAACAAGCGTATCGCGAAGCTGCTCGATGTCGGTTATGGCGGCCTCAAGCTCTGGGTTACGGACCAGCCCCTTGTCCTGCTCGATGCTGTAACTAGCGTGCAATTGCGTCACTTTTCGGCGAAGCTGTGGAAGAAGGCTATTGCTATCGATAGGATAGATAAAGAACGAGACGTCCATCGGGACATCGAGATTGATGAGCGGATAGATCCAGTTGGTTTCGAGGAAGTGAGGATAGGTATAGACAAATAAGGTTTTTGCGTAAAGATTGTCGAGCTCGATGTGGTCGGCGGTTACCACGAAAGAAGCAGGCGCAATTGCATTGATAGCGCTGGCAATAGGGCTGTTTTTTGGCCCACGGTTCTTCTCTTGTTTTTCGGTAGGGTTGCTCATGATGGTAGGGGGCTAATCGATACCTCTCCGGTCTCAATGGGGTTATACGTTTGATACAACATCTTCGCCACCTCTTCCTTGCTGGCAATCGTTACTTCGAGCCCAATGCCGGCGAGGCCTTGGCGAATTGACTCAGCTCGTTCGGCAAGTTTGGCTTTGGCAGATTGAAACTCGGGGTCGCCAACGGTGACCGTCTGCTCTTTAAAGAGCTGGCCAAACAGACTTCGAGTTCGAGCTGCTGCTGTAGCATACGGTATAATGACGAAAAAGCGTTTTTCCATGATATTGCCAAGCGCGATGAGCCGAGTAATAAACTCGAGGTAGTCGAGCATCTGCGCCTTCAGCGCGGTATTTGCGGTCTGATCGGCCTTTTCTTTAAGTTTGGTGAGATAGGCGGTGAGATCAAGCTGGCGTGACTGTACAACAACCTGAATAGGAAACTGGAGGGAGTTCAAAAACGCCTGGTACTGGTAAATAATCGCTGCCTGCTCTTGTTCGCTTTTCAGGGCAAAGTTGAGCGCGGTGACCGTTAAGATTTGACGTACCTCGCCGTTGCGGAGAATGAGGCAGTTGTCTCGGATGTCGGCAATATTGAGGTAGTGTTGCGTAGCCGGTGCTCTGAGCATTAGGTGCCTCCTAACGTAACCGTAACTTTACGCGCCGGCTTAGAGGGGTAGGTGCGGGGTGTTTCGGGGGTTAGGGCAGGGGCTGTTTGTGGTATTACTGGAGCTGGCGAAGCTCCGTGTTTTTTTGTTTCTTTAGCCTCACGTTCAGCGAGCAAGGTGAGGTACTGGCTAGCCGTTCGGTCTTCTTCCTCTTCAAGATCATGCCAAACCCGCTTCTTTGGTTGCTTCAAGAAGAGCAGGAGCGAAACAAAAAAGTGGCTAAAGGGCTGGTCCTGAACCTTTACTAGAGCAAACGCGAGCGAAAAGAGTGCAATGGGGATGGCGAGAACGATAAAGAGTGCAAAATCAAACAGCACAAAACTAAACAAGATCAACGCCCCGCCAACGAGCAGGTAGATGAAATTGACAAACGTTAATGGGCCGAGGATCTTATCTTCCTCATCAATATGCTGCGGTACCTTGTACTGCATCGTGTCCCCACCTTATTGTATGTCCGTATTATACCATACAACTAAAGGCTCAACGAGGAGCCTTTAGGAGATGTGTGCGGTCGTTGTGCTAATTGGTTCCAGCTGGCGAGTTCGTGCTTTCTGATGGTTTTTGTGTTTCGCTTGATTTTGCAGTGATCGCTTCAGCTAACTGTTTTGATTCGTCGACCATGCGAGCGTAACTCTCCATAAGCGCTTCAGCGACGAACAGCTCGATGTCTGGGGTTGAAACGAGAAGGTAGGCAACAACTTGTTCTCGAGGCGCATCCTGATCGAGCATCTTTTCGGCTTCTTTAAGTGCATCCTCACTAACATTCTCAAGCAAGGTGTTAAGTATGACCTGCTGTACATAGGTCTCGATGGCAGCGAGCAGTTTGCCGCGCTGGGGCTGGCCGACACTACTGAGCCCCAAATCCTCTAGGAGTCGTTTAGCGTAGTAACTATATTGTTCGCGGAGCTGCTCTGGGTCAAACGGCTGCGAGCCGTTACTATCTGTTGAGTCCATATTCCTCCCTTGATAGCTTTAGTATACGTGCTGACTAAATGTGATACAAGCTTTGATCGTCATTTTCTGCTAGTTATATGCAGCTCGTCTTCGCTTGGTAGATCGTACGTGCTGCCGGTCCGAATTACGGTATCTTGATAGACTGGCGCAACCTTCGGTAGATGCTTATCAAGCGCTCCCAGGACTTTTCGTATCGACTCGGCGGCTTGATGCTCGTCGTTGTAACGATGTCGCCTGAGGTAGAGGTAGAGATATTCTGCCTGTGAGGACGGTAGAGCAAGGACAAGCCGGGTTGGCGTCGGCCTGCCTACTGAGCTGAGTTGTGAAGAGGTGAACTGGATTTGCAATATTCGCATATTAGAGTCGGGACTCAGTGGATCTTTGGCGATTACGACTTTAGCCCGGCGAAGGAGCTGCTCTTCGTTGAGGTGCTCTTGTTCGTCTTGTCGTACCATATCGCGCAATGTCTTATTAATAGGTCCGTAGATGGCCGGAGAGGTGTCGAAGAACTGTCCCATGTCCGGATCACTATAGAGCTCGTTAACGTAGCCCTTGCGAATACTGTTGGGTGTATTGCTTAGCCGCAACGTCAGCTGCGCAGGAGTGTCATCAGCCTCTTCGCTGGAGCCAAGGTCTTTGTCGCCGCCTGGAGTTATGAAAGTATTCTTTGGAATCTGGAGGGCTAGGGCATAGTGATCGAGATGTTTATCAAGGATCTCAGTAACTTGCTGTGCCTCGTAGTCGGCTAACTCTTCAGTGCCTATGCTGTGCTTCTCTGAGTTTGATGGATCGCTATAGAGACGATAGTACGGCAGCTGCGGCGATGCAGTCTTGGTAACAACTAACGATTCACTTGCGCTATAATGGGGCCTGCCATAAGCGTCCAAAAGTCGTGAGCGGAGATAAAATACATCGTACTCCTTGTTATAGTCAATTTCTTCAACGCGCCAGATCGAGAGCTCGGTGCCTTGTGTCGTGGCTAAGATAAGCCCCTCGCCTAACTGCCGATTAGTGAGGCCTTCGTGGAGGTTATTAACCTCGACTTCTTGAAAGTAGTCTGACTTGAACAGCGGCTGGACCGGCTCCACATTCTCAAGCTCGGGGTAGGTCGGCTGCGTCTCAAGGGCTTCAGTCTCGATAATGCCAAACTCTACACCGTTGCCAATAAGCGCTTCATCGGGGAACCACTCCGCATCCTGTGCCCATTTCTTTTGGTGTCTGAGGTAGGGAAAAGCGTACCAGCCCCGCCCCTCATCGTCTCGCTGGGCAAGGCCCAGGTCCAGATGGCCATACTTGTCCGGCCCTGGTATACGGGCGATCGACCCAACGGCTGGTATCCCGTCGATCGGCTTGAGCAAGCCAGCGTTGAGGGTTGGAGGATTAATTTTCTCGAGTTGTTTAGGCAGGGCAACGGTGGGCGAGGGCTCAACTGGTTCGGGGTAGTGGAGCTGATGCAACAGCCCAACGGCTCGCCAGTCTTCATTGCGAATCCACTGCTCGATGGCCAAATCAGGATTTTGGTCGATCTGGCTGTTGGTAGGTGGGTGGTATTTAGCCCGTTGTACCTGGAGGCGTCTACCAATTCGCAACGGGTTGTCCCAGCCGGAAATTATTTTCGCATAGGCTTCGGCAGATGAGCGAATCCCATAGGCTGACATGTGACGGAATGCATCGGCCATATGCTTGTGACGTACCAGATCATCTGAGGATGGACGCTCTCTTTTGACGTAGTAGAGATAGTCTTTCAGTGTGGCTATAGAGTCAGCATAATTAAGGTTCTCTCCTGGGCTCAACTGGCGCAGCAAGGCCTCTTCTACCAATGGGTCTTGGAGATCTGGATATGTGCCGTGCAGTGCCTCGATCAGTTTTGAATGCTGCTCTCGTAGCGTTTCAACGGGTTCAATGGTCCACCCTTCGACTGTTGCTGCGGGCAACGGTGCATGAAGCTTCTCAAGCACCAGGCGAGCAAATCGTGGGCCAAGGAGACCATTCTCTCGGCGAGAGGTGAGGTCTGCTAGGTAGCCTTCGCGGGTGCCGCCGTCTCTCATAAAGTCGAGATAGTGCTTCTCGATCGGCGTATTCTTAAAGTGGCCTTGGTTGAGGAGCTGGAGGGTGTAGCGCGCTTCGCGGCCGGTATTTTCTACTGCCTTGTCTTGAACTGAGACTACTTTGTCCCAGTTGGCGTTAGAAGCGTAAAATAGTGCTCTATCGGGGATATCCCAGCCGGCCTCATAAGGTGTTGTCATGGCGCTAAAGTCGGTGTTCTCCTCAAGTATCTCCCGGATGGCATCAGCGATTGCCAACATCTCTTTGACCCGTTCGACTCTTAAGGGCTCAGGATCCCTGTCTGTTGCAACGTGGACATGTTCGATTGATCTCCCTATTGCCTCAGCGGAATAGCCTCGGCAGCTGGCGCAGACAGCGTAGTAGAGTCGGTCCGTGCTGTCTAGGCCGTTACTGAGCTCTTGATTTGTTGCGGCGGCTTCACGGATCCTGTCGATAACGGCAGCATAGCGCTCTGTCATCTCGCGGAAGGAGCTTGGCTCATCGATGGTTGTTTGAGTTTCGTCGCTTGGTTTTATCTCACTAGGACCGGGTCCCGCGGGGCCGTTACTAGCGTCTGGATTTTCATCCGATGGTGCAGAGCGGAAAATCTTGAACTGACTCATGACACTACGGGGGATGACCCAGCCCGATTCCCAGATGCCGAAGCTCGAGTTGAGGCCGTCGCAAGCCCACTGTCCGTTTTCCTCTTCACGAATCAAGCGAAAGATTTGCGTCTCTTCCTCGTGGCGCCCAATGATGTATGTTGCTTCAAGCGGCGTGGTGTCGGTAATAGTTTCGGCAAACTTCTCCTTGGGGAAGAGCTCATCGATATGGAGTGTGGTTTCAGTCTGAAGATCTTCGAGTGTACCGTTGTACGCCTGATACTCTAAGAGCTTATTCTTGTCTAACGCCAAGACATCCTTTTCTGCTGCGCCACGAGCCAAGGTTTTGGTCTTCCAGCGACCGGTTGCAATACCGGTGGCCGTAACGTGCTGCTCTTCGAGCTTAAGCATGAGATTTCTCTGAGGGTGATAGAGGATATCGCCGGCATTTAAAGCGATCTGTTCTCCTTCGGCGATTGAGTGAAAGCTGCTGGGCTCAAGAATAGTCTTAGGAAGTTCAGCAATCCGCTGCTCTTGCTCGTGGCGTTGCGCTTCGTCGGCTGCAGCACGTACCCTGTCCTGTTCGGCCAGCCAGCCTTGGAGGTAGCCATATTTTTTGTTCTGGCTGAGTGTAAGAAGTATTTTCCGGGTGTCGATGTAGTGGAGCTGCGGTGTGCCTGGCTCGTTGGTGTACGCTCCTTGGAGAGTCTCCACCGACTTCAGCGCTAGAGCATCCTTAAGAACGGCAAAGTGCTCGAGAATATTCTGTCGTTTTTCTGCCGGCACTGTGGCAAGTGTGGCTCTCGCGATATCGAGCACGGTAATAACCGTCTCGCGTCCGGGCGATGGCTCGCTGGCAGCAAACGTAATAAAGGCCACCAAGCTTTTCGGATTGAAGCCACTTTCGAGGGCCAGACTGACAGCGACCTTAACAAATGGCTTCTCGAGCTCGACTTTTTGACTACTTGTCTCGGCCATTTGAGTAAGGGCTTCAGCATGATTGGCGATGAGCCGCTCATCTGACCCAGGTTCGTAGCGGAGCTCTGGTTTGTCGAGCTCGGCGAATTGACCGCTCTCCACCAGCTTCCCAATAAGGCCTCTTCCTTGACTAACAATTGATTCTGAGAGATCGCCTTCGCCGCCGTTTCGGACATGATAGAGGACAACGCTAGCCGCTGCGAGTTCACGTCGATCGGCGCGCAGGCCAGCCCGGGTATCGCTCAGGTTTCGATAGGTCAGCAAGAGGCTTTGCATGATCTCACTATTACGGCCGTTTTCCTTCATGTACATCAAGACTGGGAGCCATGTAGAAGTGTCGAGGTCTTCATGCGCGTCAATCGCTTTGGCCAGAGCAAGACGGAGCTCAGCATTCTCTGGTGTATCGCTCAGGTATTTCCCATTCTTCTCGGCAGCTACATTGATCCTACCCTGGTGCTTCTCGAGGAGAGCGCGCTCGGCCCGCTTCTTCACTTCTTCTGGATTCGGGGGGACATCTGCTTTAGCGGCATAGTAGACTACACCCTCACGATTCGGTACGGAGAATGACACAGGCCATAGCCCGCCCCATTCTTTAGGCCCTACATACTCCGATGCAATACAACATCGGTCGTCCAGCTTCTCGTCTCGCTTATCAACAACCATCCACGCGCCTATCTGTGTAAAGAAGCCCTGTTCTTCAAAATCTTCTGCACTACTAAAGCCAAGGACGAGCATACCGGGCTCAACTTGTGCATTGTTGGTTATTGGAACGTAGGAAAGTGGCTCGGCATCGGCTATATCTCTATACGGAAATTCGGGTGAGTTTGGCGAAATAGTTTTTAATCGCGCCTCAGATTCGGTATCAATCCGCCACTCTTCGGAGGCTAATTCGTCTTTCTTGATCGTTTGACCAAGCGTCCACGTCCCCGCGAAGCGCCCTACTTTGGGGAGTCGCATAGCCTTGACGTCAAAGCTATCGATTTCCGATATTAAGTAATATTCTTGTCTTGTCGTGTTGTAGAGCACGGATCCATAGAGTAATGTGTCGGCTGATCTGCTGCCGAGCGGTTCGAGGTGGTTATATTTCTTCTCAACGGCAAGGACAGACGCTTGCTGCTCATCTTCGCGCAGCCTCCGGACTGCCCTGAGAGTTCTTCCTTTGTCCCACACTGTTTCATTCCACTGCCCTGTCGTGCGATCGAGCTCTCGTACTTTTGTGGTGAGTTGACCGCCTTGTTCCTCGGGGGCCGATTCGGCCCACGCATAGGTGTACGGTGAGGTGCGAAGCGCAATGAGATCTCCAGGGCGGATGTCGCTTGTCTTGAT
The DNA here is from genome assembly GCA_966250865.1 of uncultured Candidatus Berkelbacteria bacterium. Classification (GTDB taxonomy): domain Bacteria; phylum Patescibacteriota; class UBA1384; order CAYGGE01; family CAYGGE01; genus CAYGGE01. The sequence goes on from CBINIT010000005.1 coordinate 15,714, forward strand.
GAAGGTGATGCTCGGGTTAAGCCTCTCGAATTGGTTAATATCTTCTACTGGCTCGGGCGCTGCTTCGTCTGGGCTCACCTCAAGCTTGCTCTCTTCGGGTGAGACGACATTTCCGGGCTCAACGTGCAAGGAATCCACCTCAAAGTTTTTCTCGTAAAGCGGAGATTGGCTTGTTGGCTCTACAATCGCCATAATACGGTCGATATTAACAGACGTTCCGTCGAGTAGCTCAACGTTGCCCCGCAGGTCTTCGGTATGTGGGGTGTTTCGGACTAAGGCTTCTTGGCTGATGGCTATACTGACTTGGTGAGTGTCGAGCTTGGCATCAATAAACCTTGCCTCTAAGTGCTGAGGCCCCTCCTCTGGGTTGCCAATTGTAGTTCGAGCCGTCAGCTGGCCGCTATATTCCTGAATTATCCGGCGAACTTCTTTCCTATGTGCGTAGTTCGGCACATAGGAATCGAACTCTTCAAAGAGCTGCTGTTCTCCCATACTGATCGCCTGATTTTTATTGTCAACGAACTCAACCTGACCTAATGTATTGAGGCTGAAGTATTGCCAATGCCCGTCTTCGTTGGGGGTGAGTAGGGCAAAGCTCATGGTTCCTTCTATTGGTATAGGGTGAAGGATTCGGGGGGCGACTTCTTTCCCAACGATGCCTCGGAAGACGCTCTTTTCGTCTATCGGGTTATCGATACTGCTCTCGAGCCGCACAAAGTTCTGTTCTGGATAGGCATCCGCATACAGCCGCTTTGCCTCTGGAGGTTCTTCGAGAGTTTCCTCGGCTTCGGCGCCGCCGATCTCTATAGTAACTTCTTGTAGCGACCGCTCAACCTGTTGCCAAAGTTTCTGCATGACCTCAGCCTGAGTATCGTCGGGAACAGCTCGCTCGGTGGCAAAATGGTTGAGGGCTTCGCCAAGCGTGGTTATGGTTTCGCTGGTTAATTCCCATTTTTCAAGAAATTCAGCAAGAGATGCGTGCTCTGCGGCAAGCTTCTCAACGGTAGCAGTAACTTCAGCCAGCTCTTGCTCAACCTGTTGCCAAAGTTTCTGCATGACCTCAGCCTGAGTATCGTCGGGAACGGCTCGCTCGGTGGCAAAATGGTTGAGGGCTTCACCAAGCGTGGTTATGGTTTCACTGGTCAGCTCCCAGTCGTCACGAAGTGGCTCAAATAGTTCTTTGAGCTCATTCTTCTCCTGATTGTGTCGTAGCCCTGTTGGCTCGCCCTGTGCACTCATGGCTACCTAGAGGTCGGGGTTAAAGATTTTATATGCACCGTTCTCGACGTTTGTCTGGGCAATGGTCTGTCCGTTCTTGAGCTCTTTGCCTTCGGCATCAATCTCCTTGGTTTTCCAGTTCTTGCCTCTTGGCTCGGTTACTTTCAGCCGCTTGATTGGCGGGAGGGTCGTCTGGAGAACAACTTCCTTGCCCGCATCTACCATGCGTTTGATTTCTTCAAAGTTGGTAAAGGCTTCAAACTTTGTGTCAGGGTAGGCTTCGGTTGAACCTGGAGCTGGTTCGGGGGACGGTGCTTCGGGGAGAAGGATATATTTGTTATCTGTGTCCAGCTGCCAAATCGCTCCCTTTTCCCAGCTGCTCGTGTCTGATTTCCACGAATTAGCGGCATAGGGCCATCTAGCTGAGCTACCTGGAACCTTGCTCATGACCGTCCAGTAACGATCGGTCGGATTGGACTGAGCGATATCGGTAGATCCAAGAACAAGGGAGCCAGGCACGATTTCATCGATACTCTCCAGCTTCTTGAATCGAGCTCTTTCAATAACTGTTGGGTCAGGGTAGAGAAAATCCGGTGATTCTGGATCGGCAAGTTTGGCGGACGCCTCAGATTCGGAATGTACCAGCGTCGTGTCTAGTGAGTTATAGGGCTCATGGAAGCGAGGAAGCCAGCGGCCGGCTCTTGCCCCATCGGTATAGAGAACATCGATAAGCGCCTTGTCGGTATCGACATTGTGCTGCCGGAGACGGAAGTACGCCTTTATGGCTGGAGCATAGAGCATTGTCCCAGCTGGAAGCTCTCGCACATTGCGCGAGCCCATCGGCTCAAAGGAAGCCAAAGGATAAGCTGCTTCCATGTCTTGGAGGGCGGTCGTCTTTTCGTCTTCATGGATGCGTCGTTCCACTCTATTGAGGTCGGTATCATAGAGTGATTGCTGAGGATCCCATTCTGCCGTATCGGGGTTGAAGCGACTGACTGGTACTAACCACTTATTGTCTACAGTTTGAAATGGTGGTTCGGTGACTCGATAAAGTTGTCCAGTTAGGTTGCCAGCAGCGTCAACGGTACGAATCATGTCGTTTTCGGCGAGCTCAGAAGGGTGCGTCTTGACGAAGAGCCTTTGATCATTCTCAATATTGACTATTTGGTTTACTTCAGCTTTAATTTCTGCCGCTGACTTAACTTTCTTTTCGGCGACTGCAGCATCGTTTGGTTCTGTGTCTGTTGATCGCACTTGAGCGACTCGGGTTAAGTCATCGTTGGCGTCGATAGTGAACTCAGCCATGCCGCCGCTGTCAGTTGGGAGCTTTGTCCATCCGCCTGTTTCGTCGAGGTATTCAAATATCAGTCGCCTTTTACCACCGCCGCTGATCGCTCCGGTAATAGCCACAACGCCACCTTCAGGTATGTTAAAGGTTTTGCTCCCTGAGTCGAGGGCGAGGGGAGCGGTAAACTTCAGGATGGCGCCGCTTGTAAGTGCGTCTACTTTTGCGCTGTCGATGTTCTTAAAGTCGCTGTCTGGGTAGCGGCTCTCGACAAGTGCCTTGTCGGCAAACTCGGGCCCCTTCGTCTTCTTCTCTATCCAGGCGTCCACAGTGTCGATATCGGCCTGAATCACGTCTGGGGTTGTTGCAGCGATTCCGCCGGCAGCTATAGCCTCTGTGATATCTTTCAATCGCTTTTCAAGGTGTTTCTTGGCAGCCTCAAGGTCTGTCAGGGATAGTTCATCGAGAGACAGCTTCTCTCCGGGAGAAGCAGGATCGTCGAAGCTCATTGTTAGTAGCGTCTTAGAGGGCTCTGGAGCTTTTTCTTCTTCTTTCGCCGCAGGCGCAGGTTCTGCAACCGTTGAGCGAATCTGGACTGGCATGTTTGCTTCACTTGCAATAAGGACCCGTGCACCTGGTATCTCTACCCAGCTTCCGCTCTTGTCGTACACGCTAAACCAGTGTGATACTCGTTGATCGACTGAGGTGCCTCGACGTGTAGCTTGCCCGCCAAGTCGAATTAAGGCTCCTGCGGGTATATTGTCTCCAGGATTGGTATCGGCCAGAATTGGCAACTCTTTGGTTGCTTTGAGGATATCCCCCTCTTTTAAGAGGTCCAGCTTAGTCGGGTCAACATTCTTAAAGTCAGCTGCTGGGAAGTCGGTATCAACTTTGCTTGTCTCGGCGAGTTCCGGCAATCTGATCGGTGCTTTTTCCGCAGCGTGAGGCGCACTATCGGGCGAGTAGACGCGGCATTTCTCAGGCCAGTCGTTTGGGGCCATGTCGAGCGACATGTCACTTAACTTTTCCCAGCCAGTCTTGGTAAGGACAGACAACTCAGTAAAGGTGCCAGCAGGCGATGTACCAAACGTCGGTTCAATCCGAAGCACAGTGTGGTATGGCAGATCTAGGGTGGTGCCGGCGGCGTTCGTGATCGTAATCGGTCGGGTGGTCTTTAGGATAGTATTGCCCTTAAGCTCGTTCCTCTTAGTCTGATCGATTATCTTAAAGTCTGCACTGGGGTATTGTGCTTCGACGTCTGCCGCTTCTGCAAACTCAGGGCCTTTTGGACCGGTTGATCCCGCCGGAGCCTTTGGCGCACGCGGCGGAATTGAGCCAGAGGGGAGTGTGGACTCATCGAGAATCTCCGCAACTGTATGTATGTTGTTTGTCGCATACCTTAGGCTTCTGCTACGGTTCCATGCCTTGGTTGTCGTGTCGTATGCCGCGACATAAACATATCCTCCGTGCTCATGAGTGACTTGTTGAACCGGTCCAGCTGGCTTGTAGCGCAGAATGTCTCCTGTTGCTGCCTTATAGGACGGGTCCATATCCTTAAAGTTCGCCTCAGTAATTACCCCACTTTCAATCAAGCTGCCGATACGTGTCTGCTCGTTTTCCAGCAGTTGGAACTCGGCCGATGTAAGGCCCGTTACTAGCTCTGGCACATGGACCTGCCAGGCACCGTTGTCCATGGCATCGTAGGCTACATGCCGTGGATCTCTCCACTCATTGCCTTGTAGCTCAAGTAGCATGTACTCGCGTCCACCGTCGTTCTTATTGACAACCAGATAGAAGTGGTCAGGATGTGCAGTTCCCCTCAAGATATCATTTTCTTGGAGACCGAACCCACCTATGCCGGTTCCTATGGCAATAAACGACTCAGGGGCTAGCCCGCGTGGATCGGTCGTCATGGGAAGAGTTTCTGGGCCTTTCGACTGTGGGTCGGGAATGATTTCTGGCTTAGCGGCAATAAGCTCGTCAAGCTTATCTGACTCGTAAATGTACCCGGAGTGGTAATCGTTTGTTCCTGGTTGGTAGATGGAATAGCGCCACTTACCGTCGGCTTCCTTGCGGTCGAGTCGGATGATCTGGCCGCCATTATCGATCACCATGCCTGGCTGTAAATCTGCTTCGCTTTCAACCTTGTCGCCGATGTTTTTCAGGGTTCGTGGCCCTTCGATTGGATTGCTCTTATTGCGGCGCGGGTCGCTGACGATCTGCGGTTTTTTGTCGATAAGGCCTGGATCAACATTCGCAAAGCTCGTCTCAAAGGTGTCAGATGATGCGTCGTATTTGTGCATGATCTTCCGCTTCTTCGTAGCATCTGGCTCGGGATCGGCAGGGTCGTCAATTACCCGGTAGACCTCATCAGTATCAGGATCTTTTAAGAACATACCATGGGTCAAGTCCTCACGCTTTTCAAGTTTTCGCGGACTGCGCTTTTCGTTGTAGAAGTCGTTAAGATTGTCGATCTTCTCACCAGGCGTGGCATGACCGTTAGCATAGAGCCAGGCATACTTCTGTACTTCGGTTGGATGAATGACGAGTGGGGTAGCGGCACTATCTGGGCCACTAAACTCAAAAACATCATCAACCGACACTTTCTTATGAGGTGGCTTCTCCCAATCCGTTGGCTGCCAGGTATTTTTCAGGCCTTTCTCGTCGCGAATTGGGGTAGCGAGACGGCCGAGATTGAACTCTTTGACCCAGATCTTGCCACCGTCAAGCTCACTAATGCGGGCCCGTCGATCCTGTTCGAAGGCGTTTAAGCGTTCGGGTTTGTGAACGTGTCCAGAGATTTTTTGCCACAGTCGGGCGTCTTGCGTATCATACGACCAAATTCGATAAGCCTTTAAGGTACCATCGGCCTGAGGTTTAAACACAAAGTAGCCGTGACGGGACATGACCTCTTTTCTTAGGTCTGCCATTCTGGTTCGTAAGTCTCGGTTTTCGTCCTTACGACGTTCATCACGGTCAAAGGTCTTCCGAGGAATAGGCGCAAGCTTTCCGGTTGAGGCGCCGTCCACCTTATTTTCTTCCTCGTTGGTTTCTCCGGACTTTTCGCCGGCTGGTGCATTTTTTTCTCGCTTTGACGCTCTTCGTCCATCCCAGATGCCGTTCCACCAGTCAGCTGCTTTGTACCACGGACTATCGGGTCGAGACTGGAACGAGGTAAGCATCGCACCCATAGGGATTAAGGCGTCACCAAAAGCCCAAGGAGTTTCCGGGCCAAGCCAGTTGAGCTTGAGTGGAGTGGTGGGATGACCAGGCGTATGAGTGAATCCTTGATGGACATAGTCATACATCGAGCCAGCCATCGCTTCGGCAAGGCCGCCGCGGTTACCCGGGTGAACCGGGAACGGGTTAAAGGTTCCCGAGCCGCCGTGGATGATATTGAGCGTAAACTCGCGTCCGCCGTCGTGGCCATGAGCTGTGGCGATCTGCATGAATTCTTGGAAATGCCCACCGATTGCATCGGCATGCGACATGATATGGTAAACACCACGAGTGATATTGTCGTCAGACATGCCGTTGGTTTTCGCGGTCTGTACAAATTGTTTGCACATTTCGCCAACAGTTATGGGGAGCTGCCCATCGTGATTGTAGTCGAACGTTACCCCCATATTCGCGCCAGCAATACGCTCAGCCAGGTTGTAATGACCACTTTTTAGCGCATCGATCATATCGTGCACATTGAGATTCATGTGTCGGATCTCGTCGGTTGGGAGGCTGGCTAACCAGTTTGCCTTAACCTCGGCAGTTTTGGCGGCAATCTGTTCAGGGGAGAGATGATGCGCAAGCCCCCAGTTCTTAATTGTTTCAGCGGAGTCTTTTATCATCTGCGGCATCTCGGTGATTGAAGCCAAACCGATTGCCTTTGTTTTGGCCAGAAGCTGTGCTTTCAGTTGAACGACAAGACCAGCAGCAGGGAAGAGGAAGCCAAAGCCACCACCAACGACGGCACCGATTCCCGCACCTTTCCACATTGCTTTCCATTTGCGTTTACCGACTTCGCTTTCCTTGCTATCGATAAACTCTTGAATGCTGTTACCGCGTCTCGCTTCAGAGCCTTCCCTTGCACGATGCTCATAGAGCTCAGTCATCGCACTCGCAACCTTAGCAAGCCGTTCTTCCTCGGTCATGGCTTCATAGGCGTCTGGGTCGGCTTCTTTGATCGCTTTTATTCGCTCATCAAGCTCTCGCTTAATCTCCGCATTTCGAATACGTTTAATTTCATCATAAACCGCAAGAACTTCACCTTCTTTGCCGTGAAGCTTATTATCGAGAAGAAGTTTTTCGAGAAGTTCCACCTGTTGTTGCGGTGTTAATTGTTCTTCGGGCGTTTCGCCATAGGTTCGAATCTCTTCCATGATTCGATTTGCATCATACAGCTCTTGGCGGGCTCGTTTGGCGCCACGGTACAGGCCACTTCCAGCGCCAATGATACCTCCGACTAGTGCTCCCGAGCCTAAGCTGAGCCAACGGGCCGAGTCAAGAGCGGCTTGATTGGCTGCGATCACCGCTGTTGCGCCTGCTGCCTTGCCGCCAGCGATTGTTCCGGCATGCGTAGCTAAATTGCCACCCCAGCCAAGCTGGATGGCGTACTGCTGAAGAAGCTGACGTGCAAAGGTGCCGGCTACGGTGGTTCCAAGGAAGGCAAGAATCTTCCCGCCGACATTTTTCTTTTTGAGCGCTTCTTCTCGGTCGTGGGCGGCATCAAGGGCGTCGCCGAGCTCGACTTCAAGAATGTGTTCAGCGATAGCGGTCTGGCGTAACTTCTCAAACTCGCCATCCTTGCCTTTGAGCTCCTCAAGCAGCTCGGCTTTATTCATTCTGCCTTTGCGGATGCGCTCATTTTCGTCACCTTGGTGGCGATAGGTCTCAGCCATCTTATCGAGCACGGCTTCTTGATCAAGTCGAGTGGCTCGGCGTCGACGTTCAGGGTTGCGGGCTCGCTCTTGTCGACGACGACGCGTCTCTCGGTCAAAGTTATTTTCGGCGTCACGGTTACGTCGTCCAAACGGCCACAAGTTTTGAAGGAAGGAGCGACGTTCTTGACGTTCCTGCTGCTGCTCTGTTGGGCCAGCAGCTTCCAATGCTTCGAGAATGCGTTCGAGTTCGCTAGCTGTATCATGAATACCACGAACGGGTCGTTCAAACGTTGTGGTGGCTCGAGTAAGTTTTTCTGTATTGGTGTCGCTCTCGGCCATTGCTCGCTCAAGCTCATTGCCAAGCCCCGATATTCTTCGCTTTAAAGCACCGAGGAGACGGTAGCTTGGGCTTTTCCGCTGGTTGCGATAGTCACGTTCAGCGTTGTTTCGTGCTTCTTCAAGACCATTGACTAGCCCTGCCATGCCTAATACGAGCTGATTTTCCATTCCCTGGTCTAAGGCAAACTCGACATCCCTGAGGGCGGCATTGCCTTCAGTATTGAGGCGGTCGCGGAATTGTCGCAGATCATCGCGGATTCCCTCAAGGTTGCCTCGTTGTCGATCGGGTAGGAGGCGGTGGCTCAGAATACGTTCGACTAGCTGGTGGAGGGCAGTGACTCGCTCCTTGGCTCGTTCAACCCCTGGTTCAGCTTCAGGCGCTTTCGGGGCAGGCTCTGGCCCAATATCGGCTGAAATAGTTATGTTCTCTCTAGCGGTAATTGAGCGCAGTGTTGCCGCGAGAGGAGCGATCTCTCGGTCGTACAATGCTTCTTGTGTGTCGGCGGCAAGTGCTTGCGGTAATTTATTGTCTCGCTGATCAATAATTGTTCCGGCCATGCGAATAATTGCCTCAAGCGCGGTTCCTGTTTCGGCAAGGCCTTTGGCGCGAAGCTTATCTTCAAGCTCATGGCGGTATCCTTCTATAGCCCTGAGAGAGGCATTGATCCGAAGCTCTTGTGCCTCCTTTAATCGATTCAGTACGGCGTCGAGAACTGCCTCACGGACAGTGATATCTTGAGTGGAGCGTCCCTCTGCTATCTCAAGGGTGCCAGTTTCAGCGTAGTCCAAATCGCCATAAAATAGAGGGAGCTGACCAATAAATCGGTCAGAGTCGCGAAGGGTCGTTCGAATTCGGTCATAGAGCCGTTGTGCTCGTTCCTTTAGCTCGCGTTCACGCCGTTCATCTTCATTCTCTGGTCCACCAGGTCCAGGAGGTTCGTTGCCAGGAGGTGTTGGTCCACCGGGGCCACCAGGGGCAGGGGAGGGCTGCGGGGCGCCCTGTTCAGTCTCGACGCCTAGCCCCTTGAGCTCAGCCTCGATTTTCGATATCTCACCTGCAAGCTGTTCGGTTGCTAAGCGAGTCACATAGGCTGGAGTTTGTTGGTGCAGCTTGCCAAGCGCTCCCTTGAGAAGCTTTGCTCTGCCTCGAGCGATAAGCGTCATAGAGCCGGCGAGTCGCTGGTCTGTCTGTTGCTGGAGATGCCCAACCTTTCGCTGAAGAATCAGGCCAAGTGTAACCGACCGTTCTTTCTTGATTTCGCCCATCAATCTAGCCGTAGCGTCGGTAGTCGTAAATCCATCGATAAGCTCTTGAAGTGCTTTCTCTGCTCTGGTTAATTGGTCGTTGATCGTATCTAATTCTGCTGGCTCGGCAAATGCGGCTAGCCCAAAATGCTTCTCGTCCCATTTTCTCAGTGTTTCAACGGTAGACTTCACGTAGACGCGCTGCTCAAGCAGCATCATTCGTTCGCCGAGTGGCAGTAAGCGTGTCCCGGTAAAGTCGCTTAGTGATTCAAGCTCTTCCGCAAGACCCGCTGAATCTTCGGCGATCTTGCTGTCTATTGTCGCAAAATCGGTAAATGCTGGGTCGGGAGTGCCATCAGGCAGCTTTTGAGCATTCGCGTCAAGCTTTATCTTGTTGATGGCGGCATTAAGGTTGTTGGCAGCGGTTCGGATTGCAGTTTTAATACGGCTATTCGCGCGGAGATTGGTAATGCCTCGATCGACTCGTGCAACATCGACTTTCGACTTGGCTAGTTCGGCCTCAGCATCGGTGAGTTGTTGGCGCAGACGGTCAAGATCGGATGCGCTAGGTCCAAGATACGAAGAACCAGCGGTAAGGATATTTATAAGACCCCGTGTCTCGACGATGACTTGTCGAAGCTCTTCTTTCCGTTGCTCTGCTTGCCGCTCAGGAGCCTTGGCGGCCTCGGCGCGAGCTCGCTGTTGTTCGGCGGCACCCAGGCGTTCTTGCCAGGTGAGGTCAAGGTTTGGATTAAAGCCGAGCGCACCTTCTACGTCGATAAGTTCTGCTTGAATACGAGGCACGCTCGTTGCACCATTACGCAGGGCCTTCATGAGGCTCTTGTAATCGTTTCCATCTGGCTTAACGCGTTCTCGTAGCGAATCGATCGTTGTTTTTAGGGACTGCAGACGCTGAAAATCACGATCCGTTTCAAGGTCTGTAGGTTTTCTGCCTTTCGTGTAGCGCGCTTCAAGATTCGCTCGGTAGGCTTCAAGGAGATCGGCTCGCTTCGTCAGCGACTGAGTAAGGAGAGTGAAAAGTTTATTTTCTACTTCAAAGTGAGTATGCTCGTAGCTTCTTGAAGAGTCTTCAAGGGCGGCAAGCCCATCGTTGGTGAGCTCGAGGATTGCATCTACTTCGGATACGTCAGACGCAAAAAGAACTGAGTCTGCTTGGCTCCGAAGAAATTCTAAATTTTCCCTTACTTGTCTCAGGCGGTCTTGGTGCTGTTTCTCTCGACCAGTGAGCGCTTTCTTCGCTTCTGGTTTTGACTTAGCTTCACCTGTTTCGCCTGAGCCAGGGATCTCTTTGCCGTCTGGCCCTGATGCCATCCCACTCCTTAGAGGTCGTTACCAGGAATAACTATAGTCATTATACAAACATTGGCTTGGCATGGGAAGGTGTGAGTAAAAACAAAGAGGACCCCCTGCGCATTTCGCGCGAGGGGGTCCTCGTGACCCAGCCCGGTACTCCGGGCGAGTCTTAGTGGTCATCCTGCTGCTTTGCCCACTCCTCGAGGGACTGAGCTTCGCCGGCAGGTGCGGCCTGAACCATGACGAGCGTCATGATCTGGTTCTTGATCTCTTCCGCTTCCTGGCGAAGGCGAACGAGATCTTCGGCCGTCTTGGGCTTCATTTCCGCAGGACCTTCGGCCCAGCGTAGTTCGCCTTCGAGCGCCTTGAGCTTCGCTTCGGCCGGCTGCAGCTCCTCAGCTTCGATCTTAGCGATGCTGGCCTGCAGCTTGAGGTACTGCCCGAGCAGAATCTGGGCCTCGCGGCCGCCAGGGTTGGCCTTGAGCCATCCCTTGATCACTTGCTCGTCGTTCTTGCGCTGCGCGAAGAGGCTCTTGGCGCGGGCGCCCTTGTCGGATACGGCCCACTTGAGGAGCATGAACGTTCCGGAGAACGCCATGGCGAAGCCAATGAACACGGGCAGCGGCGGGACGTACAGACCCTTGCCGATTGCCGTGGTGATGAGCTTGGCGAACTCCTGTACGCGCCAGAGGCCGAAGCCTTCAACGCTTGAGGTGAGCCCGTAGGCCGCCAGGCATCCACGCAGGCCGTTCCTGGCCGTCCGCATCATCTCGTCCTTCTTCTCGCCGTTCTCTTCGTCGAGCGCCTTCACCTTCAACTGCGTGAAGTGGGACAGTGCCCACCCCAGTGCGGTGATGACAGCCGGGCCGGAGGCCGCGATGATCAGGCCGATGATCGACAGCTCGAATCCGTCCTTGGAGGAGAGGTCGCGGTGGCTGGCCTGGTTCGTCAGGGCCAGAGCGCCGAGGGACAGCATGATGCCGGAGATGCCGCCGAAGACGAGGATCAGCGCCCACATGATGGTGCTGGTTGCCCACGCCCAAATGGTCTTGCCGCTGCGACCCAGGAAGTCCCAGATCTTGGCGTTGCCGACCGGTCGGCCCTCGCCCTTCAGGATGGCGTCGTTGAAGGCCTTGGTGTTCGGGGCGACGTTGCCCAGACCCGCATGGGTGCAGCAGGCGTCGAACTCCGCGACCAGGTCAGCGGCCTCGCCGTAGAGGCCAGTCCGCTTTTCCTTCTCGGTGCTCGATCCGTCGCCCAGACGATCCTGGACGCTCTTCACAGCACTCTTGGCCGCATCGATCAGGGGGCGGAGTGCAGCGGCGCGTTCGCCTCGTGCTCTCCGGTCCTCCTGCTTTTCTTCGTGCGCCCTGTCACAGACCTGATCGTACTCCTTGACCTTGGGGCGAAGCCCGGTTTCGAGGAGCGCACTGGCCTGTGCGTAGTTGGCACGGAGCCCAGGAGGCGGCGTTTTGCCTACCTGGCACTCGATGGCGGTAGTGTCGATGCCTTCGAGCTTCGGTACGTTAACCAGGTCGAGCTGCGGCTGAACCGTAACAGTGGGGGCGGCCGGGGTCTTGCGGAACAGATTCTTCATCTTCATCTGAGGGTCCTCTGAAAACGTCTTGTCTAGCGAAGCTTACCGTAGAAGGTGTCGAGCGACGTGCTGGCATCGGATTCAGTCCCGATCGTCAGGTCGTCCTCGAGTGGCTCGAACAGGTTCTCGATGCGCGATGTAGCGTTCGAGTCGTCGAGCCGAATGGGTCCAACCCAGGTCTTCACCTCGGCCTCCGCGAGTTTCTTCGCGGCTTCCTTGGTGGGACCGGCGAGCTCGTCGCTATCCGTCCGTCCGGCGTCTCCGCCGTCGGTGAAAAACATTGCGACGGTCTTGTCGTCGGCCTCTTCGGCCAGCTCCACGACTTTGAGCACCGCCTTGTCGTAGCGCGTGCCTTCGCCTTCCATGACGGGGGCGTTGGCAACGAACTTGTCCAGGGCCTCGATGAGTCCCAGGTCTTCGACGGTCGGGTTGCTCTCTACAAAGTGCAGACGCTTCGGCTTCCCGTTGGAGAACCGATAGATCCGCACGCTCGTGAGGTGTCCCTCGAGATGATCCATGGCCTCGAGGATGGTGGTCTTGATCTGCTTGCGCACGGCCGCGCTAACGCTGCCGCTCTGATCCACCATGCACACGAGGTTGTACTTCTTCTGCTTCTTTCCCGTGCCTCCGATCTTCATACTCATCTTGCCGCCGCACCCGGAAAGGGTGGCGACGAAGAGAGCAACGAGAGCGATGAGGGCGAAGCGGAGCAGGTTGTGGGTAGTGTTGCGGAACATTTGGCCCTCCAGGCCGAGAAACGTGCTCCTTTTGAGGGAGCGAAGATGTGACATCTATTTCTACCCGCGCTATATAGATAGGCGGGGAGAGTAAAACGTAACTTGTTCATGTTCGGCTTTGGTGCGGCTTCCTTGTGAGAAGCGTTACTTCCGCCTGTAGGTGGCCACGTGATGGAGAGATCATTTTGACCCTCCTTCATCGTGAACAGCGTATTGTAACACGAAACAAGCGATTTGTCAAGGGCCTAGTGGGCCCTTGAACCGCTTATTCAACCTGTTATATCATATTTCCGCCTCCCTCAGAACGGGGTGGAAGGGACATGGTTACCCCTGGTAAAGCCGGTAGCGTAGAAAGCATGTTATTAGGCTGGAACAGGTTTGTTTATCTTGTCTAACAGGTAGAAAAGGGCGATACTATGCCTAAAACACGCAAAAAGAGGCCTAAAAGGCCTCTTTTTGTAACGGTAAGTATTTTATACGTATTGTACTCTATCGTATGTGCTGATCGGTCTACGCTCGTCCTAGGGCCCTCTTACTGACCAAGGGCGCGTAGTTCATCATCTATAGCGCTGCCTGTAGCAGTGTTCGGTACATTTTCGGCAGTAGTCGATTCGGGCTGGTTTGGTGTCTCTGCAGCCTGCTGGACAGCCGTATCAATCTCCCAAGGAAAAGCTGCAGGAGAATTGTCGGGCGTAACTGGTTGTTGAACCTGTTCTTCAGGTACATCTGTTGTCAGGCCGACCCGATTACTAACAGGTTGAATAGCCTGATCTTCCCAGGGAAAAGGCGATTCTGTGGCGTCCTGAATAGCTGGTTCGGTCGGTTTGACGGTATCAGGAGCAATAACCTGTTGTGGAGTTGCACTAGCGTCTGCCGTGTTGGCTATAGCAGGTTTAACTGTGTCATTAACAGGGTCCATATCGGTCTTGGCTTCCCAAGGGAAGGGTTCGTCGATGAATTTTGTATTGACGGCATTATTTGCAGGTTCCACTTCTTCAGTATCAGGTGTTTTCTCGGTAGCTTCAGGTTCATCTTTTGGCTCTTCTCCGAGGGCGGCGGCAATCTCCGGGTCCTCATCTTTCATCTGTTCGGCAACGAGCGCTAAGTGCTCATCCATCATATTGCTCATACCGAGGGTGCTGACTCGGAGACTATTCTTAATCTCGGTTACCGCTTCCTCAACGATCTGTTCAACGTTAGGGATCTTCTCGAGGAGAAAATCGTTAACGGGTCCTTCGTCACCACTTGTACTTGCTTGTTCCATGAGGTCCATGAGTTTAAACTTATCGTCCATCTCTAATTGTTGGAGGATCTCGGTTGAGAGAACGTAATCAAGCGACTGATAAATACGATCGATCAGCTTTGCTCGAGCCTCTGGCGACTGTCGGGAGAAGCCAACTTCATCAAGGAAGACATCAAAGTTTACCGGCTTCAAGATGGACGCCGTCTTGAGTATTGATGTATCGCTGGCTTGAGGATCAGTCTTGGATTGTTTCGTGTCGTTGGGCGTTGCCATAGCCCCTCCTTATCGTGGCCTTAGGCGGCTCGTGCTAAATGTTCCTGATATTGGCTTTCATGGGTTTGTCGCATCTCAGAAAGTGGGACAAACCGGGCATCCTCAGGTGATGGGCCTGGCATGAGACTGTAGCCCATGCGCTCTCGTACCAGTTGGCCAAGCCATTCATCAACCATGCCAATTGGGGTGCCATCGGATTCATACTGTCGGTATTCCCACTCGCCATTGACGAATCGAACCCGTTGTTTGTCGTTCATCTTTTCGTTGAGATAGGTACGCATCACTTCATCAACATCCCAACCACCGCTCTTACCGGCCCGGACAAATTCATTCATGCTAACGCGGATGGTACGGCTAACCGCCTCGAGAATGTCATCTTTAATGCGACCTTTGACTACGTGCTCAATAAGTTTCTGAGTGGTTGTATCGAGCTTGACACCACCACCGATACGTTCCAGTTTTCGGCCCTTATTGCCAAGGTTAAGAATCTCTTTACCGATCTCTGTTCGTGGGAAGAGGGAACTGGGGTGAGCGCTAGGATGCGCGAGGCCTTTCCAGTTACCGGCTCCAGGAGCGCGAGTGGCGAAAGCGAGGTGGGCAGCCAGATGACGGAATAGGTTATCGTCAAACTTCTTTTCCATGAGCTTAACCATTTCTTCGTCGCTCAGATTTCGAAGGAACTGGTCGCCAATGCCAAGGTTCGTGCCGACAGCGCGGGCCCAGTCGGCGATCTTGCCTCGGCCGACATAGCCAACAACCATCGCCAAGAGACGTCGATTAAACGGCATTTTCTTGAGTCGCGAGGTACCAAAGAGGGCATCTGCACCATATTCAACCTGGGCAATGAGGTGATCTGAAACAGTTTCACTATGCATATCGGCAATGTAAATCGAGATCTCTTCGGCCGACATCTTGGAGAACTTACCTGACGCTTGCATACCAAGGAGGTGAGAACGCATCTTGAAATTGCGCATCTCATTTAAGTGATAGTTCAAGTCGGCTTCGGCGAGGCGAATGTCTTCGATGGTCGCGTTAGGGTTATGGACAGTATTCGCATGTCGCTCCAGGGCTTTGCGGTACTCGGTATTGAGCTTGCCTTGCCACTGGACGTTGGCGTTCAACTCTTCCCAGAGCTCTGGGTTGACGTGTTGGAGTCGCTCGTATCCTGACTTGGTGTAGAAGTCCATGATGTCGTAGGTCAGGTAGATCATGCCAGCGTCGGGCCGGCCGTCAGGTCGCTGGAAGAGCGGATCGCCGTTCTCGTCATGGATTTGCTCGCCGCGGCGCCATTGTAGCATCATCTCAATTCGCTGTTCAGTCTCAAGGCGTGGGTATTCATAGATCGATCGAAGAATCATCATCTTCTTCTCGAGAAGGTTGAGGTTGGCAGCGATAAAGTTACCGAGGTCGGGAATACCTTTAGCGCCTTTAGGATTGATACGATTCGTGGTCTGTCCACCGATCTTTGATCGTTGATGATAAAGTTGTAGGGAGCTCATGAGAGAGGTGTAGAGACGTTCGGCGACATCTTGAGGTGCTTCAGGGTTAGCGTGAAGATCTTTATTGCGCCAGTGAACCTCTCGTCCACCGCTTTCGTCGACGGCGGTCCAGGCGTATTCGGCGCCGCGTTCCAGGCTCTTGAAGGGGAAGCGACCAAAGTCGGCGATAGTTAAGCTGTAACCGGCATCGGTCATGCGACGGATCATGGTCTCAAAGTATTTACCAGTACTGGTTACGACGTTGCTGGTAATGAAGGTCCACTTCTTGCTCGCGCTAAAGTGCTTGTCGCGTAAGAGGTGATTTTCCGCCATCCAGACAGCATATCGTTCTTCCATCTCTTCGGGGCGCATGCCCATCTGCTCTTGGACGGCCAAGTCAGAAAGCCACAGCGCGAACAGGTCGGCATCGCTCTTGCAGCTGTACTGCTTCTTGAGTTTTTCTGCTTTCGACATGTCGAGTGTTTGACCGGAACCGGTGTATTTCTTATCGACAACACCGCCGTCAACATCGGTTGTGATGGGCTGAGCCAAGCAGATGATAATCCGGCCCTCGCCTTCAAGCTTCTTAATAAGCTCTGGCATGCCCGGGAATCGCTCCGGATTGGCCATGACCATATCGAGAATATCGGTAGGAACGCGACCGACAAAGTCGGGGATACGATAGGCGTTTAAGAAAGCAAATTTACCGCCCTCAGGAACAGAGATAAGCTTATTTGATTCAAGGTTGAGATTACCTTCTCTCGTTTTGGTAGTCCCAAGTTCAGCTAATTTAGCAATAGCGGTAACGTCACGATCGCGTTTCCCCAATGCAGCATAAATGTCTTTCTCGGGGAGGTCTTGACGGACATAGCCCAGCAAAGCCTTGATAAGGCGCTTGCCTTGTTCTAGTTTTGCTTCGCGGATGCGATCTTGCTGCTCCGTATCGCTTTCTATCGCCTCGTGCTCGAGTTTGTGAATTTTCCCTTCTACTTCGGGAAGTGGGTTGCCGCTCTTGTCCTTCGTGCCAGCCGGTCGACCATGGAGTTGCAGTATTTCGTCCTCAAGGTCATGCAGCCGTGCTTTAATGTCATTTACAGTGGCTTCCGCTTGGGCAAAGGCTGCATTATCTGCAGCAAGCTTCTTGCCCGCGGCTTCCATGTCCTCACGTTTATAGGTCCTGCTGGCGTTGACTGCGTCTATGAACGCTTGATGGAGGGCTTGGGAAGCGGCCACATCTTTTTGTGCTGCTGCAAGCTTCGCTTCAGCGTCGACCAGACGAGGCTTCTCTCGCTTTACTTGCTCCTCAAGACCTTCAAGCTTATGATGCAGGTCTCTCGCCTCGCCTTTCTTGGCGAGGTTACGTTTCTTTCGCTTGTCGACCTCAGTAAACTGACTATTGGCAAACGCTTGTGCGTACGCGTCGATTATGGCTTCGTTATAGTTACCGTCCTCGCCAAAGATGCTGAAATCGTGTGGGTCAGCGGGACCACTAGGTCCAGGTACGTGTCCTGGCCCGACTGGTGCCTGAGGGGGTCTAGTCGGGAGTAAACTGATAATACGACTTAAGGCGTTTTCGGCGGCGGCACGTTCAAAGTAGATTTTTTGGAACTTGATCTCGTTCATTTCCCAGTTGTCAAAGCTGGCATTACCAGAAACAATGGTCGACTCACCGGGATTGATCTTGAGCTTAGAGATATTCTTAATCTCGGCCCAGCTGGTTTGGTGGGCCATAGTGAGGCCGGTAGGGCCGAGGGTGAAGTGCTTGTCGACGTTGGCGGTAATTTTGGAAGTGTACATCTCGATGTGCTCTTCCATCTGTTTCATGCCGCCGACCATCTTGCCATCGCCTTGGTCGTAGCCGTTAACGATACGGTCACGCTCTGCGGAATCTGAAGTTTCCTGAAGCCGTTTCGAGAGCTTGTTCCAGTTTACCCAGGCATCGTAAACGTCGCGTTCATGTCCCGGGAAAACTCTATGTGGTGCGCCAAAACGAGAGCGGAATTCAGTGAGAATGCGAAGGGTGACGTTACGATTAATCGTTCCAATGTCAAAGCCTTTTTCGAAGTCGATATACCAATCTTTAACCATATGCTGAGCGCCTTCACTGAGGCTCTCGTAGCTGCGCATGCGGCCTTCAATAAGCTGCTGGCGACTGGTAACTTCTGCTTTAAGCAGGAGCTCAAGCGACTCAATAGCCAGCTGTTTCAGCGAGTTATTCTTCTCTTTGTCGTCACTGATCTTATTGATCATGTTGGCCAGGGAGCGTCCGGCCTCAGGGCTCATGTCTTTTTGGGCGCGTCCGAGAGTAAAGGCCTCTTTCAAATCGCTTGCCACTTCAGCGTTCGACGCCTTAACACGATTAATAATCTGCTCAAGATTTTTCTCGAGCGCGTGAATGTCGCGTTCCTTTTCTTCGGGGCTGCGCTTGTCAAGGTAGAACTGGAAAGCCCGTTGATGTGAGGCTCGTGCCCACTCTTCCTCGGCCTTCTCGTCTACTTTTTCTTCATCCTTGACGTAGAGGTGTTTGAGTTCAGCGTTACGTTCAAACGCGTTATCCCATTTGGTGTTGTAGTACAGTTCGCCGTCTTCGTTGAGTCGAGTCAGCTCCTCGTTGGTCCAACGCTTAAAGAGGCCGGCTTCAGTGCTGCCGGGCGTCATGTCGAGATCGGGGAGCATGACGCGAAAGTCGGCTTCTTGATAGCCGATTTGCTCAATGCCAATTTCACGGCCCTGCATTTCCTCGGCCGTTGGCGCTTGCTCCCAACTTACATACTCTGATCGCTGACCCATCCCTCTCCTTGCTTCTTATTATAACAAGATATTACGTGAAGCGCGAGGTAGAATAATGGCGATATCGTACCTTAAGACCGTGTAGGCCTTAACAGGATATCGAACGATTGTAACAAGCTTCGTAAGGCTTGTCAAGACGATTAAAGCCTTTCTAGGGTACTACTTCTTTTCTGCCGGTGCCTCGGCAGCTGCGGCGCCGACAATGTAGTCACAGGTTGTACGAATCTCGGCGATAACCTTCTGGAATTGGTAGCCACCAGCGGCCGAATCCTCATCCATCGTCTCTGCAGCACTTCTGAGCTTGTTGGCAACGGCAACATCAAGTGGGGGAATGGTGAAGAGGGCTCCATTTCCATTGAGCCACGTTTCAACTCGCTCCTTATATGTCCCTGTTCCGGCATTGAGCTGGACGAGTAAACTATAGGGATCGTTGCCACCCAGGCATTTCTGTACGATTTCTCGAAGGAAGGCAAGACGCTGGCTGTCATTGGCCTTGGTTATACGCTCTGCAACAAAGTTGCGTTCAGCGAGTGGCGCTTGACGCTGGATCTCGGCCGTTGCGTCGGCAACTGCTTTGATAAGAGCGGCGCTTGGCTTAGCGTCTTCCTTCTTTGTTCGTCGTACGACGATTTCGGTAGCCAATGCTTCATAGCGCTGGTGCTGCTCAGTCGTGTCAACCTTGGCATCGAGCCTAGCGGCAAGATCTTGGAAGCCTTTGGCCACAAAGGCTACGTGACCATCGCGCTCTTGAAGTTCTTCCGGGGTAAGGCGTGTACCGTGGCCACCATGGTCGTCATGATCGCCGAGAGGGAAGCAGCTTTGAGCAAACTCATCAATCTTTGCTTGCCGTAGCTTCTCACCATTCGCGGTAACCGTTGCCTTATCTTCCTTGCCCAGAATACCGGCTTTTTCAAGCTGTGATCCATAGGCTTGCCAGTCGCCAGCGGTAGCGAGAAGGTGAGTGGCATTCTCCATACGGCCGAGATTTTCTGCTGCATGATCAACACAATTCACTAGACCGGGCTCAAGTTCTTTGCGGTATTCGCTGACGTCGTGGATGATGTCCAAGTTTTTCGTAATGTTAGGATCGGTACTGTAAAGGAAGCTTTCAAGGTTTGATTCTTCGCGGCGAAGCTGAAGATCGGTGGCTTCGGGCGTTTCGCCGTGGATGTAGCCTTCCTTACCGTCTGACCCTCGGGCAGCCGCCATGAGCGTATTAATTAGCTTCGCTCGATCCGTCTTGCCTTCTTTGAGGAGAAGAACAAGATTCGACTTCGTTTTCGGATGGAGAAGGTAGAGCGGTTTGCCGCCGACAACCGTTTCTAATGCTCGCTCTACACCCTTAAAACTGGCATCGCAAATGTTGTTTGCTTGAGAGACTTGCCGGCTAATCAGTCCAATGTCGCCACTGGAAATGAGGGTCTTAGCGGGGACACTCAGCAAGGTCTCAGCGTCTTTCAGGACAGGACGGTCAAGCGAGCTACTATAGCGACCAACCATTTTAACAAATTGGCTGGACAGAGCTTTATCGGGCACCCCCTTCTTCTTGTCGATATACGCCTTAAGACGACGTAAGATGGCCTGGGTGTCTGGCGAGATGATCGGAATAGCCCACTTTTCGAGATACTTTTCAGCAATTTCATGCGCTAGGTGTTCGCCAAGGAGGTCAGGGTCACTGAGATTACCGTAAACAACCCGAAGTCCATTGGGGGCGTGGCTATTAAAGCGCTGGTCAAAGTCGATGAGGCCGTCGAGACACTGATCAAGACCGTCAACCGGCATCTTGTTGAGCATGTCGTCACTTTTTTCGGCGATCTTTCCTTCTACCTGCTCAATATAATCGGCTCGATCCTTGAGAATGTAGCGGAAACGTTGACCAGGGATGTGTGGTCCAGTGATGGCAACGGCTTTCCACATGACATAGTCGGTACCATGTCGTTTACCGGCACCGGCTGAGGTATTGTGAACAGTGCGCAAATCTTCGTAACTTTCTTTGCTAATCTCGTACCCGTTGGTTGCTTTAAAGAGATCATCAAAAACGTGAAGATAGGCAATAACCCGCCATTCGGAGAAGTCGGATGACTGGCTATTCGCAATCAAGATTTGTCTGGCTTTTGTTCGGAGGTGCAGCTTTGAGAAGCCAGTAGCATGCGAGCCACGTTGGAGTGTTTCGCCAAAAATTTTGTCTCGGTCTTCGCAGCGGTACTGCTCAAGCAGCTTGGCAATTTCGCCCTTGTCGTGCTCGCGCTGGAAGACTCGCTCCGGGTCTTCTGGTAGATCAAAAATCATCTTTCGACCGAATAAAAAGAGAACATTTTTATTCATCCATTCGGCCATCTTATCGTACCAGGCAGTCTGGGCGCTGCGACCATCGCCTACGGCCGCTTGCCGTTTTTCTTCCTCACTGCGTAGATCGTAGACGATAATGAAGTCGGTAAAGTTAACCGTCCCTTGTTCGAGCTTCTCGCTTAAGTTGTCAAAAGCATCATCTTGACGTTCGATCTGACGGAAGTCCTGAATCTGTTGAAGGTAGTGCGCGTAGAGCTGGGGTGCCTTTGCCTCCGCCTCAGTCGGATTGGCGACGGCCAGCGCCACAAAATCTTCCCACTGCTGTTTGACTGCCGACTCTGGGTCGAGCGGAACATCGCCGCGATGCTTCATGACCTTAAACCCTGCGGGAAGGAGCTCGTTCCATGGCTTGCCCGTATCATCGGTCGGTGGTGGGATAATTTGCGCCATAATTTTGCCGATGATCAGACTAAGTTTCGATGAATCAACAAGGCCTGAGAGCCATTTGCCACGCTCCGGGTCTTTGATTCGTTTGTCGGCGAAGGAGTGGGCATCACCCTCGCGGCGGGAGTAGAAGCTATTAAAGTTAAGATCTAAGACAATCTTACCGTCTTCGCTGAAGATGTCATTTACGAGACGATTATCTTCGTAACCGTCCTGGTCGCGTTCGTGATCTGAGCTATTTTCGTGATAGCGAAATTCAAAGCGCTGGAGAATGAACGAGCGTAAAGCATCGGGGATGCCATGACCAAGAAAGATACGCATTTCCTCGATCGTTAGGGGAGCGGTAACTGGTTTGTCGCCGCTTTTGAAGTGCGTGTCGGCGTGGTGCGTAAAACCTTCACCAAAATTTCCAATCGGTGCCTTTTCGATCTCCTTTGGGTCGACGTGAATTAGCTCTTGTTCGAGTACTGCTTCATTAATTGCTTCGTGCTCAGCTCGCTCTTGGGCACTGTACGGTCGAATCGAATGAACCAGCCATTCACTAAATGACTGCTTCGTCGGAGGTGTCTCTTGGAGGACCTCACTACTGTACACTTCGCGTCGTGGTAGTTCACCGCTCATGACGGAGTTCCTTTCCTCGGGTCAAAGGGACCAAAATCAATTGCGGTACTGCTTGGCTTGGCTGCCTGTGGGGCGCGTTGAATGGGGACAGGCTGGGCTTCAACTGACTTTGGGGCCGGCTTTGGATTGTCATTTTCCGGGAAATCAGGATTTTTGAGATAATACACCGCCCAGGTCATTCGGTCAAGTATGCTGACGACTGACTCAAGGCCACCACTCGTGATTGCGCCCAGCGCATTTTGAGCGCGAATCTGTTTTTGAAGGTCGTGGGGAGCCTCGCGAAAGAGGAGCTCCCTATAAGGCAAGAGCTGTTTCTGGAGTGAGGCGATTTGATTCGCGATGGTATTGCGTTGATCTTGGGTAAGCATTGCTTTTCCTTTAGTGAGCATCTAAATCGGCAAATCGTTGCTTAATTCGTTCGCTTTCGGTGCTTGTCGGTGTGTCTCCGCCGCCAGTAATTACTCGCCGAGAAGCGTTCTTTACCGCGTTGGTCCTCTCGAGGTCATGGAGCGTTTTGACACCATTGGCAATCCGCTCTGCCTGATCCATCTGAACGCCGATCTTCGTTCGAATGGTCTTATTGACTGCTGTACCGTTGGCGATCTCTTCGATCGATGCCTTCTTAAGGTCATTCATAACCCGGTCAAATTCATCTTCGGTCAATTGGTTCTGAACTGTGTCCTCAAGATGCTCGATAATGGCTTGCTTAATCTGCTCGTCATTTTTGAAGAAGTTCAGCATTGCCTGTTGAAGCGCTGGAGGAATGGCGCTGAAGTGCTGCGGCTTGAGCTGGTCAATATGCTCTAAGATGGCGTGTTCGGTTACGGACTCAGCCCCTTCAAGGCCGGCACTGGAATCAACGGCTCGCTGCAGGGCGGCTTGAGTGCTTGGCGAGTGAAGGAAGATATCCTTGAGTTGGGTGATATTGGCCTGAGCCAAGCTCGTTCGCATCTCATCAAGTTCACGTTGCCCTTCCGGGTGAAGCTTATCCTCGTACTTTAGAATAGTAGATGCGAGAGCTTCAAATTGTGCGGTGGCGTACGGATTATCGTTCAACGAACGAAGCTGTATTGAGCCATCCTCGTTACGTAAAATGTTACCATCTTTGTCTCGAGCAGCCATTTCAGTATACATTTGCCTAAAGGTATCAAAAGTTTGACGTACGAGCTCCTGGCTACGGTCGCGTGAACCGTGAGATGCACTATCGATCTGTCGCTCATACTTTTCTTTAACATAATTGACGAGGCCCGTTCTATTGCCCTCCCGCTTAAACCGTTCTTGGGCGCTGGCTGCTTCAAGGGGAGAGAGGCTGCGCGTTTGCTCAGTGTAGAGATTGCTCAAGCTGTTGAGCAGTGAAATCTCAGCCTTACCGCGTTTTTGCAGTTCTTTTACTGCTTTAACTAAGTTTTCAGCATCGCCGATAGTGGCATGGGAAAGAGCGGCAAACTGAAGATCTTCGTCACTGAGCTTACTAATATCTCCAGCCATTCGAGTTCGCTTTGTTAGTAGTTCTTGTTCATATGCATCGGCTACTGTTCCAGGAGTTTTATCTCCAATAATATCTTTCGTGACATTTTTAACGCGCTTCATGACTTCCTGTCCTTCACTGCTCGTCATAAACTCACGTCGGGCCTCTACTTGCGCTAATTTCGCTCGGATCTGAAACTTCTTCTTAACATTCCACCAAGGGGCGTCATGATATTCTGGATCATGAATTAAGCCTTCTTCAAGGAAGTTAGCTGCTACGCGACCGATTCGCTTACCAGCAAAGACCGACTTTGATCGTGCCTCTTTTTCCGCGTTTAAGTGCTCGATCTCAGCCATGCCTTCTTTAACGCTTCGAACGACATTGATTCCTCGAGCGCTGGCAAATCGAGAAAGGTCACGGGGGACGCCTTTTTGCACATAGTCACGGGCGGTGCCGAACGGTTTGAGCGCAAGATTCTTGAGTGGGGCAGCAAACATCTCATTCCATTTGCCCATAATGCTGCCGCCCATTTTGGTTGGGATCTGTGCAGCAAGGTAGAGGAGCGCAAGAGTCAAAATGTAGGTACCAATATCTGGCTGCCGATTAACCGCCTGGTAGAAGCGGACACTGATCCACATAAGGAAGAAGGTGGCTGGAGCCATGAACGTCCAGTTCATGAACTGCTTCCACCACCAGGTCCAGACCTTCCCCTTGAGCGGCTCAAAACCAATCGAAGCAAAGGCAATCGGGGAGACTGCGGTCAGGATAACGAGGACATAGATACGCGCGACAAAGAGGAGTCCAAGGTAGAGAAATACAATGGTTGGTAGCAGTATGAGGAAAAGGACACCAACCAGAATGGCGACGAAGAACGGTCCAGTTGCACCAGCTACTGAAATGCCAAAACCGACCAGAAGAATAGCTGAGTTGATCCCGCCGTTACCGGTGGCAATACCACGAACGGCATTGCCAGTTGCAGCCGCACCACCCTTATATACTGTCGAGACCAGTTCTTCAACAAATGCTGTCCGAGTCTGCTCTGGGGTAGCGGCGCTAATAAACGTTGCAGAGAGGACGCCTGAAAAGTCGACCATCGTACGAATTGCCGGCAGGGCAAGGTTCGCAAGGATAACACCAAGCACCAACATTGGTACGGCTTTCTTGACTGAGTAGGTCTCCATTTTAAAGGGGAGGATATTGGCAAAGGCGATGGTCAGCAGGGCGATCAGAACACCAAAATTAACTAAATTCTGCGCTGTCTTATAGATACTTGTAGTGATTGGCGCACCTGTTTCGTCGAGCGTGCCTACAATTAGGGGGTCACAACGGAGCCGCTCGCTTAACGTTTGGTATGTAAAAGCATTCAGGAGAAAATTCTCAGTGATCTGTTTTGTTTGACTGAGATCTACCTCGGTCTTTGGCGATGCGGTACTCTGCCGCTGGCTTTTGGCGCAGTCGGCAAGATCGATAAGCACCGTCTCTTTTTCTTGAGCGACAGCCGATGAAGGCTGGGTAAAGAAGGTGAGGCCAAAAGTAACAAGCCCGACTAAGAGCAAAGGGAGTGTGATTCGTGCTACTGAAAGGTCATTGCGTCTCATTGGAGTCCTACCGCACTAATAAAGAAATCAA
>CBINIT010000006.1:0-37178 GCA_966250865.1 uncultured Candidatus Berkelbacteria bacterium
TTCGTCCTGTAATTGCCGGAGATAGGCGTTGGTCCGTGGATGCCGGTCAGGCGTTGCCTCAAGAATGAGATTCGCCCAACTTGGTGATAACCTGACAGGGTCTTCGTTTTGAAGAACGTGCCGTTTTACCAACTGCCCAGGAACTGCTCCGTCAAACACATACAGCGTCTGGTTGGTATGCTTTCGGCCATAGCGATACGCAATGAACGCGTAATCGATCCGGCCGTAGGCAGCTGCGTACTGGCGCAAGACAGCCGCCCGTCTGCAAACAGAGCGAGGTCGAACTCCCGCAGATTGACCAGGACCTAGCCACGGTTGCACCAGGTCAGCAGCGGCCACCAGCTCGGCCAGGTAATCAGCCCGCCGATAACTCGGCGGATTCGTCGGCCAGTTATCGGCTTCGTTCCGAGTAGCGACCTCTGAGAGCATTTGGCCAGCCCGCTGATACTGCGACCAGCTACTCCATAGGCTCCGGATCTTTTCCGGAGAGAGATGGGAATATGCTGTTACTCGACCACGCAAGGCAAGGCGGTCAAGCGCAACATATTCTGGGAGCGATACAACGCGAGGTAGCCTTCGCGGCCTGTCAGGTAGCGACTGATAATTGCCACCAAGAGAAGCGAAGATCAAGTTGATCATCGCTCCCGGCACTACGACGAGTGCATAGCGAGACCAACCTGAGACTTTCATCTCACGGTCCTCCAAAAAGATGTGCAAAATAAGGAGCCAGGAAAGGGCTCCGTGGTACTTCTTATACCGCAAAGACTTACCCTAAGGCAAGTCTTTGAAATATTTACATATTCACCCGGATCACGCAACTAGCGATACATCACGCCGACAAAGCGAAAGTAGGGCTTAATATACGAGATCGGATAATCACCATTTTCATCATTCGGATCGTTCACTCGAATTGTTCCGTTGCTATTGGCTCGAGTAAGAACGATGAAATGCCCACCTTGGGTAAAGGGTGCCGGACCCTTACCTGAGAGAATGACTGGATGACCAGCCTGCAGGTGCTGAACAATCCGTTTCCAATACGCATCTCGATCAAGCGGATCGGCTGTCACGGGATCATACTCAAAGTATGGATCAAATTGGAGACCGTATTTCTTGGCAGCAAAAGGGAAGAAGGCCCACTCCGTACCTTTGCCTTCGTAAAATCCATTTTTCACCGCCAAGGCACCGATCTCTGGGGGCGTAACTTGATACCCATAGTATCGCAGCACCATAGCAGCGGAGGTCGGGCCACAACCAGCACAGCTAATGGTTTTTGGGCCATATGGCACGTTGGCCCACCGAGGGTTATTCTGGGATAGCTGTGGCACGGGGCTAGGAGAAGGAGAGGGTTTGAGCTGTCTATAGTAGGGGTTAAGACCGTCAAAGATAGAGCTTCGATTGCTCTCAAGATCAAACGATAGCAACGGTGGAGCAGGCTTCTTTACTTTTGGTACGGCAAAGAATGGTGAATACCAGGAGGTTTGTTTTGTTGGGCAGAGAATGGATTTTGTTTCAGCATGAGCTGCAGGTGCCACAGACCAGCGTACCGTAGCCTGTGATACTAACTCATCATCGACTTCACAGTCATCGGATTGGCTGTCATATTCTGTTGCGTTGTATTGATTACCGTATTGGCTCTCAGTATATAACGAGCTCGATGGGTAGCTCCAAAAATCTGCTCCCACGAGCTGTCGGTGAAAGCCGCCGCCAAAGAAGGTGCCGACGGCAACCACAAGGAGTACCAAAAGAATAAGGTTAGTTCTTTTCCGAAGAGTACTTAGTTTGGCCATTTTACCCCTCCCACCGAACGATCCTATTATCCCTCGCTTTACCAATAGTGTAAAGCTAGGTATTAAATCGAAAGTGCATGACATCGCCATCTTGAACCAGATAGTCTTTGCCTTCGCTACGCATCTTACCAGCCTGTTTGGCTCCTTGTTCCCCCTGGAGCGCTACATAATCTTCATAGGCAATGACTTCAGCTCGGATAAACCCTTTTTCAAAGTCGCCGTGGATGACTCCCGCAGCCTGGGGTGCCTTAAAGCCCTTCCGAATCGTCCAGGCGCGAACTTCCATAGGCCCAGCGGTAAAGTAGGTGGCAAGACCCAAGAGATCGAAGCCTGAGCGAATGAGACGGTTCAATCCAGGAACGGTCAGTCCTAAACTTTCTAAATATTCTTTGCCTTCAGCTTCATCGAGCTCAGCAAGTTCAGCTTCAACTTTTGCGCTAATGACAATAAGGCCACCAGGAGCCTGTTCAAAGAGGGGGGCAAGCTCCCATTCTTGGATAATTGTTTCTGATGATTTACTGGCATCATCTTCAGCGACATTAGCGACATAGAGAATCGGCTTGCGAGTAAGGAGTTGCAGCTCTTTAAGGAAGGGCGTCTCGGCTTTTTCGTCGATGAGGGGGACCGTGGAAGCGAGCTGTTCATTTTCGAGCGCTTTGAGCAGCCGTTCGTACAGTCCTTTTTTGATAATCGCGTCCTTATTTCCGGCTCGTACATCGCCACCCAAGGCATCGAGTTTCTTCTGTAGCATGGTCAAATCAGCCAGGATAAGTTCGAGCAAAACGACTCGCGCATCGTCGAGCGGGTTGACCGTTCCCGCCACGTGAATGATGTTGTCGTTCTTAAAGCATCGGAGGACAATGGCTAGGGCATCAGCCTCCCGAATATGGGACAAAAACTGGTTACCGAGCCCTTCGCCCTTACTGGCGCCTTTAATAATACCGGCGATGTCGACAAAAGTAACCGTTGCTGGGACGATCTTTTCAGGTTTAGCGATTTCCGCCAGCTTTTGTAGCCGTTCGTCAGGAAGGTCAACAATACCAATATTCGGCTCAATCGTCGTAAACGGGTGATTGGCCGCCTCGGCTTGCGCTCGTTTCATGAGAGCATTGAATAGTGTTGATTTGCCGACATTAGGTAAGCCGACGATGCCAATTTTTAGGCTCATAGAAGAACTCGATTCACTTATTACTCTTTAAAGGCTTCCTGCAGCTCTTTGGCATCACGATCCTTGAGCGCCTGGAGCAATTTCTTAATGGTGTCGTAAATAACAGGTAGCTCGAGGTAGTCGATCGCAATCGCTACCCACGCCAACCAAACCGGGAGGGTTATCGCCGCACCATTACCGAGAAATTGGTCTACCACGAACTCATCGGTAATCCAAAAGATATGGAGCCACTGCGAGTTAAGAAAAATAAGATAGAGAATGCTCTTAACATCTTTATTCTTACGATAGGTATGGATATAGAGAAGAGACGTAGTGATTAACGCGGGGATTTCGGTATAGTCAACGAGCAATATCAGTGTTTTCCAAACCCCGTTGAGCTCAAAATAGCTGTGACCAACCAGGCGACTTGCTACGACATCAGCACTTAGCCAATAGAGATGAATCAATTGCAGAAGAAACAAGCCGGCTGCGATGCCAGTGTTCAGAATGTAGTATCGCTCATACCAGTCAAAAAATCGTTTAATCCAAGTTTTCATGATTCTGACTATAACAGGTTAAGACTGGCTTGTCGAGTTTGCTCCCAACCAAGCAAGTTCGAAGATCTTTTTCTGAGCCTCAGCAATCTCTTTCGACTCAATAATCACTCCAAACTCTTCCGCCAACGACATAATTGCTACCTTATCATCGTAAATATTTATCTCCGGAGAAAAATTAAACTGCTCCGGATCAACCAATCGGCTCTCCCGATCTTCGGCATAATCGTGCTTTGCTCGCTCAATACCTTCTTGAGTGGCCGGTAAAATCGCGCGGATGTGAATTTTTCGTCCGGCTCGCCGCTGGTAGTACTTCGGGAAATAATGGGGTAGGGCGGCATACATATCACGAACAGATGCGTAGGCCCGAATTGGTTCAGTGGTCGTTAAGGTATCTTCATAGACCGCCTCAAGCCCCTCTTTGCCTTCGTAAAAACGGATACGAGGGCGTGTCCCTTTCTCATTATAGAGCGCTTTCAGCTCAGGAAGCGCCTTTTTGATTTCTGCCGCTTTCTGCTGATACTCATGGCTCCGCTTCTCAAGGTAGGCTACCAATGTCTCAGGCGGTTCAGCGATATACGTTTTCTTTGACTTATCTCCCACGGGACTCACCAATCCTAAACTACGGAGATTCTCAATGATGTCATAGGTGGTAGTTCGATTCAGCTTCGCTCGCGTCGCAACTTTGCTAACCGGAGCAGCTCCGAGCTCCAGGAGAGCTAAGAGGACCGCTGCCTCTTTTTCCGAAAGACCAAGCTCTAATAGTAGTTTTTTCATGATTTTGCCTCATTTTGTGTGGAAATATTTCGTCAATTTTACTCCATATTACCACTATTTACCTTAAAAATCAAGCCTATTTGTGTGGGGGAGGATGGACACTTTATCTATTTTCAGGTATACTATCTCGTCATCGTCGAAAGGCGAGACAAGCAAGCCCCTTAACAACCTTAGGAGAATCTCCATGCAGGCCTTGATTCAGCTCGGCGTCTCTACTCGTGTTCGCAGCATTGCCCTTTTCCAGCCGCCGTACCCGTACGGCAAGAGTCAGGTCTACCTTCCCGGTGGCCTGGTCAACCTGGGCAGTCGACTTATGGCAGCAGGTCTGACAGTCAGCTTCACCGATCTCAACCTTGAACGGCTCGACGAACCAGCGGTCCAATCCCGATTAGCTTCAGCGGAAATCATTGGCTTCACCGTACTGGGCCCTCCTTACATTCCGGTCATCCTCGACTGCATTAAAAGAATCCGCCAAGCGGGGTTTGAGCAGACGATTCTGATCGGTGGCCAGGGAGTTGAGCGCATGGGACGCAAAGACTTCGAAGCCTGGTTCGGCAAAAGCTGGGATTCGGGCATCCAGCAGGTATGCTCTGACATTGAGTTAGCAACATGCCTGGGACTGGGACTAGGTCTAGCTCAGACTAACATTCCAAGCGCCTACGAAACCTCAGCCGCACCCATGCTTCGCCAACTGAATCCGGAGCTGCTCCGTAGCTACCTGACTGCAGAGTTCTGCCTATTCACTAGCCAGGGCTGCTCTCAGGAGTGTGATTTCTGCGGCGCGGACAAGGGCAGACCGGAAGAATATCGCAGCATTGAGCCGCTGGCGGACGAACTGAGCTTTATCTGCCAGTCTCTTCAAGGCTACGGTCACTCCGAACTGCGGATCTACTTGTCGAACCTGGACCTCTTTCAAACCCCAAAAAAGTTAGAGGAGGTGATGGAGCTGATTGCCGAAACGGCTCATCGGTACGGAATCACACCAAATGTCCGAGGGCTAGCAACGGCTCATTTCACACAATGGGCCTGTAAAAAGGATCCTGAACTACCGAAACGACTGAGAGAATGCGGCCTGACGATCGTTGCCTTTGGTGCTGACGGCTCCACAGAAGCAACCTGGAAAAGGCAGAACAAGCGGCACAACTCACTCTCCAAGCTGGAGGATGCGATCAATGCTCTCCAGGGGGCTGGAGTGACGGTCGAACTACTGATGGTGATTGGCTTCCCGGATGATTCATACCGAGATATGCTTAATAACCTCACGTATTCGATCAGGCAGGCGAGACGGAGGGCGGTTATACGTCCGTATCTCGCTAAAGCCTCCACTCCAAGCGGGAAGTGGGTAGAAGGCGATCCCGCAGTCGATGAGTTCAGAAAAGACAGCAGCAAACTGACACTCCTGGACTACGCCATGCTCGGCTCCCCCCAGACACATCGCAACTGGGGAAAGCGATGGATGGCTAATGCCGTCTATCTGACCATCATTGGGCTGCTCTGGCCCTTTGGACTCTGCCCTACTAGTCCACTTGCCGCTCCGCCAACACGAGGGCTTGGTCGCAGCCTAGCTAACACGGTCAATCGACTAATGCCCTTTGACCGATAGCAACACGACGGCCGCTAGCTCCGATAATTGCTAGCAGGCAGGAGAGCGGGCGATCGAGCCTGCGATGACCCTTGATCACTGAACCCGTTTAGCACAGCTAGACGGGTTCTTTTTTAAAACTACATACGACTTAAGTTAAGAAAAAGGATAGCTCAACTAGTGTATACTGGTAAAGCTATGAATACTCCTGAAACTATCAACGATCTCCTCAAAAAGCACTTTGGTTACGACCAATTCCGACCGTTGCAGGAAGAGATTATTAAAACAATTGTTGAGAAACGTGATGTCTTTGTCCTCATGCCAACCGGAGGAGGGAAGTCGTTGTGCTACCAGTTGCCGGCGCTGTATTTCCCTGGGTTAACCCTTGTCGTATCGCCGCTAATTGCCCTCATGAAGGATCAAGTCGATACCTTACGGGCCAACGGTATCGAGGCGGCATATCTGAATAGTACCTTGGACGCGAAAGAGACGAGAGAGATTGAGCAGGCGGCACAAGATGGCAAACTCAAGCTCCTGTACATTGCGCCAGAACGACTCGCCAGTGCTCAGTTTCGTGAGTTTCTCGGAACACTCGATGTCAGTCTGCTAGCAATCGATGAAGCCCACTGTATCTCTGAGTGGGGTCACGACTTTCGCCCAGACTACCGCAATCTGAAACGGTTACGGCATCAATTTTCCCGAATTCCCGCCATAGCCTTAACCGCTACGGCTACCGAAAAGGTGCGAGAAGACATCGTCGGCCAACTTGAGTTTGAGCGGGCAGCGACCTTTGTTTCGAGCTTTAATCGAGAGAACTTGACCTACCATGTGCGGCCAAAGCAGTCGAGCTACGAGAGCTTGCTCGAACTGCTCAAGAAGTACGAGTCAGAGCCGGCAATTATTTACTGCTTTTCTCGTAACGACACTGAAAAATTAGCGCTCGATCTGAATACCGCTGGCTTTAAGGCCTTGCCGTATCATGCCGGTTTGTCCGCCGATACCCGAGAGGTGAATCAAAATCAGTTTATCCGGGACGAAGTACAGGTGATGGTCGCCACTATCGCCTTTGGCATGGGCATTGATAAACCCGATGTTCGCCTCATTGTTCACATGGACCTGCCAAAGACCCTTGAGGGTTACTACCAGGAAACAGGTCGTGCTGGACGTGATGGGTTGCCAAGTGAGTGTGTACTATTTTATTCCTACGGCGACAAGATGAAGCAAGACTTCTTTATCAATCAGTTAGTTGATCCGAGAGAGCGGGCCAAGGCTCAGGCAAAAGTTGCTCAGGTTATCGACTTTTGCCAGCTTCAGTCTTGCCGACGCGGCTATTTGCTTCGTTACTTTGGCGAAGACTGGACCGAAACCGCCTGTAGCGCCTGTGATGTCTGTTTGAATCCGCGAGAGCAGTTCGATGCGACCGAGATCACCAAGAAGATCCTTTCAGCCGTCCTGCGGACCGGTGAGCGGTTTGGCGCAGGTTATATCATCGAAGTTCTGCTTGGCAAGAAAAGTAAGAAATTAGCTGAGCGAGGGCACGACCAGCTGTCGGTTTTTAGTATTGTCAGTGAGTTTAGCGCTTCGCAGCTCCAACAACTATTTGCCACGCTTGTCGACAAGCAATTTCTCGTCAAAAACGAAGGGGAGTACGCGACCTATCACGTAGGTACTTCCGGTAAACGATTTCTCAAGCAAAACGAGCGAGTCACACTCTACCAACCTGTCGATACCGAGATCTCAAAGACAAGAAAGAAAACCGATCTTGAGTACGACGAGTCTCTCTTTGAATTGTTACGCAAGAAACGAAAGGAACTGGCTGATGTGCAAGGCGTGCCGCCTTTTGTCGTCTTCGGCGACACCACCCTTCATGAGATGGCCCATTACTTCCCGCAATCGGCGGAAAGTCTCAGCCGAATCACGGGCGTAGGTACGGCTAAACTGAAGCAGTTCGGTGAAATCTTTCTTAAATTGATTCAAGACTATGCAAAAGATACTGCCGTTGAAGAAAAGAGTCGCACAGTCCGTCTCTCGAAAAAGAAAAGTCTCACCAACCGAAGTAGTGCCAGTATCGCGAGAGCCAGTTCAACGTTCAATGAAACTCGCCGTCTGCTCGAACAACGGTTATCGGTTGATGCCATTGCGAGAGAGCGAGGCATCACCGTGGGAACGGTCATTAGCCATATTGAAAAAATCGTCGAGGCGGAACCTGCCTTTAGTCTTGAGCATCTCCGGCCCGATACCAAGCGGGAAGCCACAATAAACGCCGCCTTTCAACGCTTCGGGACCGGCTTCCTTTCACCGGTCCGTCAACAGTTAGGCGAAGAATTCTCCTTCGACGAAATCCGTCTGGCTCGCATTCTTTACGATCAGAAAAAAGCTTAAGCCCGCTTCAGTTTAAAGATGACAAAGTCCTTAATCTTTCGACCATTGAACTCGTACTCCGGAGTGAAGATCGTATCAACCAGTTCAAGGCCCGCCTCTTCATAGACCTTAAGGTACCATTCAATCGGGCGATGTGACTCCACGATCTGATAATTACCTTCTTTTTTGATTTTCTTAAAGGTGTGGTTATCTTCGTATTTGTGTTCGGTCTGCATGCGGAAGTCGATCTGGGATTCAGGAACGTCGAAGATCAGAGGGTTACAAAAACCGATGTAGGCAAAACCGTTCGGCTTCAGTTCGTCGCGGATGTTTTTCACAATCCGGACTACTTCATCTTCGGGAACAATACAAACGACTAAGTTACAGATAATAATATCGAAGAAATCGTGTGAGATATCCTCTACATGACGATAGACATTTTCACGACCAATTCGCTCACCCGCTCGGACACGCATGTCAGGAGAGATATCGTAAAGTCGAGAGTCGGCACCCTTCGCCTTAAGCGCCGAGGCCAGAACCGCTGGGCCACCACCATAGTCCAAAACTTTTTTACCCTTCAGGTCTCCAAGAAGGGGAATAAGGGTGTTGTCGTAATAGGCCAGCTTAATCTTCTCTGCTTCAAGCTCCTTAATAACCCGACCCCACTGTTTCTGGCTCGAGACCATGGTCATGTTCGATTCCCACATGATCTTCCAAAACTTATCGTACGACTCGGCAGCGACTTTATTGTCGATCAAAACGCCAATAGGAACTTCGCTCCAGATAATGATACCTATTTTATCGTTACGGATAATCGTTTCGGTGAGCGGTTCAAACTTCTTTTTGATGAACTTGTATTCGGCCTTAGGGTATTTATTACGATCAGTCCAATCTTTCAGGGACTCGTTGAAAATGAGCTTCGCTTTAATGCCCATCTTTGCTCGACGATTATGGTAGTCGGTCCAGAAGTCATCGCCTAACATGAGCGATTGTTTCGCCGAACCAAAGGTGTGATGTTCGGTGCCGCCAGCTTTAAGCAGTTCTTCAAGCAGCTGCTTGATTCCATCGATACCCGTAAATGACGTGACGTGTGGCTGTTCTGCCATAGAAATCCTTTCTTATCGGGATAGGTAAATGCTCAGCAATAAGAGCAGGGTTGAGACGACCAAATAGACATTCATCTCTTTAAATTTGTTACGGACGGCCAAGAGAATGAGGTAGGCGGCAAAACCAGCAAACATCGCTTTGTCTAAACCAAAGGTGATAATCGTAACGAGAGTAATCGCAGCTAGCACAACCGTGTCTGCCCAGCTATAGGTTTTCCATTCTTCTTTAGTAGGGAAGAGGAGTAAGCCAACATAGAAGAGAGCACCGGTGGTAGCAACGACGGGAACAAGGTTAACGAGTGGCGTCAGCAGCAAGAAGAGCGACATCAGTAAGCCACAGAAAACCGCGGTCAAACCAGTTCGGCCACCCTCGCCGATACCAACAGCGCTTTCAACAAAGGTAATGAGGTTAGAAGTACCAAGCGCTGCCCCTACAACCGTACCGGCACCATCAACCGCTAGCGCCTCTTGCATCTTCGGTACGTTGCCATCTTTATCGAGGATTGAAGTGTTACGGGTAAGGCCGATAAATTTGGCGATACTTCCGTAAAAGTCGAGAATAAAGAGAATCAAAATAATCGACCAAATACGTGGGTCAAGGATAATTCCGAGATCGAGAGCAAAGGTCCCGGCGAACATATCTTTCGATAATTTGATCGGCTCTACGGCTTGTCCGATGCCCAAGAAATGGGCAAAAAACGAGGCGGCGATAATACTTAAGAGCACCGCACCTTTAACTTTGAAGTAGCGAAGGATGGCCACAGCCACCAGGCCAAAGTAAAAGACTAGGGCTTCAGGTGAAGTCAGCACACCAAAACCAGTGATCTGGATGCCATTGTAGGCAGTAATGCCGCTGACTTTCAGGGCTATGAGGAGCAAGAAGACACCAACGGCGGCTGCCAGGCCGGATTTCAGCTTGTCAGGGATCGCGTTAATGATAGCCACTCGAACACGGGTGTAGTTCAAAAGGACGGTCAGTACACCAGACCAGAATACTGCACCCAGTGCGCCTTGCCAGGTAAAGCCGAGAACTCCAACCACCACGTAGGCGATATAGGCATTCATTTCCAAGCCAGGCGCCACCGCAAAAGGAAGGTTGGCCCAAAGACCCATAACCAAGGTAGCCAGTACAGAACCGACAATAGTAGCGAAGAAGGCCACACTTTTGTCGATGCCCGCTTCGGCGAGAATCGCTGGATTGACTACGAAGATATAGGAGAGTGAAAGGAAGGTCGACAGACCCGCCAATAACTCAACTTTCCATGTTGTTTTCCGCTCCTTGAGCTGAAAGAACGTTGCTACGGACATGTGTTCCCTTTCCGTAAATCATTATCTTATTTTGATACTACGCTTGGCTGCTTTAGCAGGCAAGCATTTTACCCGTTCCAAAGGGGGTGGTCAAAACAGCGAGTGCTCCTTTGACCATCTTCCTTTAGTAAAATCCCTCCTACATTCTTACTGATCACGAAACGTAACGAGCAGTCCTACCTTATCGCCGCAGCCGCACACTGAGACGTACGGATAGTCGTTGTGACGCCCTTCCTTCACCCGCTGAACCGCCTTGAGCCGATGCGTATGCTCATAGTGTCGTACCGCGTTCTCCAGGCGATTGTCGACGCAAGTACGGAACTCGTCATGTCGACCCTGGTTCTGGTGCGACCGGTTATTGCACTGGCAGACGAGAGAGAACCGGGTAACGCCAGGCGCAATATTGCGCACCTGAACCGCCTCGTATTTGTGATCGGTCGCTATGCTCCACCACGTAGCAGCAGCATAGATCAAGCCCACAACGGCTACTACGGCTTCGAACCAATGCCTTGTTTTCATATCTCTTTTCCAATGTGCATGCGCCGGAGCATAGCGCGTCGTTGTCACACCTTGCTCCGCTTTCTAGTGT
The DNA here is from genome assembly GCA_966250865.1 of uncultured Candidatus Berkelbacteria bacterium. Taxonomy (GTDB): domain Bacteria; phylum Patescibacteriota; class UBA1384; order CAYGGE01; family CAYGGE01; genus CAYGGE01. Next base: position 11,212 of record CBINIT010000006.1, read on the forward strand.
GACAGGCGATCATAGCATAGTTGTATCATTATGTCAATACTATTTCAACACATAGGAGGACATAATTACCGATATAATATGGTTTATATTTATATATTCTACGTTAATGGCATAAAGTGTTGTAATATTTTCAACAACATGTTATACTTGATGGAGAGGAGTTACCTATGGAAACATTACTCAAACAAATCGGCTTAAACGATAAAGAGATTAAGGTCTATTTGGCCATTCAGCAGTACGGGAAAATTACCCCAGCGGAGATCGCGAAGCTAACTGGCATCAACCGAACAACGGTGTACAGCACAGCCAAGGAGCTTATGAGGTTGGGGATCGTGACCGAGGATCTCGGGAGCTCGCCTCGATATTTACTGGCCTTGCCGGCAGCTGAACTTGAAAAAGTTATTGATCGTGAAGAGAAGCGACTAGAAGCAAAGAAGCAGGTAGTCGGTCAGGCGATTAGTGAGCTTAAGGCATTTACGAAACAAACGAAGTATTCTATTCCAAAAATCACTTTTATCACTGAAGAAAAAGTTGAGGATTATCTGTATAAGCGAACAGAAGAATGGATTAAGAGTATTAAAGAGAGAGGGGAGAACACTGCTTGGGGCTTCCAAGATACTTCACTGGTGAGCCGCTACGAGGATTGGATTAACTGGTATTGGCGTAATGCCAATCCCAAGGATATGACTTGGAAGCTGTTGACCAATCAGGCAGATATCGAAAGCACAATGAAAAAGCGGAATTACACGCAGCGCAATATTAAACTTTGGGATGGCAAAGGAGCGTTTAGTGCCAGCACCTGGGTCTGCGGCGACTATCTCATCATGATCGCCACCCAACAACGACCGCATTACCTCGTTGAAATTCACGATGCCGTATTAGCGCAAAATATGCGCGAACTCTTTAAGGCTATCTGGTCTACGGTCTAAGCGACTCAGAGAGGGACCCAACACGAGGCATGACGCGCTGTGCAACAGGGACATATGAGAGCTGATACTGCGGGACCGGCTCGAACTTAAAATTCGTCTTCCAGCCACCAGAGTTACCCTTACCGGCATCGTAGCATTTCATGCCCAAGGCGATAGCACGATCAATTTGAAGCAGATTCAACAGCTTCCCAAGATTACGGATCTCGTGATCCGCTCCCATGTTCATACCGACAAATGTGTTGTTGTAGCGGATGGCATAGGCTGCGGCAGCGGGCCGGCCATCGACCGTGATGGTTATGCACTCGGTTGGGAAAAGCGCCATGAGGTTACGGAAAACTTCCTGTCGGTATACATAGCGGAATGAGGAGGATTCACCGAAACGCTGGCGATTCAGCTCGACGACAAGATCAAGCGCTTTAGGATCATTGTAGGTCACTTCTATTTGATGCTCACGATAAAGTTTGCGCATCTGGTTACGTAGGCGATTTGCCGAATCCGATGACCAAGTTTTTGAGAGATAGTCATCGTAATTAGTAAAGCTCGTAAGGTCTAAAAGATATTTATATTCATACGGCTCCGTCGTCACATTGGGCGTACGATGTTGATGGCGTAGGGGCGCAAGTAGGGTAGGCAGCGTACAGTACTCAAGGAACTGAGTGAGGGGGATGTCGTAGCCCGGCAGTAAGAGGAGCTGGTTATCATCGGTATCGTCCCCACCAAAAAACTCGAGAAACGAGCCGGCAGGAGGAGCATAAGGAGGAAGGAGTCCTTCCTGCGTATTTACTTGTAGTGGCAACAAACCGACTGGCAAGGCATCGTCAAAAGCGACCACAAAGTAAGGCAGGAAGTGGAGTGGGCGCACAAAGGCAAACCGAAAATCCCACTGATCATCCAATGTTTTGTTCGGGCTTAACGCCTGCCAAATAACTTTTGCTTGATTAATATCTCTGACAACTTTGAAATGAATCATAGCACCTCTCCGTTATGTACATAGGTGATCGTAGCAAGCGCTTGGGGGTAAATCGTTGGAAGATCTCGCAAAGTAACCGCTAAATATTGATTGTTTTTCGCACAACTTGACAGTCCTGTACCTCTCACGTAAACTGAATACTTGTGTGCCGAGAGAGAAAGCGCTTACTTGGTTAACCCTTCTCTCTATACTAGGCCTCAAATCTCAACGTAACCTTTACCACTCTCGGTAAGGGGTTCTCAAAAAAACGATCGGTGATCGTTCAACACAAGAAAGGTCTGGCTGACGAGCCAGATTTTTCGTTTAAGCATAAGTTAATCGCAACGATGTCAGTGTAGTTTCAAGGGGGAATAGTGCCATGCGACGACTCTGGCCTGCGCTTCTTTGTCTTTTCATGATGACACTTGTCGGCATGTGGATGCCAAGCAGGAGACGGTCTATTGCCGATAGTTATACTCGAGACATCGAGCATGGACATGAAATCTGCTACCTTTGCGGGTCAACGGTCGGGTATCTAACCGAAACGACGCCGTTGGTTGGCGCTAGGTATGAGAGCTGGCCACGACACTGGGTAAAGGCCTACATCACGATCTGCGATACGTGCGTGAGCCGCCATGGTTGGCCGCTTTCACAAACCCTTCAAGAAGAGGCGAGGAAGAACTGGCAGACCGTGGAGATCGAGTACTATGGGCCACTGTTTCGGACAAAGCCACACGTTTGGCAACGACGTCTAAAACAGATACAAAGTATTCGACTCACCGAACAACACCCGGAAACCATTCCATAGCCCCAGAGGGGGAGTGAGGCTCACGGCAGCAAAATGCGTGGGCCTCACTTATGCCTCTTGTTCGTCCACTTCTACTTGCGCGTGAAACTTCTTGTGAATATCACGGAGCTGCTTGTTCGTCACGTGAGTATAGATCTGGGTCGTCGTGATAGAGGAGTGGCCAAGGAGCTGTTGAACCGAACGAATATCTGCCCCGTTACTTAAGAGGTCAGTAGCGAACGAATGCCGTAAGGTGTGCGGATGAATATCTTTGGTAATACCGGCCGATTTGGCATATTTTTTTACGATACGTTGGACCGATCGGGGAGTGAGGCGAAGTTGTGAAACTGTCTCGCCACTAATTTTCAGCTGGTAATCAGCCTCGTCGACCGACTCTTTCTGACTAGCTCGTGGTGCAAGCTTAGCAGAAACCGCTTTCTTACCATGACGGACAAAGAGGGCAGGGTCCTTGTCGCGTCGTCGCTTCAAGTAGTTTGCTAAAGCGCCCTTGGCATGGTCGGAAAGAAACACGAGTCGAGCCTTGCCACCCTTACCAATCACCGTTAACTCTTCGGTCTTTAAGTTCAGCTGATCGCGATTCAAATTCGTTAATTCTGCGACACGTAAACCAGTAGAGAAGAGCGTAGATAGGAGAGCAGCGTCGCGAGCACCGATCAGGTTCGTTGGCTTTGGCGACTCAATCAGCCGAACCAGTTCTTCAGGTTCAAGAAAGGTGATATCTCTATCAGGTGTATCGGCCAGTTCAATCCGTTCGGCGGGCAGGGAAGAGACATCCTGACGAGCCAGATACTTCAAGAAGGATCGAAGGGCGATAAGGTGGTAATTCTGGGTGGTCCGGGATAACCCCTTGGAGGGCGATATATTCGATGAATCTGTGGATAAGTTGGGGTTGGGAAGTCGGTTCAACCACAAGCGAAAATCATGAACGAGCTCTTGTGAAATTTTCGCGACGCTAGAAATATTTTTCGTTTCACAAAATTCTACAAACCGTGCAAGATAATGCGCGTAATTGCTTACCGTTAATGGCGAGTGTCCCCTGTCTATTTCACAGTACTCTAAAAATGATTGTACATACTGCTCAAGCGACTTCGTAGCGCTCGCAGTACCCTTCACGGTAGACTGTTCGGCCTGTTCGTCCATTGTTCCCTCCTTAATCAAACCACTTTTACCGTAATCAGAGCCGCCTAAACTGGGTTTTAAACAAAATTGTGCGACATAACTAGTATAGCACGTCCCGTGACAGGTGAGTCTTAGCTATGGTAGAGTACATATATGCAAGAACTTATTACTTTCGACCAACAGCTCTCAGCTCGCTTCTCCACCTACGTCGGAGAGCATTTTTTGTTTGCCCCGCTCTTTAAATTCATTGGCGTTGGGTTGGTCTATGTCATTCCAGTCGTCCTCTTAATCCTCTGGTTTATAGTCTCCCGGAAGGTGGCACTTCGAGCCGCCATCGCTGGCGTCTTCGCCTGGGAAGGCGTTAGTAAGGTTGTAGCGAGCCTCGTAGACCGTCCCCGGCCCTCAGTAAGCCAGATTGGCGCCAAAGAACTGGTGTTTCATCGACCCGATACCTCATTCCCCTCTGACCATTCCGCCTTTCTGGCTGCCGTAGCAGTAACGTTTATTCTGATGGGACAGCGCAAGCTCGGCTATGCGGTTGCGATTATTGCGGTACTTGTCGGCATTGCCCGTGTTGGCATTGGCGTTCATTTTCCTGCCGATATCCTCGCTGGGTGGCTTGTCGGCACAATCACCGCCCTCCTCTTCCACGCCATCCATCAACCTCTTGATCAATATGTCATTGAACCGCTGATTAAGCTAGCTCGGAAGTTTCACCTATAAGACTGAGAGGCCATTTATGTTCGAGACCGTTAAAACCATCGCACTCTTCCCGTCACGAGCGATCCGCAGAACTTACGACTGGACAATTCACTGGTCAAAAACAAAACAAGCGCCTCAGGCGCTGTTTTTCGTTGCCATGATCGAAGCGTCAATCTTCCCTATTCCTCCTGATGTGCTTTTGATTGCCATGGTAATCGGCGATCGCAAGCGTTGGTGGCGCACTGCCTTGATCTGTACCGTTGGTTCGGTGGTCGGCGCCATGATCGGCTATGGTATTGGCTGGGGTCTTTATGAAGCGATCGGTAAGCCAGTTGTCGAGTTCTACCATCTTCAGGACACCGTCAGTCTCGTCGGAGCTAAGTATGAAGCCAATGCCTTTATTACTGTTCTAACCGCTGCCTTCACCCCAATCCCCTTTAAAGTCATCACCATCGCTGCCGGCCTCTTTAAGATCTCGTTTCCGGTCTTAGTGATTGGTTCGATCCTCGGCCGAGCTGGTCGCTTCTTCCTGATCGCTGGCCTCCTTCGCCTCTTTGGCGAGAAAATCTCAGCCTTCATCGAGAAATATTTCGACCTACTGTCGCTCCTCTTCTTCGCCCTCTTAATTGGTGGTTTTTTCGCTTTCCAGTATCTGCATTAGTAGCTTTTAGCTATTTCTCCTTTGACTACTCCTGTTAGCTATGCTATCGTAACAGCGATAGAAGGGACCCCATGATCAAATTTGAACACCACGTTCTCGACAACGGCCTACGTGTCTTTCTCGCCCCAATGCACGAGACCAAGGCAGTTACCGTTTTATTTCTCATGAATGTAGGCTCGCGCTACGAAACCACCAAGCAAAACGGCCTGTCGCACTTCTTGGAGCACATGTTCTTTAAGGGTACGGCAATGCGACCAACCACGCTCGACATCTCACAAGAACTCGATGCCCTTGGGGCTGAGTACAATGCCTTTACCGGTGAAGAGTACACTGGCTACTACATCTCAACCGCTGGTGAACATTTTACTATTGCTTTTGACGTCTTAACGGACATGCTCTACAACTCAACATTTGACAGTGAAGAGATTGAGAAGGAAAAAGGGGTGATCTGTGAAGAAATCAAGATGTATCACGACAGCCCAGCTTCCTACCTCAACCAGATTTCCAAGCTTTTGGTCTATGGCGATACTCCATTGGGTCGAGATATCGCTGGCACTCCTGAGAGCGTTACTGCATTTAAACGCGACGATTTTGTGAACTACCGAAAGAAATACTATGGACCCCGGAATACGATCCTCGTTGTAGCGGGTAACCCGGCCCATCATAACTGGCTAAAAACGATCACCGGTTATCTATCTCATTTACCGCTCGGCGAGCCAAAGATGTTTGAGCACCCGGCCAAAGCCGCTGACTCTCCTCCTGTTGCCATTGGCCACAAGCCGATCAAGCAGGCCCACCTCAATCTCATGCATTATGCATTGAGCCATAAAGACCCTCGAGTACCAACTATGAGCGTCCTCTCCAACATTCTCGGCGGTACCATGAGCAGCCGGCTGTTTGTTGAGGTAAGAGAAAAGCGAGGCCTCGCCTACTATGTTCGAAGTTCGCTCGATACGTTCCACGACATCGGTACCTTCGACTGCACTGCTGGTGTCGATCCCGGCAAACTGGAAGATGCCTTAACAGTAATTATTACCGAGATGGATAAACTCAAAACCGAACCGGTCGGCGAGATTGCTTTAGCCCGGGCCAAGCAGAATATCAAGGGCCGCATGAGTTTACGGCTTGAAGATTCTCACTCCATCGCCCGCTATATCGCTAGCGAAGAGCTTGAGATGGGCGAGGTCGTTCAGCCGGAAGCATACCTCGAAAGGATTGAAAAAGTTACAGAAAACGATATTATGGAGCTTGCCAATGAGATCCTCAAGCCAGAGAATCGACAGTTGGCGGTTGTTGGACCGCTCGATAACAAGAAAATTGATCCGCTAACCGATATCATTCTCGAAAAGAAAGGAAAATAATATGCAACGTACCCTGGTGATTATTAAACCCGACGCCATCAACCGCAGTCTTACTGGTGAGATTCTCGCCCGCTTCGAAAACAAAGGGTTGAAGATCGTTGGTATGAAGATGAAGCATCTTGAAGACCAAGAACTCGAAGAACACTACAGCCACATCAAGGACAAACCCTTCTTCCCGGCACTGCGCGACTTCATGAAGCACTCCCCTTCACTTGTTATCTGCCTTGAGGGCAACGGGGTTGTCGATGCCGTCCGTCTGATGTGCGGCCCAACGCATGGTCTCCAAGCCGCTCCTGGCACCATCCGCGGCGACTTCTCAATGAGCATTCAACAGAACGTCGTCCATGCCTCCGAAAGCAACGAAGCCGCCGAAGAGGAAGTAGCTCGTTTCTTCAAGAAGGAAGAGCTCTTTGACTATCCGCGTATCGATGCCGAAATGATCTATTCCGTCGAAGAACGGTAAGCGAGCCTGAAACTAAAAAAATGCCCCCGAACGGGGCATTTTTTAGTTTGTATTAGACGGGAGCGCTCTCAGGCGCAAGATCGAGACCCGTCCGTTCTTTGATTCGTTGGTAGACAGATTGAATAAATGCATCATGTTCTCGCAGTGTTTGCTGGCGCACCGGATCGGAGCTTGGCGTGCGATCGATGTACCCAACAGGCTCTTCATCCGGAGGACGCAATACATTCCAGATCCGCTCCTCAACCACATGCCGAGTCAATACGTGAAGTTTCGATTGATACTCTTCAATCAGACGATCGGCGACTCTCAAGCCAAATTCACGGTCTGAACGTTCATATTGTTCATCAGAACCATAAACGACGGAAAGCGGCTCGTGTTCCCACCGTAAATCTTCGAGGCCCAAATCTCCCCTTTCTGACTTGAGCGCCGAATACTCATCGTTCGTATAGAGACGATTAACCACCACGCCCCAAGCGACCTCAGAATTACGATAGGGGAAAACTGGCAGCGTAGCAGGGCCGGTAGCCTGCTCTTGTGATTCCTTATATGTCCGATTGGCTAACGACTCAAGCGCTCGCTCTTCTTGTTCAGAAGTAAGCTGCAGCACGTCGTCAGGCAGGGATCGGCCAAGCAGCTCAGCCGTTTTTTGACGAACCTTGGCATTAATATCCCGAACCATATCCAACCGTTCCTTTGCCCACTCAAGACGCTGCCCTTCCGAAGACTTCTCTTGCTCCTTCAACTCATGTCTGCGTTCAATACTGCTCAACGCAGCTTCGTGCTGTCTATCGCGTTCGGCAATTTTCTGCTGTTGATAGCGTTCCGCTGCTTGATGTCGTGAAGCTAACTCATTACGGAATTTTTCAGCCCCACCCGCATCGCGAACATATCCCTCAAGCGCCATCGGATTAAGTCGTAACGGCTCACGTAAGCGCGGTAGCATGCCACTTTGAAGTAGCTTCGTCCAGCCAGAGCTCTTGATGTCATCACCTTCTTCAGCCTTATTTGGGCTTAACCCTTGAAATACCGGCACATTGTCGAGTTCCATCATTGGATCACGAGAGAATGTCGTTTGCGTAACCATTGATTGAGCGCGGTTAAAGGCGTATTGGAGCTGACGTTTCGTTAGATCTTGGCCAGTAGCAAGGCGATGCTGGTAAAGAATCCAGGTAAAATATTTATCGATCGCCTCGCGGTTTCTTTCCAAGGGCTCTTCAAGCGGGATGAAGGTACGAGCCGTATCAAGCGCCCAAACCATCGACGCTTCCGTCGACTCTTTGCCTCGATCCTCGGCATACTCCTTACCCGCGATTATCTCTTTGCCCTCGCTCAGCTCTTCTGCTGTCAAAATCGCTGAAACAGGAACGGTCCGCTCCTCGGTTAAGCTACCGCTCTCCTTAGTAAAAACTTTGATGGTTATCGATGCGTTGGGCTCATGTTTCCCGAATCCCATACTCCTTGAAAGGGCGATGCTATACGCATCTCGATACAGTTCAGTCTTCTCTGTATCGGTAAGCTCGCGCTGTGAGAGCTTTGTACTCAAATAAAAGAGATAGGTAAATAACTCACTTGTGGCGTCTTGGTAACGTTCATTGATCGTAAATTCGGCGGGACGGAACGATCTCCCTACCCGTAAAGCCATGTCAATAATTTCCGTTTCCGCTCGCTGAAGAACCGGGGGCTGTTCTACCCTGTCCTCAGGCTCTACCATACGCTCCTGCGTCTCTCTCCGCCTAAAAACAGCAGGAATCAGTGATTCCGGTGCGTCGGCTGCCACTCGATAACGATCAACGAGATGACCACGTTGGTTGAGACCATAAACACGTTCAGCGTACACTGTCTTCGTTGCTTCATCACGCCACGTAACCCGAGAAAGGCTCGTATTGGGTTCCACGTCCTGCTCGGTGGCCAGTTGTGGTCCTCGCTCCACCTCCTCATGTACGGAAGTGTCTTGTGGTATTTCCTCTCTCTCGCTCATCGTCCCTCCATTCTCCTAATCTATACCAGATGCCCCATTATGCAAGTTCTTTCTCTAGGACACTAATCTCTTCACCGAGTGAACGCATCTGCTGCCGTAAACGCTGTCGATACTCTATATAGCTTCGCACCTGCGGGCTCTGTGTAAGGTCTGCGATGGCATCCAGGTCGCGCATCACATAGTCATCAGTTGTCTCTATCCACTCGGTAATTATTGCACGCTGGTCCATTGTTGTCTGATGCGGCTTACCTTGCATTTCTGCAACACGGTGCAGATCGGCCATAAAGCGCAGCCTTGCTTCACGAATCCAATCCTCTCGTTCATCTTCAATGTCAATAGACAACCGGTCTCGATGATTCTTATATCGATCTATCGTCTCTCGATTGGCATTGATTTCTCCATCAAGCTCGTTGAAACGCCGACAGGCTTCGAGTTCGTCACCAGCAAACTCTGATATTCTAGGATCCTGCACAAACTCCGTTTGGAGGCGTTGAAGTTCCTCTCTTTTTTGCTCAACGAGCACCTGCTTCTGCTCTTTTTCCGACATCTCTTCAGTAGTCTGCCGAGGAGCTACTCGGTCAGGCAATCGAATTGGGCGAGATCTTGGCAGTCTTTCATACGGCGGCATATTTCCCTCCAGTATCTTTTAGCGTAACAAAATATCAGCCTGTCGCCTAGTCGATTTGCTAGTATTTTATACCTGTCTTCGTTAAAATGAACATATGTATTACTTCCTAGGTCTTATTGCGGCGGTTCTTACTCTTTCGCTCACCCCGCTCGTACGCCGATTTTCGATCGCTAAGGGCGTTGTTGACCAGCCCGGTGGCCGGCGCATTAACAAAGAACCAGTCCCCCGTATGGGCGGCGTGGCGATTGTCATTGCCTTCTGGTTAACCCTTTTTAGCATCCAGGCTATCAAACCAGAGTTGCTTAACTTCACCGGTCAGCAGATCTTCGGTATTGATCGCAATTTCTTTGGCGTGTTTATCGGTTCGCTCATCCTCCTTGCTGCGGGTATCGTCGATGATATGCGCGGCCTTTCACCATTACAAAAGCTGGTCGCTCAGCTGGCTGCCGCCGCCTGTGTACCGCTCTTTGGGATTCATATCCAATGGCTCGCCCATCCGCTTGGCGGCGCTGACCTTCAGCTTCCCCTCTGGCTCGACACAGTGGTTATTATTGTCTGGATCGTAGCGGTTATCAATGTCGTCAACTGGCTCGATGGACTCGATGGACTAGCCACCGGAATCGGTACTATCGCCGGGCTTATCTTGTTTTTCCTTTCCCTCGCTCCATTTGTAAATCAGACCGCTACAGCGTTACTGGCGATTGTTTTAGCCGGAGCAAGTCTTGGCTTTCTGCGCTACAACTTTAATCCAGCAAAAATCTTTTTGGGCGATTCTGGTTCGATGTTTCTTGGGTACATCCTAGCGATTATTGCCGTCATCTCAGGCGGAAAGCTCGCCACAGCAAGTCTAGTGCTCGGTATCCCGATTCTCGATGCCGCGTGGGTTATCCTTCGTCGGCTCGCTAACGGTCAGTCGCCCTGGACCGCCGATCGCAAGCATCTGCACCACCGCCTCCTCGATGCTGGCCTCAGCCAACGACAAACCGTAACCCTTTACTGGGCCATTTCGGCCATTTTCGGCGCTACAGCCCTAGCCAGTAGAACCTACGGAAAAACCCTCATGATCCTCGTTTTACTTATTCTCATGCTTCTTGGTATGATATATCTCAACCGACGAGAAAAGCGACCTCAGTAAGGAGGGGTATGCCGGTAGAACTACACTCAGAAGTACCTGAAGAGCTGTTAAAAGAAGCTCGTTCTTGGGGTACGGAAAACCAAGTCGGCAAAATAGAACGTCAACCAATTAGCTATACGGCCGATACCGTCGAGCCATCACGTCCAATCATCCAGGAAAGAAAAAAACGGCCTGACGACTTATTCATGCAGCAAGCAGAAGCGATCCATGAGTCAAAAAAAGGCAGACGAGAAGCTAGTGAATACATTTGGGGACAGATCTATATTTTGCAGGAAGCACTGAAACAAGGTCAAGACATAAAGGAAAGAGCACAAGAGCTTCTTGACTACTTTCAGGACCACAAAGAAGTCTCGGCAGAATATCCGTTCCAAACTATCAGCACCGAAATTGACATCGCCAAGCTTTTTGTTAAAGCGGGCCTTGATTATCAGCAGTTTTTACCGCGTATAGCTGACTACGCTACAGCTCTTGATATGGAACACCAGAGCTATAGTACTACGGCGAGAGGCTGGTGCGAACTGGCAGACTTCTATCTCAGTTGTCATATGATGCCCGAAGCGCAGCGGTCCTACCGAAAAGCTTTTGACACGCTGAGTAACTTACCTGCTGACAGTTCTCGTACTAATGAGGCAATTGGCTGGCAACGTTTTGCGGAAACTGCGGCCGCCTTCAGGTCAGCGCTTGAGCAAGACGAAGCACATATTACCACCGCCGATATGGTTCGACCAGCGATACAGAAGGCTGAGAGCTTGTTCAGGCAAAATGGTGATAGGGACGACACACTCTATCGTTCAGCCGGCCTACGTGTTCTGGCAGCGGAGCAACAAGTGGGCATGCAAGCTATTAACATCGATCAGTGGGAACGTGAGGCAAAGAGACACGACAAAAATGGCTTCATATCTGCGCGACTTGCACTTGCGGAGGCTATTCGACTTGGTCAAAAAACGCCAACTTTTGAGCGCCTCATTACGTTAGCTGAAGCTGGTCAGAAAGCTGATCGCGGCTACCATACACAAACTATTGCTCTTGCCTACGCGCATGTCGGCGATTTTCAAAGAGCCTATGCCACCATTCAACTGATTCCAGACAACTACAGTTGGCGTGAAGTTACATTAGCTAAAGCTGCCACTCTTTATTCTCAAAGCGAGGTAGTTAAGGCACAAGAAGAGTTATCTCCAGACTTCGAGGCGCTCGACCAGGCTCGTATTGAGGAAGCCATGAACAATATGGCGCTCTTAACTGACAGAGAGATTAGAGAAGCCTTGGCGCAGCCCGAACACCAGAGTCTAACACAGCGACTTAAACGAATCCTTGGACTCAAAGAAGCGAATCTATAGATTTAGTGCTGAATTAGTCTTCGCTTTTTTGTTACTTGAAGCGATTTACCTCTCGATCTCCTTCCGCCGACCTCGCTGCGGTAAGGATTTTTTCTTGTACAGTATAAGGATCTTCGACATAGGGTAGCTCAACTCGATCCTTAATACCCATGATAGCCAGCATCACCACACCAAAATTGAGCAAGGTGCCGGCTGGGCCCTGCGTATCCGAAGCGACGGACTGGATCTTGTCGAGCGCATAATCCTCGATACGACGAGACCACAAACTCCCCTGGGTCATGGTAATAATTCGTTGATTAGTAACCAAATACATCGAGTTCCACCATAAAAACCATGCGTAGCCACCGTAGACAAGCAGAATCGGCCCAAGAATAAACAAAGTCCAGACTGACGGACCAGAGGCCTGGAAGTAAATGAACATGAGGATAATCACCACTAAGCCAAGCGTAATAATGAGGCCCGGCTTAACCAGTGCCCAAGGATGGCGATGAATGAGCAAAAGCAGTTCTTCATCTTCTCGCTGACCATGAAAGGTCAGCGGCATGTCGTCTTGTTCCATAGATAGTTACTCCATTTTTCAGCTAATGAACCGTTGGCTCTTTTGCCGAGGCAAACAGCTCGCCAACACTGCCGACAATTTCATCGAGACCACTCGCGAAATCCTCAATTGCCAAGGTTTCTTTTTTGGTATCGTACCACTCCGGCATGCGGAATGGATGCTCACGAAAACGTCGCGTCCAGGCAATCTCCTGCCGTAAGACTACCGCATACGGCAAAAACTGTTCGTAATAGGCCTGCGCGCCTTCAGTGTAGCCAACAAGGGTTGAGTCGGCAAGGTAGTTACCAAATTGCTGCCAGGAAAGCCGTTCAGCTTCGCCTTGCTTCGTAAGTAACGGTGCAGAGGTCGCGAAGAAGATGATGACCAGAGCCATCGTCATCATGCCAGCAAAGAGAAACACCAGGTATGCCGGCTGAATTTCGAGGAGTAAGGTTGCCGCAAAGAGCATCAGTCCAAGGAAGAATAAGGTATAGCCGATGAAGCGGAACCGGGCGTGAACTGCTGCTGGATTGCGCTCAAAGTAGCCGGCTGCCGTCGCTGCGTCATACATTGAAAGGTATACCTTGGCGATAGTTCGTGAGAAGAGCGACCCGCCAAGCGACAACTCAACCTCCTCCTGGTTCACTTTATACCCTTGCGAAGGAAACATTTGGGTTAGCAGATGAAGCTCAAACGGCTGGAGACCTTGCCACGGCGCCCGTTTGGCGAAAGAGAACTCGCCATTACCTTTATTGAAGATAGTAAGATAGCCACGATTCGCCAGATCGAGTAAGGTCGCCGCAATCTCTCGGCTCGACACTCTGCCGTGAACAATAATGCCAACGATAGCCGGTGGAAGCCGATGCGGCAGAGCAGCAATGACACCCGTTGGCTCACCAGCAAAGAAACTTTTGATGGTCAGGCGGAAGATAATTAGCAGAATAAGGAGTGTCAGAAGCGGCAAGATACTTCCTACGCCAAGCCAGACACCGGGCGGCAAGTTAGAAATGGTCGCCACAACTCGTCGCCAGAGTGGCCACTGGATAGTTCCCTTGGGAATCTCTGCGGCAACGGTGTAGGTCGCTTCAGGCCCTATGCCGATTGCTGAGTACTCAATAGTCCGGTCATCCAGCCGCGTCTCACTCGACTGATCGATACCGTGAACCGCAAAGGACTGAATCTTAGCACGCTCGGGAATGCCTGCCTGAAAGGTCACCTTAACCGTGAGGTAATCGATATAGGTACGCGGCTTATCAATAACTTTGTATTTAAACTCATCAAAACGCTGCAGCGGCTGGAGGAGTCCCGCCGACGGCTGGCCATCAACAGTCACTCGCCCATCTCGAGCTACTACTACGTCAATAACTGATACAGCCGTGGGATCGAAACCTGAATCTTCTTGAATCTCTTCGGGTGAGGCCAATGGCGAGTCGATCGTCTGGATCGCATAGACCAATCCCGCCATAAATAAAGCAATTACCACCCAGAAGAATAAGTGCCGCTTACGGATCTCAATCGAGGAGACGATGCCTCGCAACACCGAAAAGAACCCAGATTGTTGCTTCTTATGACGCGTCACAACCCTCCTTACGTGTAACTCTATTGTATCACGTTTTCCTCGGTAATATCAGGTAAAACGAGCGGTTTTTTGGCAAGACAAGCCGCCAATGCCTTCAAGCCAAAGAGTGGTTCAAGAATAGATTGCTTGCTTACGATGTCGAGGTCGAGGAGAAAACGGTAGATCGCTCGGAGTTCGACGAAAGAGTATTGACGAAGCTGTCCTTGGATCTTCTCTGCAACAAAAGGATGGAGACTGAGGTGCTTCGCGAGTTGATGGCGGGGCACCTGCCGTTCGAGCGCATCGGCCACCAAGATCATATTTCGATAGTGGCCAGCAACCAAACTAAGCAGGCCGTGTCCTGATTCTTCCGGGTCAACCAGGGCAAGTAACTTACTGGCGAGCTTACTATCGCGTGCACCCAAGGCGTCGGTCAGGGCAAAAACGGAATCGAGACCGGTCTTGGGAAGCGTAAGCGCCTCAATGTCAGCATCCTCTATCTTACCCTCTTTAGTGGGCTGAGAAGCAAAGAGTGCAAGCTTCTCAAGTTCACCGTCAACCAGCCACAGATCGCTACCCAAACGCTCAGCGAGCAACTGGGGCTGTCTGGCATTCAAGGCAAGGTCCTTCTCCTCTGCCAATTTCTTGATGAATGTGCTAAGCGCTGGACCAGTAAGAAGATCAAAGGCCTCAGCCTGTTTTGGCTTATCGAGGGCCGTAAAGAGTTTACTCCGACCGTCTGGCTTTCCGGTTTCGTAAAAAAACAGCACGGTCGAGCTCGGAACGCCTGCCAGTTCGGTGACTACCCCGTCGGCCACCTCTTTCTTTCCTTTGGTTAAGAGATCACGAACAATGACAAGCCGGTTCTTAGCTAAAAACGGGAGCGTCTGCACCTGTCGGCGGAATTCATCCACCGTCAGCGTTTCGCCTTCAAGCATGGCAAGATCGGTATCGCCCGAAGTCTTAAGATAGCGCTGCTTAATTTGCTGCAGCTTCTTGAAGCTTCGGTACGTATCGGGACCATGAAGAAAGTAGATCATAGCTTATGTATTGTACCCTAACAGGTTGACAAGAGCAAAGAAAACCTGTATGATGCTCTGTTTGTCGCTAACGCTGACAACAAAACCTGGAAACAGTCTGCATGGTGCAGCTGTATAGATCGGTGAAGGAAGTGGTGGATGAATAATCCGTGGTCGAGAGTGTTCTGGGTACTGAGTCTGCTGCTCATCGGGGTCGCTGGTACTGCCGCCTTCCAGGCCTACAAGCCAGGATTCGAGGCAGGACCAGCAGCCGCTTCAGAGATCATCGCTCTGCAAAGCAGCTTGAGAATGGTGTATGGGTTCAGCTTGGGGGCGATCATCTGCGCTGCGCTCTCGCTAGGAATTGCAGTGGCGACGCGCCAGCAGGCGCCTAACAACGAGCTGGACATATGGGAGATCCGTCTCCCCTTGAGCCCTCGCGTCCTCGCATGGACTAGCGGCTGCTGCCTCATCATTGGGACAATCTTACGTGGGGTCGTTACAACCTACCAAGGCGACCCACAGTTCGGTATCAACGCTGACGACAGTGAGAGGCTGACCATCATCAGCTACATCGCCGCTGCCTGCTGGACCGCTGGACTGTTGACTGGATTTCCGGCGCTGATCGCCGGCATAATCACCATTCGGAGGAAGAAACGGCGCTAGATGCCGGGCACAGGGTGCGAAGGGTCGCGGGACACAGTTCCGCGGCCCTTCTGCGTTTTACTGGTTGACAACAAGCATATAAACAGGCTAGAATTCGCTTACCGAGAACTCTTGATGACAGCTGTCATCCCTACCTTCAGGAACAAACAAATGGAAGCGATAGTCGGCCTACTCATCAGCATCCTGCTCGTAGCCCTGGGCATCCGTACCTTCCGGTCAGGAAAGCTCCGGCTGTTGGTCCACGATGACAACGAACGGACCATCGACTTGAAAGAGACGGGAGCCATGACGGTTAAGGAACAGGAGCGTAAGGGCGGACGGTTCTTCGTCAAAACCCAGTGCCTCCAGCGGTCCAGTACACCCGATCTCTGGCTTAGCATCGAGCATGCGGTGCCACTCTCGACTGCCTGTGAGATGACTGGCAAACGCCTCTACCGCCCTGTTCTACTGGTCTCGAAGCAGAAACAGCTCTACATCGGGTATCCAGACCAGGCTGTTCCCGTGCGGGGAGATCCAGCCGTCCCTGAGACGCTGCACCTGCTCATCATCGATGAGTACATCCATGGCTGCTACAACCAGCAGGCCCTCGGCGCAACATTGGCAGTAGTCGGCGTGCTGATGTTGATCGGCACAGTACTACGGCACTTCGTCGCTTACTGAGCGGAAAGCCACCGCGGGGCGCTGTCCCTGCGGTGGTCACCCCCCCTATTTCTTATTCAAGAGTTCAATTGCGGCAAGTAGGCCGCTTTTTTGTTGCTCCCAATCCGATCCCCAACGAGTACTCGCCTCAATTTCAATATAAGCGATATCATTTTCTTCGCACCAGCCACGAGCTGTTCCGGTCTGTTTGAGGTCTTCCCACTCCTTGTCAGTGCTTAACCGAAATCCAGTCTTCTCGGAGAAAAGCTTTGCTACTTCTCGGGCCAATGGTTGTTTGTTGGCCATTACGTCACGACCCGCGCTATGGAAAGCGATAACCAGTTCAATGTCCTCTTTAGCAACTAATTCAGTTAACGCTTTTATCTCGGGCTCCGACGCCCCTTTCTCCCCACAAAAGACCTTTGTTCGCTCCTGGTAATTCTTACCATGATTCCAATCAGACTGAGACTGGAAATTTTTCGTTGGGTAATTGCGATTTAAGTCGACATTGCGGCCATTAAACCGGCCGATTCGTCCGCCGTTAAAATAGTCAGGATTCTTTTGAGCCAGTGCAAAGCCGTCTGGGTTGAGACACGGAATGATCTGAACCGTCAGATTGCTCAGTGCCTGAGGGTTGTCGTTCAGCCAGCACAATATATGGCGCATCAGCTTTACTGTTCCTACTTCGTTTCCATGAGTACCACCGACAAGGAGAATCTTTAGAGCACCCTCGCCTACAACATAAAAATCAACCTCGCGGCCTTCTGTTGACCGTGTAAGCACCTGTTTTTCAAGCGCGTCGTTAGGAACTAGCTCCTGGTTCTGCCACATACCAACCAGACCGCGGGCTATTCCACCGATGCGCTTCTTCCACCGCGAGATCATAGAACTCCTTTAGAACGAGAGCTTCTCCATCTCATCCCAGTTGTCGCCCACTTTTGCCTCAGCAAGCAGGGGTACGGAAAGATCGCCAACCGATTCCATTTGTTGTTTTACGTTTTTTGAAAATACCTCTATTTCAGCCTCAGGTACTTCAAACACCAGTTCATCGTGGACCTGAAGTAACATCTTTGATTCATGCTGCTCGAGTACGCCAGAGTGTGCAACCTTGATCATGGCCATCTTCATAATGTCGGCCGCTGTTCCCTGGACTGGCATATTCGTCGCCACTCGTTCCGCTCCTCCGCGGACAGCAAAGTTACTCGAGTTAATTTCGGGAATGTAGCGTCGTCGACCAAAGATTGTTTCCACATAACCGGTCTGCTTCGCTTGTTTTAATGTCTCATCGAGAAACTTTCGCACCCCTGCATAGGTCGTGAAGTATTTGTCGATATATTCCTTCGCCTGCTTCATCGGTACGCCTAGCTGATAGGCAGTTGAATAGGCGCCTTGACCATACAAGACGGCAAAGTTCAGGGTCTTACCAACTCGCCTATCGACCCCCAAGGTATCGGCTACTTCTTGGTGAATATCGCGGTTTTCAGCAAAGGCCTTAATCAAGTTCTTATCACCCGAAAGGTGGGCGACCACCCGTAGTTCAATCTGGGAGTAGTCGATTGAAACGAGTTTATACCCCTTCTCAGCAACAAAGGCCCGGCGAGTCTGGCGACCTAAGTCAGTACGAATCGGAATGTTCTGAAGGTTCGGGTCTAGGCTCGCTAAGCGTCCTGTGGCCGCCGTCGTCTGGCTGTAACTTGTATGGATTCGCTGATTAGCATCAACAACAGTGGGTAGCGTTTCAATATAGGTAGACAACAGCTTGGTAATTTCTCGGTATTCGAAGAGGAGGTCAACAATCGGATGCATGCCCTTGAGTTTCTCGAGCTCCGAGGCTGCTGTCGAGATACCTGTCTTAGTCTTCTTCAGATCAGGATGAGTCAGGCCAAGTTTATCGAACAGAATCGTCGCTAGCTGCTGGGTAGAGTTAATATTAAACTCCTGACCGGCATGGTGGTAGATTTCCTTCACCAGTTCATCAACCCGCTTCTTGAGTCGTTTAGCCATGTCGGTCAAGTAATCGCAGTCGAGCTTAATACCCGCCTCTTCCATCTCCCCGAGGACTGGTACAAGTGGCATTTCGAGATCATAAAAGACATTATGCAGCGTACTGTCATCAATTTGTGGCGCAAAACGATGATACAACCGAAGCGTGCAGTCGGCATCTTCAGCGGCATACTCTGCCACCTTGTCGATCGGCGCGTTGGCAATGGAATCGAGCTTCTTCACACCAATAAGATCAGCCAGCGGAATCTTCTCTACGCCGAGTTCAACAAAGCTGACGGCATCCAGACCGTGCTGACGGTTGCCAGGGTTAATGATAAACGAAGCGATCATCGTATCGAAGAAAAGCGGCGCTACCGTAATACCTTCTTTGCGGATAGCCAGCCAGTCATACTTCGCATTATGCCCCACCTTCTTGATTCGCGGATCTTCAAGAATAGGTTTCAGCTCATCGAGAATGGCCTTGCGCTTAATCTTCGCCCAGTCGGAGTTGAGCGCGACGTACCAGGCCTCCCCTTCTTTGACCGCAAATGACAAGCCGACTACCGGACCATTCAGATAGTCAGTTTCCGTGTCGACAACCAATAGCTCAGCTTTTTTCAGTACCTTTACGAGATTATCGAACTTCTGTTGCGAATCGACTAAATGATAATCCTTGCCAATAACTTTTGAAGCAATCTCCTTGCCTTCACTTGGCCCAAACAGACTCGCTTGGTTAGCCGATTCAGGCTTTGCCTCGTCCTTCGAGACTTCGCCCAAATCACCTTCCGGCAGGCGGGGTAATAAGGAGCGAAACTCCAGTTCCTGGAAGAGTTCGATCGCCTTTGGCCGATCGTAGTTCTTCAGCTCTGCCTCTTTCAGGTCAAGCTCAATGGGCACATCACAGACAATCCGCGACAAATGCTGGCTGTCGTAGGCTTGCTGTTTGCCATCGAGCAAGATCTGGCGAATACGGGGCGTGATCTTCACTGGCGATTTGTCTGGATCACCCTTTTCAAGATATTCATAGAGCGCGTCAAGTGAGCCGAAGGCTTGGATTAATGTGCTCGCTGTCTTTTCACCGATGCCATCGACACCCGGGATGTTATCTGATGCATCACCCTTGAGCGCCTTGAAGTCGACAAACTGTTCAGGACCAAGGCCATACTTCTCTTTCACCGCTTCGCTATCGTAGATGACGGTATCGGTAAAGCCTTTGCGCATCGTGTAGACTTTGACCAAATGATTAACGAGCTGGAGCGTATCCATGTCGCCGGTCACAATCATTGTTTCGACATTTTCTTTTTTAGCTTGTACCGAAATAGTCCCAATCACATCGTCAGCCTCAAAGCCTTTCACCGAAAAGATGGGGATGTTCAACGTTCGGACTATCTCCTTCACTCGATCAAACTGCTCGTAAAGATCATCGGGCGCTTTAGCACGAGTCGCCTTGTACTCTTTATATGCTTCATGTCGGAAGGTTGGCCCAGCGAGGTCAAAGGCCACCGCTGCATACTCCGGTTCGAGGTCATGGATGGCTTTCAATAACAACGTGGTAAAACCGTAAACTGCATTTACCAACTCACCGCTTTTCGTAGTAAGCGGCGGTAGAGCATGGTAGGCACGATGGATGAGGGCATTCCCGTCAACAAGGACGAGTCGTTTGAGTTTCTTTGGCATGCCCCCAGTATATATGAGATCTCTCGAGTTGATAAGGTCTAACGCTTCTTCAGCTCTTCCCTCACCACTTCTTGATCAGTCCACGGAATATGCTCCGTACCAATAACCCGATGGGTTAAGGCACCCATACCGGTAACGAGAACAACGTCACCTTTTTTAGCCATGCTTAATGCTTTCCGAATCGCCTCCCTGCGGTCGGAAATGGTGAGGAAGTTTTCGCCTTCTTTCATGGGATGATTTTTGCTCGCCCCTCGTGGCACGCCCTTGGCAATCTCTTCAACAATTTTGACCGGATCTTCGGTATAGGGCTCTTCATCGGTTAAGATAACTACGTCAGCATTACGACCAGCAATCGCACCCATAATCGGTCGCTTGGTCTTGTCCCGATCCCCCGTTGCGCCAAAGACATGAATAATCTTGCCGGTAGTCGCTGGGCGAAGGGTTTCGTAAATCTTTTCGAACGAGTCGGGGGTATGAGCATAGTCAACGATAGCCGTAAAATCCTGTCCCTCGTCAATCCGCTCCATACGTCCTTTGACCGATGCTAACGATTCGATTGCTGACTTAACGGTAGGCAGCGGGATGCCTAACCCTACGGCCACCGTCGCTGCGGCGAGCATGTTTGAGACATTAAATCGACCAGGCAACGTACTGTTAATCAAGATCTCACCGGCCGGCGTGACCAAGATGAAAGAGCTCTTGGTTGCCATCGCATCGAAGGTCACTTTTTTAGCGGTGATATGCGCCTTATGTTCAAGACCATAGGTCAGCTTCTTATCGGCTGGGAAACGGTAAAAGTAGGTACTGTTTTTGTCGTCGATGTTAACTACGGAAAGGTTTGGCCGATTGGCAAACATCTTTCCTTTAGCTTCGCGATACTCTTCAAACGTCTTATGGTAGTCCAAGTGATCGTGAGTGAGATTAGTAAAAACCGCTACGTGGTAGTCGATACCAAAGGTTCGCCATTGAGCCAGGGAGTGGCTGGTCGTTTCAATTACAGCATACTGACAGCCAGCCTCAACCATATCCCGCAACAGCTTCTGCAATTGAAAGGGCGGCAGGGTGCCCATGTTGGTTTCATTCGCCCATTCTTTTTCACCAATTTTAAACATGACCGTTGAGAGCAAGCCAACCTTATATCCAGCCGCTTCGATAATCTTGGCGACAAGATGGCTAGTGGTTGTCTTCCCCTTGGTTCCCGTAACACCGATAATAATCATCTTCCGGGCTGGAAAACCATAAAGATTAGCAGCGGCTACGCCACGTAGTTTATGGCTCGCTAGTATAGCTGAGTCGGGAAGCATCTTACGAAGGAGTTTCTTAATCATGGTGTCATGGTAGCGAGTCCTACAGGAGAACGCAAGAGCTCGACCACCAAAGTATCAGGGTAAATTAGCGACGGCGGATCTGTTGGGCAAACTTGAAGAGGCCATACCACAAGGGCTGATAGACAAAGTCCCATCCCCCAACCAAATCAACCCGCTCCCCGCCGAATCGCTCTTTAAACTGTGTGAGCCTGGCGTAGTTATGATCGTTCGGTGCATTCAATGGTGCAACTTGTAGTAGGTCGTAGATCGTGCAATCTTTCTTTTGGGCTCGCTTCATCGCCTCAAAGTGCGCCTTATACGGCGCCATAACGTTGCGATGCTCATTGCTTGAGGCGCCATAAAGGTAACTTGCCAGGCCATCGTAGTAGGTAATAATGAGAGCGGTCAGCGGTTGGCCATCGTAGGTCGCAATGACTAGCTCACCCAGCTTATGTCGAAAGAGCATCTCACAGAGATTCTCAAAATACTCCTTTGACCGAATCGCAAACCCGTTACGAACAGCCGTTGTCCGGAATAATTCGTAGAATACCTCGACGTCCTTTATATCGGTCGAGAACCGTACCTCGACCCCCTTCTTATTAGCCAATTTTACGTTGTAGCGACCCTTCTCTTTCATTGATGCGAGGATCGTTGTCTCGTCTTTTGAGATATCTACCTGCTGGCGGTGTTCAGGCTGCGTTTCTTCAAACGCCTTCTGATAGCCTGCGTTGGTGAGGTCGGCAATTACTGAGCTTTCGCCTTCGCCCAGTGGATTGAAAAGTTCAAGTCGAAAACAGATCGCCTGACTCGAGAATGATTTTGCCTTTTGTGCCAATTCCTGGAGTACTTCAACTGATACATTGTCCATCGATACTTCAGGTGCATAGAGGAACGTTTTACCCATGCCGAGCTGACGCTCAAGAATAAAAATAGGGTACTCATCGGGACCCAACGTAGTCTCATGGACGTTCCAGCCATGAGCAGCTTTAAACTCTGCCCAGTATTTTGTTTGAAGGAGACTTTGCATGGACTCATTCTACCGCTGAACCTGACGAATAACAAGAAAGGGGTTGACAGCGGGCACGTTTTTGTCTTATACTACCCTGTTCTGTGGGAAAGGGTGTTGCTTCGAGCAATAGCCTTGCCGACAGAACAGAGGCTAGGTTGGCAGCAAAGGATTTGCCTCAAGAATCGGAGCAAGAGTAATGGCCGTAGGAAGCGCCTCGCGCGCCTTCATTGCAAATGGTAGCGTACCGGTCAGTTGTGACCTGGTCGAGAGTATCGGTAGCCAGACTGGCATGCTGCCGCAGGGTCGGCATGACGACCGTGAGACTGACGTGATTATCGGCGTCGCCGAGATGGCCGGCTATCTCATGCTCGGCTACATCACGACTGGTCGACATGACCGCGGGGACGGAGCCGAGGTCATTTCGCCAGAGTTCCGGCGCGGCCTCAACGGTCACGACCACCGCAGCATGCTCCGCAAGCTCGACACTAACGGCAACGTCAGGAAGTTCCAGGTGGTTGCGAGCCCCTCGGCCTATACCACCTACTATCTGCTGCCCACGCACGGCGACCTGGAGCAGCTTCTCGGCTGGCTCCGCTCGCGCAAGTAGTGCCCGCTCGGGTAGCAACGACCAGGCCGCGTCACTCGACGCGGCCTGGATTCGTTTTAGACCGAGAAACAGCGAAGCTCACCACAGCCGTGGCGAGCTTCTTGTTACATTTCGGCCAGGAACAGCATGAGGTCGATAAGCGCCTCGCGCCGCTCCGGCTGTACCACAACATTACATTCATAGGCAGCAGCTGCCTCAGCCACCCAACGGGCCGCAGCCTCCATATCGCCTCGCTCTGCGTCTTCGAGCGCGAGCGCGAGATAGATGCGTGCTTCAAGCTCGCCTTGCCCCACGAACCAGTCATCCTCACGACCAGTCGGCTGGAGCGCCTGTATTCGTTCAACCGGCGTCATCGCTATCCTCAAGAGTCGTAAGAAAAGAGTGCGCCAACTATACACTCCAAACCTGTTGCCGTCAAGCCCAAACCCTGTTACAATAGCTCCATGCAACAAGAGCTCCCAAAGGCCTATGAGCCAACAACAGTTGAGACGGACATCTATCAAAAATGGTTAGATGCCGGTATTTTTGCGCCTAAAGACGACCCCAGCGCCAAACCGTTTACGATTATTGCTCCGCCACCGAACGCCAACGCTGCCCTTCACATCGGTCACGCAGTTTTCATTACGCTCCAAGACCTCATGGCCCGGTACCACCGCATGAAAGGCGATGCTACATTGTGGCTTCCTGGCTATGACCATGCCGGATTTGAAACGCAGGTTGTGTACGAAAAGAAGCTTGAGAAAGAAGGACGTTCTCGATTCGACATTCCTCGTGAACAGCTCTACCAAGAGATGTACGACTTCATGCAAGCCAACGTTAAAACCGTTCGTCATCAGCTCCAAAAACTCGGTGCCTCAATGGACTGGTCGCGAGAGGTCTTTACCCTTGATCCTCGAGTCGTAAAGCAGGTCTACTGGACCTTTAAGAAACTTCACGAGGACGGACTCGTCTACCGAAGCGAGCGGCCAGTGAACTGGTGCTCTCGCCACCAGACCTCTCTTGCCGATCTCGAAACGAAATATGAAGAACGCCAGGATCCGTTCTACTACTTTAAGTATGGTCCGTTTACGATCGGCACTTCCCGACCGGAAACCAAGTTCGGCGATAAATACGTGGTAATGCATCCGGACGACCCAAGGTATAAACAGTATGAGCACGGCCAAAAGCTCGAAGTGGAATGGATTAATGGGCCGATCACCGCAACAGTTATTAAAGATGAAGCGGTCGACATGGGGTTTGGCTCAGGCGTCATGACCATCACCCCCTGGCACGATACCACTGACTTCGAGATCGCCAAGCGACATAATCTCCCGCTGGAGCAGGTTATTGATCAATATGGCAAGCTACTCCCGATTGCCGGTGAGTTTGCTGGACAGAAAATTGCAGCGGCCCGTCCACTCATCGTAGAAAAGCTGAAGCAAAAGGGTCTGCTTGAGCGAATCGACGAAAACTACCACCACAACGTCCAGGTTTGTTACAAGTGCAGCACGATCATTGAGCCGCAAGTTCAACCTCAATGGTTTATCGCCATGACCAAGACCGGCAAGAGCGGGAAAAATCTGCGTGACGATGCTGTTGCCGCAATAAAGAGCGGCAAAGTAACATTTGCTACTCCAAGGTTTGAGACTACCTTTGACCGCTGGATGGAAGAGCTTCGCGATTGGAATGTGTCGCGTCAGATCGTTTGGGGGATCCAACTGCCTGTTTGGTACTGTCGCTGCGACGATTGCACGTGTGAGCCAATTGTTACTGCCGGCGAAACGCCAGACGCCTGTCCCACTTGCGGCAGCACCAAGCTTGAACGTGACTCTGATGTTTTTGATACCTGGTTCTCTTCCGGCCAGTGGCCTGTCGTGACCCTCAATGTCAACAGTGAGGCCGACTTTTTACGTTTCTACCCGACTAGCGTCATGGAAACTGGCTACGATATCATCTTCTTCTGGGTCGCCCGCATGATTATGCTTTGCACCTACATGACTGGCAACGTCCCCTTCCAGCATGTCTACCTTCATGGTCTTGTTCGCGATAAAGATCGTCAAAAGATGAGTAAATCAAAGGGCAACGTGATCGACCCACTCGGTGTTGCCGAGCAGTACGGCTCCGATGCCGTTCGTATGGCCTTGGTTTTTGGCACTTCTGCTGGTAATGACATTGTGATTAGCGAAGAAAAGATCCGCGGCATGCGCAACTTTGCTAATAAGCTTTGGAACATTGCTCGCTTTGTTCACATGAACCTTGAAGGTAAATCGTATGACGCCGCTGAGCTACCAAATCTAGAGCTCAAGACTGAGGCTGACAGAGCGCTCTTTGCCAAACTTGGGGGCGAGCTTATCCCTGAAGTCACCAAGAACATAGATACCTTCCAGTTTCACCTGGCGGCCGAAAAACTCTATGACTTCACGTGGCACGAGTTCGCTGATAAGTATCTTGAAGTCGCCAAGGCGCAGCTCGCCGATCCAGAGACAAAAGAGTCAACGCAACAGATACTTCTGGCTGCCTTAGCAGCTCAGCTTTGCCTCCTCCATCCGTTCATGCCGTTTGTCACCGAAGCCATTTCCCAATCGCTGCCCATCACCAATCGCCCCTCTCTCCTCGCAATCTGTCCCTGGCCGGGAGGAGAGACGACCTAATGCGTAAACACCAAGGAGCGGAACTACCCTTAACCCCCACCCACTGGCTACAGCTAACTGCGGCGATCATGCTGATCATCGCTGGCTGGCTCTGGAGCAGTAAGCTCGCGATCACCACCTACGAAGCCCAAGTGGCCTCGATCAACGATTCGCTTGACGACCAAGTCGCCTTGCTCCGGAAACGTATCGCCACCCAAAACGATGCGCTTGAGCTCATCACCACCGGTCGTGGCTTCCTTGACGCCAAAAGTCCCCGCTTTGCCG
>CBINIT010000007.1:0-37039 GCA_966250865.1 uncultured Candidatus Berkelbacteria bacterium
CATAGATGTTGCCGCAGCGCGCGACGGCGATCGGCAGTCGGTACGTGTGCGCATTACTACAAGCTTGAGCCGAAAGATATTTGGGTGGTGAGTGACGATATCGATATGCCACTGGGCCGTATTCGTGTCCGACACGAGGGCAGTTCGGGTGGGCACAATGGGCTAAAGTCAATCATTGAGCATCTGGGAACAGAGAATTTTACTCGGATTCGTCTCGGTGTAGCTGAGTTTACTGGTGATGCCCAAAGCACGCCGCTCGTTCGGACCGAGCCCGATGCTTCAATTTTAGTCTTGCAGCCATTTAAAAAACGTGAAGAACCACTCCTTGCAACGGTTATTGCAACGGCTAAGGATCGCATTCTCGACGGCTTGCAGACCAAAACACTTGAGGCCAGAACGATCGAAGTTGACTCAATCTAGGTTGACGCAAGCCTTGCTATCTGCTACAATTACACCTGTTATTAACAATGTGGGAGGACGCCGTCCGCTTGTACCACAGAAAGGAAACTATGGCCGAACAAGAAGAGGTCGCCAACACACCGGAAGAACTTGAAAGCGAAGTAGCTCCAGAAGCTACCGAGGATGCTGTCTCAACCGAGGAATCTGCCGAGATGGCAGAAGAAGTCGCCGAGGAAAAAGCTGAGCCAAAGAAAAAGACTGCCGAAGAAGCTCCCAAGAAAGCTCCTCACAGCGTGAAACACAAGGAAGCGGCTGCTCATGTCGACCGAACCAAGAGTTACTCACTTGCTGAAGCGATTGAGCTGGTAAAGAAAACTTCATACACCAAGTTTGATGGTGCCATGGATGTCCACGTTCGCCTGACCGCCGCCAAGAAATCAGATGAGAACGTTCGCGGTACGGTTACCTTGCCACACGGCACTGGTAAAGAGAAGCGCGTTGTGATCATCACCGAAGATATGATCGAAAAGATCGAAAAGGGTTGGCTTGATTTCGACGTCGCTGTTACTACTCCTGACGTCATGCCAAAGTTGGCAAAACTTGCTAAGATTCTCGGCCCCAAGGGCCTCATGCCTAACCCAAAGTCTGGCACTGTCACCCCAGAACCAGAAAAGGTTGCCCAAGAGCTCAAGGGTGGACGAGTCGAATTTAAAGCTGACTCTCTCGGCAATATCCACCAGTCACTCGGTCGCGTCTCCTGGGATGCTGCTAAGATTACTGAAAACTTTCAGACCTTTATCGGTGCATTGCCAAAGAGCCGTATTAAATCGGTTACCCTTGCCCCAACGATGGGCCCTGGCGTAAAAGTGACGCTTTAATGTATGAGTTAAAACAAAAAAAGAGCCTTTCGGCTCTTTTTTTGTTGCATTCAAATTCTTTACGATGTTACAATCGATCTATGTATTTCTAGTGAGGGGCAGCTTGTGCTAAATCCAAGGCATCTCTTTAGTCTCAGTCTGGCTATTCTCTGTGTCGGTATTATAGTTGCTGGGCAGACTTCGCGTGTTGACGCTGAAACGAGGCTTGCTATCGCTACGCAGCCCTCTGCTTCCATTTCGCCAAGCTCTACGCCAAAAGCCAAAACTACACTTAAAGTTAAAACATATCTCGGTGGTACCGAAAATGATCCCTTACCGCTTAGTGGTGTTAACATTTTTGACATCTCACAGACGCCCAAAGTTCAGCTCGGAGTAACTGATGCCAATGGCGAACTACTTGTTAACGATATTGATGTTGGAGAAAAAACTATTCAGGCCGGTGGTGGGGATGGCTATCAGTCGCCTACTCAATTAATTATACTCAAGGCCCCTCCAGCGGAATCTGAAAATAAACTTGAGTTTTATGTGACAGTTGCTGAAGAGGATATGGTTTATGGCAACATTCGCACTACTGGAGCAGTTCAACCTATAGCGGGTGTACTGGTTCGAGCAGTCGCAGATGATGGTTCGGTTGCAAATATCGACGTCACTGATGAGAATGGTAACTACTTAATGATCGGCGGCTTCAAGCAAGATGTTTACTATTCGCTTGACATAGCGGCAGAACGTAAGCTAAACGCTTCTTCGCGTCAGAAGTCGACAGATAAATGGAAGTATACTAGTACACAGAGTGAAAAAGTACGAAGGGATCAAAGCCTTACACGTCTCTCGACATTTGGTGATGTAACAATCCAGGTTGTTGAGTCGACTACTAATCGTGAGTTGCTGAATAAAAAAATTACGGTGAAAAGTACAAACCCAACTATTGTGCCAGTTCAGGGCTGGAGTCCATCTGAATTTACGCTTGAGTCCGACAACTGCTATCGTGCCATAGTGCAGATATCCGAAGGCGACCCTCGTGATACGGCTGAAAAAAAGTTTTGTGTAAATCGCGGAGAGTACGGGAAACGGGTAATTATCTTTCTCCGGGATAGAGAGTGTATAAAAAAACCACAGGCCTATATTCAGCGGTGGTATCTCTGTGGAGCTAGTGCAAAAACACTTGAGACAAACCAGGCTCTAAAAACTAAGTTTACTCCTTACTTCCAGGCAATAGATGCCGCGCTGCAGAGCAATCGATCTATTACCAATGTAGATGGACCATCTTCATTCCAGCTTGTCATACAGTCAATCAACCCTAAACATGCAGCTGAGTATGATCACGGTGTATCGGAGCGTTTAGGTATGGGAAATCACGGTGAAGTGTTTTTTTCCTGTCCGGCAGAGGGAGTTGCAGACTTTGAACCAGCGCCTGGTGCTGAGACTATTGATTTTGACTCAAACTATCTTATGGGCACAACTATAACTAATGCAGTAGGTACGATACGTCACGAATTTGGTCATCTCAAAGACTTTCGATATTCTCGAACCGTGTCACCAGTCTATCTAGATTGGGCGAGCGATAATGATGTGTGTTGGGGGTTTGTTTCTGAGAAGCTGCACACGAGTTTTAATGATGCTTATAAGATAATGAAGACAAAATACAAGAAAGAATTCGTCGAAGCACTCGATGAGACAAACTCTAGGTATGGAAATCAAGACACGGGTTACGACCAGGGTGCGCCTAATGTCGTAGAAGCTTTCGCCATATCATATGATATTGGTACCTTTCATGGAGCGGCGTTTAATCGCTTAACTGATACGTATGCTCCTGAGCCAAAACGCTTACTTCGGAGGATGATTGAAGATGCACGATTCAATAGTAGACCGAGAGATTTTATCTTTCCCTGGCAATAATTATGAATAAAAAGCAACTTGCAATTGGCAGTCTTACGTTCGCAACAATTACTATTGGTGTTCTGGTTTGGTTTTTCTTTTCCAATCATTCACCTAAGGCTGATAGTGTCGGTTCGATGTTGCAAAATTATCCAATAGAGAAAAGCACTATTACTGTATGGGGCAGGGCGTTGCTGGCAGGAACTAATCAGCCTGCTGCTGGTTTTACTGCATATATTGATTCGGACAGCAACGTTGTTCAGTCGGATGGTACCTTTATCGTTACCGCTGATAATGACAATGGAAGTGCATATTTGTACTTTGAGGATCAACAGAGAAAACGGTATCGAGTTAAAGCCAATGGCAAAGACCCTCATGGGCAGAATGTTTATTTTGATCAAAGCCAAACCGTTAAAGCCGACTTTCTCATAGAACCTGATCCAGACGCACCGAGCACAGATTCGACGCCACCTCCCTCACCGATAGCTATCAATATTCCTGACCTGAAGCGTCTTACTCGACTTACTGCTTCTGGTGCTAACCGTGGCATCCAAGTCGAGTTTACTGGTGCCCCTAGCAACACTGCTGTCGGTATCACGGGCTTTCGTATTGAACGAAGTACCAGTCAAACCTCAGGCTTTGCTGAAAAGGCACGAGTTGCGACAAATAGTACCGGTACGTACCGGTATGTGGATACAAGCTTAGCCAATACTACGACGGGTACCTACTACTATCGAGTTATTGCCTTACGCAATAATGACGAGTCTCAACCGTCTAATGTCTTAGCCTACTCTTTCAGTGCCGTCACACCGTCACCCTCACCACTGGTTGCTGCGCCTACTGCTCCAACCAACCTTCGTCTTACTCAAAACACAGACAATGTAGTGACAATCACTTTTCGAGATAACGCCGGGACAGAGTCGGGCTATGCAATTCGTCGCAGAGTTGCTGACACTACTGCAGCCTATGACACAGTGGTTAATCGTGACACCACTAATCCTTCATCAACTGGCGACATTGCACTAACTGATACAACGAGAGATCCAAATGGCACTACTCGCTACGAATATTCGGTCTTTGCCTACCGAACCGGAGCAGATAATAGTGCAACCCTTACTAATACGATCTTACTCACTGGCTCCAGAAAACCAGCAGCTCCTACGGATCTTAAAGCTACTCGAGTCAATGACACGAAGATCAAGCTTGATTGGCGTAACAATACCTCAGACAATGAAGGCTATGAGCTCTGGCGTAGTACTGATAATAGTACCTTCACCAAAGCCGCTGACGTGCCAGACGACAACAAGTACACCAATACAGGTCTAAAGAACAATACTCGCTACTACTACAAGCTACGAGCCTATCGAACCGTACGAGGAGTGAGGGTCTACTCAAACTACTCCAATACTGATGATGCGAAGACATAGTGTAAAATAAGGAGAGAGATGGCGAAGCCAGCTATCGAAAAAAACTATACTGACGAGATCGTTGTTCCGGTGCTAAGCTTTCTGACCGTACTGGCTGGTATTTTAGGGATTGCTGGTTTTATTGCCAATCCTTACTGGGATTCTGAATCATTGGTTGCTTTTGCTGCCTCTCTCATGGCCCTTCCTGGCGGTATCTTGCTTTGGCAGTTTCGACACCTTGGCTGGCTGATGACGCTGACGGTTATCGCCGTATCCGAACTGCTGGTACTGACGACCCAGGTTACTGCTGAACAGGTATTGGGCCCAACCTACTTTCTGGTCTTTACCGTCTATTATGGGATCCAAGCCTATTATCTGATTATTCGCCGTGACTTGTTCGGCTATCCTGAATACCATAGCCGAAGTACGAAAAAGGCAAAATAGGGGGTTGACGATTCTCTGGTTTCTGGGTATAATTACTCCAGATAGCCAGAGACTGTAGGGGTCCTGCTCGAACGAGCCAGGAATTAAACGGTCGGACCTACTGAGGCCATCTCAAAACATCATTCTTGATGTTTATTGTGTCTCTGGGAAACCAGAGATTTTTGTTTAACCAGAGGAGTGGTATGAATATTACCCGTGAAATGAAGGAAGAGCGATTAGCAGAGCTTCGTGACCTTGTTGGCAAACAGCAGGCGATCATCTTTGTAAAATATCTCGGTCTTTCAGCAAAAGATGTTGATACGGCCCGTCGCGACATTGAAGAGAGCGACGCGAAGTATCTCGTCACCAAAAATACCCTCCTTCGCATTGCACTTACTGATGTGCAGTTACCAGTCGACGCACCAGCCATGGATCAGCCAATCGCTACAGTTTTTGCCTTAGGCGATCAGGTTGCTACGGCCAAAGCGGTCGTCAAAGCCAACAAAACATTTGAAGGCCTTGAGATCCTTGGCGGTATCGTCGATGGTCAACTCGTTGATGAAGCCGCTATTCGCACCTTGGCAACCTTGCCAGGTCGCGAAGAGCTTCTTGCCAAGCTTGTCGGTACCGTGGCAGCCCCACTTTCCGGGTTTGTCTCAGTACTTTCCGGCAACTTGCGTGGCCTCGTCTCCGTTTTGCATCAGTATGAGCAAAAGAAGGCGTAAGGAGTATCGATGGATGACCAAACCAATGTTACCGGTGATGCTGGCCAGCTAGATCAGTACGACGAGGAAGCAGCTAAAGATGTTGCAACCGAAGAGGGTGCTGGTACCAACGAGGCAGTTGATGCCGAAGATGCCGCCATCAATACCGATAACGAAACCGCACAAGCGATAAATAATCCTACGGAGGACACCATGGAAGAAACACAAACCCCAGAAACTACTGAAGAAACAGTAGCAACCCCAGCTTCAACTGAAGCTACCGGCGAATTCGCCGACCTTATCAAGCAGATCGAAGAGCTCCCAGTTGCCAAATTGGCTGCTCTCGTTAAGGCCCTCGAAGAGCGATTTGGCGTTTCCGCCTCCGCTCCTATGATGATGGCTGGCGCTATGCCTGCTGCCGGTGGCGCTGCTGCCGAACCAGCTGAAGAGAAGACCAACTTTGATGTTATCCTCACTTCAGGTGGCGCTAACAAGATCGCCGTCATTAAGGCTGTTCGTGAGATCAAGCCCGACCTCGGTCTTAAAGAAGCCAAGGACCTCGTTGAAGGCGCTCCTAAAGAGCTTCTCAAGGGTGCCAAGAAGGAAGACGCTGAAGCTGCAAAAGCCAAGCTCGAAGCCGCTGGCGCTTCTGTTGAAATGAAGTAAGAGAAGTACTTCTCTGAACTCTAGAAAAAGCTCCTGTCAAAGGGAGCTTTTTCTGTCTATCGGAAGTGACAATTTTGCTATTATCAGATAGAATGTGCCTATGCTTACATTTTCAATCCATAAAAAAGACGACACAACATTGGCCAGACGAGGCGAGGTCAAACTCTATCACGGTACCGTTCAAACACCAGCTTTCATGCCAGTTGGGACGGTGGGTGTGGTGAAGACCTTACTACCAAACGAGGTCAAAGAGCTCGGTGCAGATATTATTCTTGGCAATACCTATCATCTGTACTTGCGGCCTGGTGCTGAGGAAATTAAGAATTATGGCGGCATTCAGAAATGGAACCATTGGCAGGGGCCAGTACTGACTGATTCTGGTGGGTTCCAAGTCTTTAGTTTGGGCAATAAAGCGCTGACCGGTACATCCGGCCTTCAAGATGCAGCGCATAAAGAAGGTTTCTACGATACTGATACGATGCAAGCGGGCAACGTCCGCATTACCGAAGAGGGAGCAGAATTTACCTCCCATATCGACGGCAGTAAACATCAGTTCACACCGGAAAATGTAGTAGACACGCAGGTTGCGATAGGGTCAGATATTATGATGGTGCTTGATGAGTGTGTCGAATACCCAGCAACTCTTGATCGAGCGCAAAACTCTATGGAACGAACCCACCGTTGGGCAAAACGAGCGAGCGATCACTTCGAACAGCTCAAAGCAGGGGACAGCGGAATAGGGGAGAGGCACAACCTTTTTGGCATTGCTCAAGGTTCAACCTTTGCTGATCTACGCAAGGAGTCAGTAGAATATATTGCCTCACTGCCATTTGATGGCATTGCTGTTGGTGGCGTTTCCGTAGGTGAGGGCAAGGAACATATGTACCAGGTCATGGACTGGACTGGCCCTATTTTGCCCGAAGCGAAGCCGCATTACCTTATGGGAATAGGGGAGCCCGAAGATCTTATTCGAGCGGTAGGCTGTGGGTACGACATGTTTGATTGTGTTTTGCCGACTCGCTTGGGTCGCTACGGTGTAATTTGGAAAGCCGAACGGAATGAGGTAGGGGAGTATGTCGGCTTTAAAAAGTGGGATATGCGTTCTGCTCGATTCCGCCACGATCAAATGGTTATCGACGAACGGTGTGACTGCCCTGCCTGCGCCGGAGGGTACTCAAGAGGATACATCGCCCACCTGCTTCGAGAGCGAGAAGTAACTGGTATTCGTTTGACGTCCGTTCATAACCTTCGAACTATTTTACGACTGATGGAGGACATCCGTGCCTCACTTGATAGTGGAACGTTTGCTGACCAATTTAAACCATTTCTCACTCCCTAGTAGCGCAGTGAAAAACGTTTTATAATAGAAACATCAGTAAAGGAGGAATGCTATGGCTGGAGCAGTGCCACAGACACCCGTGCCCGGTCACGAACCAGTAACTCCCGGACAACCTTACGTCATGCCTCCAAGTCCAGAGCAG
Source organism: uncultured Candidatus Berkelbacteria bacterium (assembly GCA_966250865.1). Taxonomy (GTDB): domain Bacteria; phylum Patescibacteriota; class UBA1384; order CAYGGE01; family CAYGGE01; genus CAYGGE01. The sequence goes on from CBINIT010000007.1 coordinate 7,833, forward strand.
CCCCAAGCTGCTCCTCCTGAAGTTCAACGAACGGCTGAACAGGTAGTAGCTCCTGGTCAAACAGGTGAACGACCGGTTGAGTCTGCGCCAGTAGTCAATCGCGAGGTTACTTCTGCTTCTGCAGAACAAGTACCTGTAGTTGCTGCACAGATTGAGCAAGCTGTCCAGGCATCCACTGTAGCCCCAGAAGCTCCGGTAGCGGATCCGACTACTAAGGCTGAACGACTTGAAGTCGTCTCGGGAAGTGGGGGAACGATAGCTGAGTTAGGTCAGCGACTCGAAGAAGAGTTATAAAAGGTTAGAGGAGGGGAGTGGAACAAGAGCTCTATACCAATGAGCCGACATTGATCGGGCCAATCCTTTTGGTCCTTTTTGTGCTAATCGCTGCTTCACTCGTTGTGGCCTACTACTGGTATATGCGTCAACTGAAATTCAAGCGGGCGGCAAATTGGGTGATGCTCTTGGTCTCTGTTCCAAAAGAGTCGCACAGTAAAGAAGAGCAGGGTAAGGCCCAGGATTGGCGTGAAGTTGTCTCGGTAGCCGAACAGATGTTTGCAAGCTTCCACTCGCTGCATAGTCATCATCTGAGCGACTATCTCTTTGGGCAAACCCATCTCTCATTTGAAATTGTCACGAAAAACAATGAAATCATGTTCTATGTAGGTTGCTCCCGGTCGAACCGAGAGGTTATTGAGAAAACGATCTATGCATTTTATCCGGCGGCAATTATCGAAGAAAGTAAGGATTTCCGCATTTTTGATAGCTCAATGCAGATCCGCAGTGCAACCTTGCGACTAGCGAAGTACTATGTTTTCCCGATTAAGAGTTACAAAACGCTTGAAGCTGATCCGCTAAATAATATCACCAATGCCTTATCGAAGATGGGGGAGAACGGACGGGCAACAATTCAGTTCGTTATCCAGCCAGCCAGTGAGCGCTGGCGACTGCGGGTTGAAGAGGCGAGTCATCTTATCGGTTCTGGCCAAGGGTACGACGTTCATGCCAATCCGGTACTTCGTTTCTTTTTTGAAATGAAACGGATCATTAACCCACCACATGAAGAGAAGGTATCTACCCATAACCGAACACCGATCCAAGAAGAGAAGTTGAAGAGTCTCCAAGAAAAGGCTGGAAGCTCTGGTTTTCGCGTAGCGGCGCGAATTATAACCGCTGCGCCAACTGCCGCCGAGGCCGACGCCTACCTTACCAATATCGTTGCCGCTTTTTCCCAGTTTCAAGATGCCGCAGGTAATGGGTTCAAGTATCAAAAGATGACCGGTGAGCGGTGGTTTGTGACTGACTTTGTGCTTCGTGCGTTCAGCGGCCCGTGGATGCTGCTCAATACACAAGAGCTCGGCTCACTGTTCCACTTCCCAAATCAATTTGTGGAGACGCCAAACATTAAGTGGCTTCGGGCAAAACGGGCGCCAGCGCCACCTAGCTTGCCTCGAGAGGGTCTCTATATTGGTGACAATGTCTTCCGGGGCGAAAAGATGCCGATCTTTCTTAAGAAAGAGGACCGCCGCCGTCACTTGTATATGATTGGTATGACGGGTACCGGTAAGACAACTTTGTTTGAGCAGATGATCGTCCAGGACATTAAAGCCGGTCATGGTCTTTGCTATATCGACCCCCACGGTGATACAGCCGAAGGGCTGCTGGCCAAAATTCCGAAAGAGCGAGCTGAGGATGTCATCTACTTTGATCCGGGCGATCTCGACCGGCCGTTCGGTTTGAACATGCTGGAATGGAAAACGCCTGAGGAGAAGGACTTTTTGGTTCAAGAAGTTATTCAAATCTTCTATAAACTGTTTGACCCAAACCAAACGGGTATCGTGGGTCCACAGTTCGAACACTGGCTGCGCAATGCTGCCTTGACCTTGATGGAGTGGCCAACCGGAGGATCGCTCATCGAAATTCCTCGTCTCTTTACCGATGACGCCTATCGAGACGAGCGCGTCGCCCATGTGACCGACCCAGTGGTGAAGGCCTTCTGGACACAACAGATGGCCAAGACCGCTGACTTCCACAAGTCTGAAATGTTTAACTACTTCATTTCCAAATTCGGTCGTTTCATGACCAACAAGATGATGCGGAATATTATCGGCCAGCCGAAAGGATCGTTCGATATTGCCGAGGCAATGGATAGTGGAAAAATTCTCATTGTGAACCTTTCGAAGGGTAAGATGGGAGAGGTGAATGCCAACCTTATTGGAATGATTCTTGTAGCTAAGATCTACACAGCCGCCATGGCACGACACCACATTCCCGAAGAGCAGCGACGTGATTTTTATCTTTACGTCGACGAGTTCCAAAACTTAGCGACTGATACCTTCTCGGCCATTCTTTCTGAGGCTCGAAAGTATCGTCTCGCTTTGTCGATTACTAACCAGTACATTTCCCAGCTTCAGGAGCCGATTCGTGATGCCATTATCGGTAACGTCGGTACGGTTATCTCGTATCGTATTGGTGTGCCAGACGCTGAGTTTCTAGAAAAAGAGTTTCAGCCAGTCTTTAATTTCCACGATTTAAACAACCTTGAACGATTCAATGCTTACATTAAGCTTCTGGTGGATAATACGCCCATGCGACCCTTTTCGGTGAAAATTAACAAGGATAACACCGCCTCCATTCCTCAGGTTGGTCAAGCCGTCAAACAACTCTCTCGTCTCAAATATGGTCGAGATAGGGGACTGGTTGATGCCGAAATATACGAACGGACAAAGATTGCCGATGCCCCGCCCGCTAAGGGAACCGATCCATTATCGCCGGCATAGGCAGATTGTTAGCATCGAGTGGAACATATACTTTACAGGTGACTTATGCTATACTTCACTGTTAAAGGAAGGACAACCTAAGGTATGGATTTCTTCTACTTTCTTCTGCGCGTGCTAGTTTATATTGTTCTCATCGCTGGTGTGCCCGCGATAATTTATCTTGTTCTTAAGATTCGTGAAACCTCCAAGCAAATCGAAGAAGTAACAAGCAAGAAATATACTTTACTTCGTATCTTGGTTCCCAAACAAAATGAAAAAACACCACAGGCCGCCCAAGAGATGTTCGCGGCCATTCATGGTATATACCGACCCGATCAAACCATTCAAGATCATCTTTCCTTCGAGCTCGCAGCGAAAGACCAGAATATCCAGTTCTTTGTGCATGTTCCTGTTGATCGAAAGGACTTTGTTGAAGGACAGATTTATGCTCAGTACCCAACGGTTGAGATTAGTGAAGTGGCCGACTATACCGATGTGGATCTTTCAAATTGGTCAGTGGCAGCGGCTGAGCTAGTGCTCACCAAACCTGACTTTTTCCCGATTAAGACCTATCAGAACTTTACGGTTGACCCGTTAGCTGCGGTTACCAGTGTGCTTTCAAAGATTGAAGAAGGGGAACAGGTTTGGGTGCAAATCTTAACCCGACCAGTGCCTGATATTTGGCAAGAAAAGACGCTCGAATATGTAAAAATGGTTGAGAGTGGTAAGAAGCAGACCGATAATCGCATCACGATTGGTAAGATTCTGAAGGGCACAGCCGGGCTCGCTATGGAGCTTGCTAGAACGGCGACTACTGGTACGATCCCTGAAGTGGCGAAGAAGGAGGCGGAGAAGCCATCGCTACCCGGACCGGTCGTTGAGGGCCTCCGAGCTGCTGAAGCGAAGACCACCAAACTTGGGTATGAAACAGTCATCCGGCTCTGTGCAATCGGTCGCGATGAAACAGCAGCCATCAATAAGCTCAATAATCTTCATGGGGCGTTTAAACAGTTCAACGTCACTAACATGAACGGGTTTGAACTGAGCCGCATCTCGACTGAAAAAGAGAAGATCTTGCCGGTCTTCCAGACACGAGCCTTTCCCACTCAAGGCTATATTTTCAACGTTGAAGAATTGGCTTCAATTTTCCACTTACCAAGCCAGTCCGTCGAGACGCCGTCTATCGTCTGGGCGGGTGCGAAGAAGGGCGAGCCACCAGCTAATTTGCCAATTGAAGGGCTGGCTGCACAGGCCGATATCACGCTTTTTGCACAGACCAACTATCGGCACTTTGCCCATCGTTTCGGCATCAAAACCCCTGATCGTCGCTACCATATGTACGCCATCGGTAAAACCGGTACCGGTAAATCGACCATGCTGCGCAACATGATTATCGATGACATTCAAAAGGGGCGGGGTGTCTGTGTCGTCGATCCGCACGGTGATCTTATTAATCATGTGCTCGATTTCATTCCTGATAGTCGAATTAATGATGTCGTCTATTTTAACCCGGCAGACCGAGAGAATCCTCTTGGCTTTAACCTTCTTGAGTCAGTTGATCCTGACTTGCGGAGCATCGTCGCCTCAGGTCTCATGAGTATTTTTACGAAGTTGTGGGCAAATGTTTGGTCGGCTCGAATGGAGTACATCCTTCGCAATACGGTTCTGGCTCTGCTCGAGTACCCAGACGCTACGTTACTTGAAATCATGAAGATCTTGGTTGATCCTGTTTTCCGCCGAAAAGCGCTGTATTACGTTAAAGACCCAGTGATCCGTGACTTCTTCTTAAATGAGTTTGAAAAATATGACCCGAAGTTTCGTACTGAGGCTATTGCTCCGATTCAAAACAAAGTTGGTCAGTTTCTCTCCTCAGCGACGATTCGTAACATCATGGGTCAGGTTAAGTCGACGATTAACGTTCGTGAGATTATGGACTCAGGTAAGATCCTTCTGGTTGATCTTTCAGTGGGTAAGATTGGTGAAGACAACGCCGCCTTGCTTGGTTCCATGATTATTACGAAAATTCAGCTCGCAGCGATGGGCCGAGCCGATACGCCGGAAGATGAACGACGTGACTTTTATCTGTACGTCGACGAGTTTCAGAACTTTGCTACTGAGTCATTTGCCGTGATCTTGTCTGAGGCCAGAAAGTATCACTTAAACCTGATTATTACCCACCAGTACATCGACCAGATGCCAGAGGTGGTTTCCAAGGCGGTATTTGGTAACGTTGGTACAATTGTCGCGTTTCGTGTTGGTGCCGGTGATGCAAGCTTCTTGCAAAAAGAGTTTGAGCCGGTGTTTGATGCCAATGATCTGGTTAACCTCGATAACTATCACATCTATCTTAAGATGGCGATTGATGCCCGTACGGCTCAACCATTCTCGGCCGTTACCTTGCCACCATGGAGTGGTAAAAATGAGAATCGCGAGACGGTCATTAAGCAAAGTATCCAGCGCTATACTCATCCAAGGGAGCAGGTTCAAAGTGAGATTGAAGCTCGAAATGAGCAGAATTCCGGTAAGCTCGTAAAGTTTGAAGAGATTGACGGCGAGGTTCGTTACGTCGAAGAGCTGAAACCCTATGAACCCATGAACCCACTTCCCAAGACTACTGAAGTGAATGGGGTAGAAGTCTGGAAGATCCGTGACAAAGAAGGTAAGCCATTTTATGTTGCTGGACCAGATTATGACGCCTTTATGGAAGAAAAAGGGAAACCTACGGATCGGCCAGGGGCGGGCGAGGGGAGTGGAGCATCGGAAAATGCAGATCGTAACGGAACGCTTAACCAAGTAGCTGGTGCCTTATTGCCCGAAGACCGTCCCAAGCAAACACCAGTCACCCCGCCTTCGGCAGGGCAAGACACCAAGGGTGGTGAAGAGGAATCTGATATTGTGCGACATAAACGAAAGAGGAATCGGAAGCGTAAAAACCGTAACAGTTCGGGCAGCGACCAGGATGGACAGGGCGGTATGGGCCAGGCAAGAGTGGGGGAGATGCCTCAAAAAAATATGCCGGCTCCTGCTATAACAGAAGTAGCTTCAGGCACAAGTAATTTGCCAGCTGAAGTTACAAAGCCCACCGAAACGCTCCCAGAATCTATTCAGACAGTTAACTCATCGGTACAGCTGGCTAATCCTACGGCTACGAATTCTCTTGTGTCAAACAACTCAAGTGCTGCCGTTGAACAAGAACCCGATACAACGGCTCAGGACGTGATCATCCCACTCCAAGAGCTCTAAGAGTTTAGGGATATTTTCATGAATAGTCGGCAGGGGAGACCAGTCCGGGGGAGGACCTGCCAAGCACCTAAGAATAGAACGATGTGTTAAGTGACGCGTGCAATATTCGGTCGATCTAGGTTCTGGCTCGAGGCTAGGGATAGCGTGAAATTACAGAAAAAGTACCGTTTAGCATGATTTAATTTGTATAACATATGCCACATAGGCTGAACCTGATAAGTTCCTCGGTACTCCCCTGAGCTACAAAGCACTTTCTTAATAGTCGCACAATGTATCTTATGCGACACAATACAGATAAAACTGAATTGTAATTCAGTTACCATCGACTCGTACCTATCTTGTCCTCCATGCAGACAAAGAATAGAGATGATCTCGGCTATAGCAGAAGCCAATAAACCGAAGATATCCAGTTGCATTGCCTGTCGGATGTCATGAACCTGAAAGTTCGTCAACCACTTCCCCGACCACTTCTTTGGTATATATCAAGTGTTCGTGCCATCAAATTAGCACGACGGTCTAGACATGTAACGTGCCTTTACAACAAATAGCTCAAAGTGTCTTTTTGAGTGAACTCTCCCCTGCTCTATCGGACATGAATCGTATTCATTAGGACGTTAATCCAAACTCTTACCTGTTATTGCGTGCTTTACGACCCAAAGCCCCCACTAATTAACAGGTTAAAAGGCTCTAGAATGGCCTAAGACAAACGACAAATATACAGACGATTAATGTATCATCTACACGAGAAAATATAGACCTTGGTGGTCTTGCGAGCTGGTCTTAGGCCGCTTTGCGACGCATGAGCCACTGCTGCCATAGTACGAGCAGCGGTGCTGAAACAAAGATTGATGAGTAGGTACCAACGGCAATACCGATAATCAATGTTACGACAAATGGACGAAGGGTTTCACCGCCAAGGAAAGCCAAGGCAAGCAAGACGAGTAACGTTGTAATTGAGGTGTTGAGTGAGCGATTTAAGGTTTCCGTTAAAGCGCTATTGGTTGCGGACTCAAACTGCTCGGCGGTAGAGATGGGTGAACGGCGCATCTTTTCTCGAAGACGGTCAAAAACAACGATCGTATCGTGAACCGAGAAACCCATAACGGTAAGCAAAGCCGTAATAAACAAGGCATCAATCTCATAGCCCAGGAAATGGCTCAAAATAGCAAATACACCAACCGTAGATGCTATGTCGTGAATCAAGGCCAGAACGGCGGTTATGCCGAAGCGCCAACTGGAGGCAGGATGTGGAACGCTACGGAAGGAATAGGCGATATAGAGAATGATGGCCAGGGATGCTACGCCTACGGCTAATACTGCTTTCTGGGTGAGATCTTTCCCTACAGTTGGTCCGACACTCTCAAATCGACGAGCTTCTAGGTTGTGCTTGGCGATGATCTCATTAATCTTGGTTTGCTTCTCTTTGTTGATCGGTTCCGTTTTAACAATGGCTCCCCCGTTGCCTGTCGGTTGACTGATGACTCGTTTGATATCGGCTTCGTTAATTTCCCTCTTTACTGTCTCGAGAGTCTGACTACTCACCTTCCCCTCTTTGGCGGCAACTTCAATTAAGGTGCCGCCGGTAAAGTCGATCCCAACATTAAGACCCCAGACCGCTAAGGCAATAATACCGATAATAATTGTTGCTCCAGAAAGGCTTAACCACCACCACTTTTTCTTGCCGAGTAATTCCATCATAGCTCCTTATGATCACTTGCGGTTCGCGCTTAACTGAAGAAATGTCTTGGTTACATTGATCGCGGTAAACATGGAAACTAAGATACCGATCGAGAGCGTCACCGCAAACCCTCGGATAATACCTGAACCAAACCAGAAAAGGATGGCGGCGGTAATGAGGCTAGAGACATTTGAGTCTCGAATGGAATCCCAAGCACGGGCAAAGCCAATCTCTAGCGCAGATGCCTCGTTGCGTCCAGCCTTTAGTTCTTCTTTCATGCGTTCAAAAATCAGAATATTAGCGTCGACGGCCATACCGATCGACAGGATAAAACCGGCGATACCGGCTAAGGTAAGCGTAATGGGAATAAGCTTAAATAGGGCAATCATGATTAAGGTGTAGATACCAAGCGCGAGAATCGCAATAAAACCTCGGAAGCGGTATTGGATAGTCATGAAGGCTGCTACGAGAAGCATGCCGACTACACCAGCCACGAGGCTAGCTTTGATTGAATCGTCGCCTAAAGTCGCACCGATCGTCCGTTCTTCGATAACCTTAATTGAAACAGGCAAGGCACCACCATTAATAAGGGTCGCCAGCTCTTTGGCTTCTGGTACGGTAAAGTCACCGGTGATAACTGCTTCACCGCCTGTAATCTCCCCTTGAACCGTTGGTGCTGAGATAATTTGACGGTCAAGCAAAATATAAATCGGCTTACCGACATTATTACGAGTTGCTTCAGCAAACTTCTGGGCACCTTCCCCATTAAACTTGAGTTGAACCTGTGGAAGCCCGCTATTTGGATCGAAAACAACAGCGGCTTTCTTCAGGTGCTCACCACCAACTAGCGTTGATGCATCGGTTGGAAATGGATTACCGTCAGGATCAGCGGCGAGGTCGGCAATAAATCGGAGCTTTGCTGTCTGTCCAATGAGACTTTTTGCCTGTTCGACATCGGCAACACCGGCAAGCTCGACAATAACAGTGTCTTTATCGCCAATGCGACCGGTTTGAATAACTGGTTCAGCAACACCTAAAGAGTTAATACGACGCTCGATGACATTACGAAGACTACTCATCGCCTCGCCACGATCTTTTTGATCAAGGCTTTGGGTGTCGGCTTCGTATACCAAGTGTGTTCCACCGGCTAGGTCAAGACCCTCATGGATTTTGAGTTCTTTGAAGTAGTTTTTGATCTTAATATCTGGAGCTGTTGGCCAAGTTACATACCCGGCAGCCAGGGTGATGACGATGATGGCAATCAGGGTCCAGTTTATCCGACGTCGACGCATACAAACTCCTCAAATATGTCGCACAATATTAATCAGCTCTGTATCAGTTTTAGTATAGACTACAACAGGTTCAGTATCAACTCTGTACTTCTTTGACTCGATCACAGATAGCGCCTACTACCTGTTCAAGACTTAAGGCTGATGTATCAAATACCCAGTCGATCCCCTGGTGGTTGGTAATATCGATACCGTAGAGCTGTTTGTAGTGTTCAATCAGCTCGGTATCATACTGGGCAAGACCTGCCTTAGTGCTGTCATGACGACCTTCAAAACGCTGGGCTCGTGCTTCATAGCTTGGGTCGAGCCATATCTTAAAGTCAATTGTTGGCTGCTCAAGCCCTAAAGTTTTATAGATTCGAGTGTCGTCCAGCCAACACGCCAAGTCACTGGCTACCACTCCGCTTTCGTGGAGGTGAAAGAACTCAACCTGTTGCGTGTCCATCATGCGATCTATCGAGGGGTCGTTCTTCTTTGCTTGGCTGTGAATATATTCAAAGTCGACTTGCATGTCGGCGGCTAAGGTTCGTAAGGTGTACATATTAAGCGGAATACCAAGCTGCTCACTTACCCCTTGAGCGGTAGAGGTGGTTCCAGCACTCCCTAATCCAGAGATAGCAATTTTCATATACTACTCCCCTATCTTTTCGTTAAGCGTCTTCCAATCAGTTATACCGTGACGTAAAACCGCATCGTAAATTTTATGGCTGGGAATATCGCTTTTTACCTGGGTACGCTTTGCTTTGAGCGACAGGATATGCTGTCGTGTGTTGTCGGTTAACTTTTTGGTAACAAAGTTTACGATATCACGCTCAGCCGGATCTTCTTTCTTGGTAAACCAGATATCGAGCTTCCAATGTCGGTCATGATAGGTATCTTTAAGGCCAAGATAGTAGCCTTCTGGAAACTCAGGCTTAGAAAAATTGACCCAGTCGTAAAACATATGGCCATTGAAGAAGTTGAGGTCGATCACTTCTTGCAGGGCTGCGACTACCTGCGCTTTGGTCATATCAGGGTTAATAACTCGAATATCAATATCCGGGTCGTGCATGAGGTTTAGGGCATAGCTTCCAGTGAAACTAACGTCGCCAAACTTACTCAGAACTTTAATAACGCCACTATCGTTCAGTAGCTGATTGGCATCTTGGCGAAGCTCTCGGGACCGTTGTTCAAGGGTGATATATGGCATTAAACCTCTACCTGGTTAATCTTGTCTGCGTGATGGGCAATATCGAGTTGCGTAATAATCGAGAGTGGTTCGGGTAGCGAATCGAGGGCGAACCAGCCAATAGCGTCACATTTTTCTGGCTCACAGATCCTCGGTTCTTGTCCCTTTGCTATTTTAGCAAGGAATGTCGTAGCTACCCAGTGCTGATGCTCGTTTGGAATGAGGTGATCTTCTGCGGGAAACTGTTCAAGGATCTCGATATCGACCCCGTATTCTTCTTTCATCTCCCGACGGACGGCGTCAGCAAGTGTCTCTCCGAGCTCGACACTGCCACCCGGAGTCTCCCAGTGGCCGCGTTCGTTTTTCGCCGACAAACTTCGTTTAGAAAGGAAAAGCTCACCTTTGTCGTTAATGATCATGGCTCCAGCAGAAACGCCAATGTAGTCAATTCCCTTCTTCATGATGTCTCCATCTTATCTAGCGTCTCTTGAAGGTCGCTGGGCAGCTCGTCAGTTACTTCTACCCTCTCCCCTGTCTTTGGGTGTTGGAAGGCAAGGTGTTTTGCGTGCAGGAACTGTCGGGTTAAACCAAGCTCTTTCGAGATATTGCGACTGGGTTTTGTCTGGTAGGTCTGGTCCCCGACCACTGGCCAGCCCTTGTATTTCATATGGACTCGAATCTGGTGCATCCGACCGCTATGGAGGGTAACCTGCACGAGGCTCAGTGGCATGTTTTGACCCTTGTAACGGTAGCTCCAAGTTTGGAGTGTATGGTAGTCGGTCTTTGCCTCTTTGCCCTTACCAGTGTGACTGACCGCCATCTCGCGACGGTGGTGTGGGTTTCGGGCAATAAACGTTTCAATACTCCCCTGCCCTGGGTCGGGTTTGCCAAGGACGAGCGAAACGTACTTTTTTACCACTTCTCTACTCTTGAAAAGGGCTTGGAGCTGTTCTTTTATTTCTGGTGTCTTCGCGATAACCAACAGCCCGGAAGTATCTTTGTCTAAGCGATGGACGATGCCTGGTCGAAAGTACAACGGATCGGGGTCATTGGCAAAGGCGGTAACGATCTCTGGTCGTTCAGCTTTTATCCAATCAGTCAGTAAGGCGCTCCCCTCTTCTCGCTGCTCCGCATCGGCTTCGTGACCAGCGCCTTCGTGCACAACCATACCTGCTGGTTTACTGACGATAAGCAGGTAAGCATCTTCATATGCTACGGTGACGTTCATTGGCCAACCTCCTTGAGGATATCGGTCCGGTTGGTTACTCGGATACGTTGGAGCTCAAAAGGTTTTTGGGCAAAATCGATTCCTCTGGCGATGCCTGGCTTCGTAGTGGTTGCCGTAGTATAGCCAACCTCCTTAGCGATTCGTAATGTTACCTCGTTGTATTTCCCCGATGGGTAGCAAAAACTCACTACTGGCTTACCGAGGATAGTTTCAAGCTTTTGTTTGCTTTCAGTGAGCTCAGCTTGCTGACGATCTTCGCCAAGCGCTGCGAGGTTACGATGTTTGACCGTATGCGAGCCAATCTCGTGACCAGCCATCGCTATCTCTTTTATCTGAGCGGTAGTTACGTAGCGAGGTATATCAAGAAAATCAGTAACGATATAGAACACGCCAACCATTTGTTCCTGGCTTAGGAGTCGAAATGCCTCAGTATATGCATCGTCGTAGCCGTCGTCAAAAGTTAAGATGACTGGCTTAGGTGGCAGCGGTCGATGGAGATCGTCAAAGGTGATAGCGGTGTACCCTGCTGTCTTGAGATCGATGAGGTGCTTGAGAAAGGTAGCTGGCGTAACTGAAAGACCGGCGCCAATTTTATCGTTAGGGTCCGGATTTTCGCGGATGTAGTGGTACATGAGAATAGGAATTGGTTGTTCCGCAGGGAGAGCTGAAAGGTCGATAGGGCTTGGACTGGGAGCCGGATTTACCGTAGGGAGGCTTTGTATGGCTGGTGTCACACCTGGCTTCGGTGCCTGTGGCGTCTTGGTATTTTTTGGTTCAGTGAAGGCGACGTAGACAACGATCGCTAAGATACAAAGAATAAGTGAAAGCCAAACTAAAACGCGTGTCGGCAAGGCACCAAGGAGGTTACTCTTCGTCTCGTCATTTGAATGATGTGGCACAGATATGTTTCTTCCTAGTGACTGCAGTATATCAGGTTTATTGGCGCCTGAAAACAGGTTTAGTCGACTCCTCGCCTCGTAGCTTCAGATGGATGGGCTTGTGGAAAAGCTTGCTTGGCTAAAAGGCTTGCACTGGAGCGAATTAACTGCTATATTGAACCTAACTCACGTACCTCTGTTCGCCATTCCCGTTCGGCGAACAGTTTTTTGAAGAGGGGCAGAAGCCCCAGAGGCACCTATGGAGTCTGTTCTGACCGCTCGGATGATACCGGGAACTGAGGTTCGACTTGCCAGCTTCGGTAGCTTCCGCTTCAGCAATGGGGTGGGAATTACCAATCTTGCGGCAGCGCAGTACGCCCTGGAAGAGCTCGCGCATCAAGAAATACTTCCTCATGAGGAGGCAGCGTTTCGTGCGTGCATCACCAGCGCAACCATCCATACGGAGGAACACACCGTCTTGCTGGTTACTCTCGATGAGAGTCGCCTGCTCGGTCTGGGGATTGTTCCTCCAGATACCGGCTAGCCACAGTGTGGCTACATGAGAGCGGTCAGCTATACGCAGGCCGCTCTCACGCGTTTGGCACTCAAAAAAAAGACCGCCTGCTCTGCAGACGGTCAAATCATACTATTATCCGTAGTCGTTCTTATCGTAGCTCTACCTGAAACCCGATGCTGTCGAGGAAATCGCCGATTGCTTGAGCGACGCTCGGAATGGCTGTGGTGAAAACGACCGACTCACCGAGTCGGAGTTTCCGGAACTTGCCTTCAAGTTCATCTCGATAGTCGGTGTTCCAGAGCGCCGGAATGCTAGGAAACCGTTCATCCCAGGCGCCGGTCTCACTGTCGCAGTACTCGAGTAGATTGTGGATGCGGTACGGTCCTTCCGCTAGAACGACATCGACCAGGCCTGTGTGCTTCTTCATAACGAACTCCTTTCGCATACGAAAAACAGGCCTGTGAGGCCTGTTAGTAGGGACGATGGGTATGCTACGCGTTAACAGGCCTCGGCAGAGACCTCGCGGCGGACAATGACTTGTACGTTGGTTAACGTGTGCATAGTATTCTTACTATAGCTAGTATTTCAGGTTTAAGCAAATGTTATATATCGCAAAACTCACAGGCTGGACGGTTTGGATCCTCGATGTGCGGAAACTCTAAGTTTAACATCTGCGCATATACTGTCTTAATCAGCTCTTCGAGATCTTTTACCTCTTCTTTGGTGACCTCAAAAATTTCTGTGGTAAAGCGCTCGTCATCATCAACAAAGGCTAGCCCTGTCTCTTTGACTTTGTATGGGAACTGCTTATCGAGTTCTGAAAGCATCTGATAGAAAATGAGTTGGCGCTTATAGTCCTCATCGGCAGTCGCCGTCTTCCCTTCAATCTCGTTGCGACTCCGGGCTCGACCTGTTTTGTAGTCGATGATTCGAACACTATTGGTCGGTCCGTCGAGTAGCTCCAGTTTATCGAGCTTGCCGGTAACGTAGATGTCCCCTGCTTCGCTCGAGATAATAATATGGTGTGGATCAAAAGCATATTCCACGGCTACCGTTGGCGTGACCGATCGCAAATGCTGCTCAAAGTAATGGGTCAGCACTGCGGTTCCTTTGCGGAGGAAGGCCTCAAAGTCGACGGGACTCAGTATCTCTTTCGTAAGCGCGTCGCGAAATGCTTGGAGCAGATAGTCGAGCTCAGGCACGTGCTTGGTTGCTTTGTGCTGTATGAAAAAGGCCTGCATAGCGGCGTGGATGGCAGTCCCATAGCCTTGGCTGGCACTCTTTGCTGTTGGGATCCGGAGCAAGTTTTTGTAGAGATACCCTTTTGGACAGTGGAGATAGTTGTTTAAACCCGTTGGTGTGATCGGTTGCTCACGGATGAGCTGACGGAGGTACTCGGCTTCTTGCTCGTTAAACTGAACCTCTTCAATGGGGCTAAACAAGGTAAGAAGATGGGCGCCGGCCTGGATCTCGCTTGTTTCGGTATCAATCCTCGTAATCCCCTCTTCCCCGATCTCTGCCAAGAATTGGCTTGGCAACAGCTCTTTGCCATTCTTTCGTTTGGCGTAACTGAGGTAGAGGCACTGTTTAGCTCTGGTGAGAGCGACATAGAATAGCCGACGGTCATCTTCATTTTTCTCGTCTTTATTCGTGTTGATGTGACTGATGAGGTTAGCTGGCAATTTGAGTGAACTACGGCGGCTGGCATTGCCCCAATGCTTGTCGATGAGATTTGGCAGGAATACATGCTCAAACTCAAGCCCTTTGGCTTTGTGGGCGGTCATGAGTCGAATGGTTCCCTCCCCTGCTCCCGTATCGAGTGGTGGTGGGACAAGCTGGATGTGGTTGGAAATTAAGAGGTCAAAGTAGTCGAGTAGTTTCTCAAGGGTAAGGAGAGGGTCCTTAGTGGCGAGCTTCTTTACTTCGTCGAAAAAGCGGCGCAGTCGATGGAGCCGGTCAATCTTTGTTGATGATTCAAGAATCTGATTCAACAGTCCCGATTCGCGAATAACTGCTTCGATAAATTCAGGCATTGAGCTATTCGCACTGGCGACTCGCCAGGCTGCCAGCTGTTGATATCGGCTGGTTACTGCTTCGGTATTGTCGAGCTTGATCTCGGCAGCTCCTTGGCTAATGGCGTCGAGGGTCTCAATAAGTGTTGCGCGATTTACGGCCCGATAGGCAGTGAGGCGGAGTAAATCTAATTTGTCGATATCGGTGAAATCGTAATGCAAGAATTCGAAAACCGCACGAGAATCGAGCGGATCAGCGATCGCTCGAAGCATAGTCAAAATCCGACGAATATCAGTATCGACCAAGACATTACTCCCCCGTTCAAGGCTAAAGGCAATATTCAGCCGGCCTAAGAGATCGGCAAAGGCATCGGCTTCGCGGTTTTCTTTGTAGATGATAGCGATCTCTTCCGGCACACTCCCCTGCTCTATCAGTTGTTTGATCTTTTGGGCAATCCAATACTGCTCTGTTTCTTGTGAGCTAAATACCGTCAAACTGACCGGTGTTACAACATTATCATTCCTGACAGGAGGGGTAGTATCCTGATCGGGAATCGAGTCGCTTTGGAGAACCACCGACCCACGATCCAGAGCGCTATCACTTCCGGTCAAGGATGACGGGGTAAATCTTGGATTGC
Source organism: uncultured Candidatus Berkelbacteria bacterium (assembly GCA_966250865.1). Lineage (GTDB taxonomy): Bacteria > Patescibacteriota > UBA1384 > CAYGGE01 > CAYGGE01 > CAYGGE01. The sequence goes on from CBINIT010000007.1 coordinate 23,240, forward strand.
TGGCAATCAGTTCATCGCTAATGCCATCAATATGTCTGGTAATGCGTTCCGTTGCCTGCTCGATAACCTTATGTGATACATCGAGAATCGTTTGATTCGACCGGTAATTTCGCTGAAGGCTGATGACCCGCATCTCAGGATATTTTCGATAAAAGGCCAGCATGTTAGCCATGGAAGCGCCTTGAAAACGGAAGATCGATTGTTTATCGTCTCCTACCACGAAAAGATTAGGACTTTCAAAGAAGTCAGCGACCAGTTCAACTAATCGATTCTGTGCACTGTTTGTATCCTGATACTCGTCAACGAGAATATATTGGAACCGTTCTTGGTAATAGGCCTTTAGTTCGGCATCTTCCTCAAGTTGCTTAACCACAAAGAGGATCATATCGGCGTAGTCATAAAGCCCTTTTTCCAGAAGTTTTTGCTGGTAGGCAGCGTAGATCATTGCGAGCTCGCGACACTTTTCTAGTTGTTTGATCTCATCCACCACGGCTGCCTTCATCTTCCCCTTGTGCGCTCCCTTTTCGTGAATGCTCTCAGGGTCGTTTTGCAGCCGATCAATCTCGCCAGTTGTTATCTTGGTCAGATCTTGCGGGCTAATATTTTCATTCTTTAAGTCCCCTATCCGACCAATAATCTCGCTGGTGTAGTGATAGGGCGCCCGAGGTGGTCGAAGATCTTGGAGCTCAAGCGAGTCAATCAATTTTTCGATGATTTCAATCTGCTCGATCTCGTCGATCTGCTCAAGCTCCCTTGCAAACTGGAATTTATAGGGAAACTCCGCAATGATACTGTTGGCAAACCCATGAAAGGTGTAGATGCCGACGCCGTAAGCAGCGGGGCCGATGACTGAAACGAGGCGCTTACGCATATTAGCGGCGGCTGAATCGGTGAAGGTCAAGGCTAAGATATTTCGCGGATTCATTTGAGTGGTCCGCAAGATGTTGGCGATGCGCAAGGTCAGGATCTGCGTTTTGCCACTGCCTGGTCCTGCGATGACCATAACCGGACCCTCGATGGTATCGACCGCCTCTTTTTGTTCGGTATTTAATTGGTTGTAGAGATCAGAAAAAGCGACTTTGTCGTTCCTGACCGGTTCGACGATAGTCGAAACAGGATCGGGAATCTCGATTGAAGGTGCTTGGATAACGGGTTGTTGGTCTGTAGTTTGTTCGGCCATAGCTTGATTAGTATACCAAACCGGGGCTACAGCTTAAAGCAAGCAAGGGAAATAAAAAAAGAGGCTGATGCCTCCATAAAACTCTAGTCAGTCACGACATGATACTTGTATTGGCTTTTACTAGGTCGATCAGTGAGCTTAAGCGACCCAGCGTAAGAGGCAGAGCATGCCGCCTATCGGTGCGGCCGCGATGAGTAAGGCCACGACCAGGTGGAGTGTGGGTTCCTCGTGGGGTTGCTCTAAGGCTTCCCTTATCGCGTGTCGAGCGTTGAAGCGAGTCATATGACCCTCCTTCGTTATCTTCTTGTAGTCCGTTGTGGGCTACAGCAAGATACGAAGGAACTTGTCTTTACTCTATCGGTTTATTACCCATACCGTCAATAGGCTATTCTTCTAATTCACTTCTTCTACCCGATTTTCTAGGGCGATAGTCTCCAGGTCGAGTTCAGGCAAGGCAGGCATAGCAGAGCCAATAATCCCTTGGAGATCACCACGCATTCCAATCGTATTGTCGATAACTCGATCGATTTGCTTTTCGCGCTTGGCCCAAATCTGGGTGAAGGCCCGTTTTTCTTTGTCGAGGTCTTCACGCATGGTGGTAAAGGCTTCACGGATCGCATCAACCCGCTGAGTGAAAGCAGGACTGGTCAGATAGTTATACACCACTTCCATTTTTTCATTCTTGCCGACTACCGATAGTTTAGTTACGGTGATATCGATTAGTGTCATGCGCAGCAACTTGGCCAGGCTAGTGAGACAGTCATAGCGAGTCACGTAGATGCCTTCTTTGAAACCAAAGGTCGTGATGTCCTGCGGCAGAACACTTGAGATAAGCACTGCCACCTCGGCTTTCTGCGCCCGCTGGTCGTCTTTTAGCTTACCGATCCAACCCGGTGACCAGTTCTTGGTGTTCTTTGACTCCCAGATGATGGTCCCACACTCACGGCCGGCGGTATCGCGGACACGCTGGATGACATCGGCACCGTTTACGCCTTTGGCTACCGGGACAATCTCGTCATACGGGAATTCTTGTCGGAGTAGCTCTTCAAGCTCAAGCTCCAAGGTTTCTCCTTGCGATTGCTGTGAGCCTTGCTGCAGCTTCAAACGCAGATCCTCATTCATCTTCATCACTTCAAGAAGCTTCCGCTCCTTTTCAGCGTCTTTTAACCGATGCTCTTCGAGCATTTGGCTCGCTACCGCTTGGCGGATCTTTTCTCGTTCTTCGTCGAGTTGACGCTGTTTCTCGAGTTCAAAGGTCCGTCGCTCCTCTTCGAGTACATTTTTCTGCTTACGCAGTTCAAGCTCTGCTAAACGAGCCTCTTCGAGCTTCTTCGTCTTCTCTTCTAGCTCTTCTTTAATGAGTCGGCTTTCTTCTGCTACTTCAGCTTTAAGTTTCTCATTCGCCTTCTCTTGAGCAACTTTCCAGAGGCGAGCCTTCTCTTGCTGCTGTTCGAGTTCAAGCCGTTTTTTTTCTTCTTCAAGCTTCTTGGAGAACTCTTGTTCGTACTTTTCTTCAAAACGATGACTTAAGGCATCGTCAGGTGAAAACTGTTGATCACAATGGGGACAGGTAATGAGAACTTTCTGATCAGGCATGTCACTCCTCCTCATAGACCGAGTGTTCGGTTGCTGTTCGTATTGGCTGTAGTCTTCTTACTATACTATAACAAGACAGTCAAAGTCACGATCATAAATCGTGACTTTGACGCTGTAAGGCGCGGAGCGCGTTCAAAGCGTTTCGACGCTCGCAGAGCGTCATATCTTGGTCATACTGTCAGTGAAGAGCCAAGGGCTTGCTTGCGGGCAACAAAAAACCCGTCTTGCGACGGATTCTTTGTTCATTGAGATATGAGGTGCGCTCTTGTCTCCTTACGGATGAAGAGTGATGACCTACCAGGCATACAGATAAGGAGGGGGAACTCTGCATGATCCTGGTAGATCACTACTCTCCAACTTTCGAAGAGATAATTGTAGCAGATATAGTGAGATTTGTCAATACCCTGACGGCTGGTCAAGGGCTTACCGCTCTGTAGAACAAAAACGGCACAGGGGTTAAGCCTATGCCGTTTTTAAGGAGTATTTAGCGCTTACTTGTCTTGCATTCGCTCCTTGTACCAAGTGATGAGACCACCGAGCGCAGGAAGGGTGAGGCCAATAAATACGGCCAGTTTGACCCACCAGCCGAGGATTGGTGTGGCGCTCAAGATGGCAACAGCAATCACACCCAGAAGAAGCGAGAGCCAGAGGCTGTCTTTCTGATTGAGCGCTTCAGCGATAAACGTACCAGCTGTAATGCTTGCCAAGGTTCCGGCGATCATAAGGAGTGGAACATAGACCATGAGGCCAATAACGCCAATTGGCCAGCCAATGATCGTCATGAAAGCAATAATGCTAATTGCCGGGATGACAATAAAGCTGACAAGACCTTTGACGAACATGTTACTCCAGTCGGAACGAATGGCTGTCGTCACGAATCCGACCTTCTTAGCAGCTAGCCATATGAGGAAGGCGCCGAGAACGAGACTGCTCAATATACCCATTGCCCAACCCGCAAGGGCTAACGGGAAGAGGAAGAATGGAAGCTTGTCTGCCTCGTGGGTGTCTACTTTTGGTTCGGTACGTTCGGTTTTACCGGTTACCGTAACAGTATCAAGACCTTTTGCCTCTTCCTTTGAACCATACTTAAGATTGCCAGCGATGGCGCCACCAGTGAAGGTCAGTTTACTTACCTCGCCGTTAAGCGAGCCGCCAATGGTAGCGTTACTCGTGACTTGCTCACCTGAGACATTGACATCGCCATCGATTGTTCCACTGATGGTCGCTTCGCCCGCGCCAAGGTAGAGATCGCCATGGATCACTGTTCCTTCTTTAATGACGACGTTGGCACCAGCGGCGAAGACATCGTGACCATATTCACCAGACAGAGTAACGGTACTTCCAGCTACAAAGGCATTGTAACCAGCGCCTTTATCTACGGTTACGGTGCTTCCGGCGGCAAAGACACTTCTTTCAGGACGATTACTAATCGCGACCGTACTGCCGGCGGTGAAGAGTTCACCAAAAACCGGTGCGCTGATACTGACATTTTGCCCAGCCGCAAAGACGTCGTCCCGTACTTCCTTAGTAACTGCCGGGCTAGTACCTTCAGAAAAAACCGCAGCCTGTGCCGGTACACTAAAAAAGAGTGAACCAACGACGGCCAACGAGAGAACAAGCCGTTTGACCATGAGAGCTCCTTTAGGGAGAGCTTACTTGATAAGGAAATAATCGTATCATACCTAGGTGAGCTGTCAATTGCACGAGTAACTGTTTACGAAGTACTTGATTTGAGCAGCGACTTTCCTGTCATGTTGGTGGGGACGGCCAGACCAAACAACTCAAGGATGGTTGGTGCAACGTCTTTAAGACCACCGTCGGAACGGAGAGTTCGATTATTTAGGTTCTGGTTGATTAGGATAAATGGTACTGGGTTGGTGGTGTGCGAGGTTTTTGGTTCACCTGTTTCAGGGTCAACCATAAGCTCCGCGTTGCCGTGATCGGCAGTGACGATGATGGTTCCGCCTGCTTCTTGTACTGCCGTGACTAAGCGGCCAAGCTCTCGGTCAACTGTTTCAACTGCAATTTTGATGGCCGGCTGATCGGCGGTATGGCCAACCATATCGGCATTGGCAAAGTTGGCGAAGATAAAGTCATTGGTCGACAATTTTTCGATGGCTGCGTCGGCAATCTCCTTGGCTCGCATCTCAGGAGCTTGGTTGTGGGTTTTTACGTCTTTTCGGCTGGGCACAAGGACGAACTCCTCGCCTTGGTGTGGCTGTTCAACGCCAACATTTAAGAAGTAGGTGGCGTGGGCGTATTTATCGGTTTCGGCAATATGAACCTGTTTGAGACCAGCGTCAGCAATAACCGCTGCAAGCGATGTTCCGGGTTTCATGGGGCTGTAGGCAATGGCATTGTGGCAATCAATCCCGTAGTCGGTCATGGTCACAAACCGAAGATCCATCGGTCCAACTTGTTCGCCAATCTTTTGAGAGAGCTGTCTGGCTCGGTCGGGTCGGAAATTGGTGAAGATAATCGCATCGTGTAGCTCGACTTTATGAGTCGTTCCGTCTGGTCGATGGACAACATATGGTTCAATAAGCTCATCGTACTCTTCTTTGGCATAACACTCACTGGCTGTTTTGGAGGCCGTCTTGCCGATTGGGCAGGCAAGATCTGCAGTACCATACCAGATGGCGTTGAAGGCCTTTTCGGTGCGGTTCCAGTTTTTATCGCGGTCCATACTCCAGTAGCGACCGCTCATGGTGGCAATCTCTCCTACGCCAAGTTCCTTTATGAGGTCCTCTAGCTTTGTTAAGGAGTGCTGTCCATCGGTCCGACTACAGTCTCGACCATCGAGAAAGACGTGAATAACAACCTTTTTTATGCCGTCATTGGCTGCCGCTTTAAGGGTAGCGAACAAGTGATCTTCGTGACCATGAACCCCGCCACAGCTCAAAAGGCCCATGATATGCAGTTGGCTCTTATGTGTTTTGACATGGTCGAAGGCGTTCTGCAAGGCTTTATTTTTCGCGAAGTCGCCACAGGCAATGTCCTTGTCGATCCGAACCAAGTCTTGGTAGAGAACTGTGCCAGCGCCGATCGTCATGTGACCGACTTCACTATTGCCGATCTGCCCTTCAGGTAATCCGACTGCCTCACCCGATGCTTTAAGGGTTGTGTAGGGATACGTCTCGACATATCGATCGTAGTTGGGCGTTTGCGCTAGCTCGATACCGTTGTCTTGTTTGGATTTCCCAACTCCCCAGCCGTCAAGGACAACTAATGCTACTGGGCCTTCCGCTACTTTTTTCATAGAGCTTCCTTTATTCTTCGAGCGTAGTTGAGAAGCGTCCATAATGGTTCTCGACTACGCTGCCACTGCGCTCGAACAATATGTTATTTACCGAATATACTTTTCCCTGGGTAAGTTGCTTTCTCACCGAGTTCTTCTTCGATGCGGAGAAGCTGATTATATTTGGCGATACGATCGGTTCGAGACAATGAACCAGTCTTGATTTGTCCAGTACCGAGACCGACTGCTAGGTCGGCAATAGTGGTATCTTCGGTTTCTCCCGATCGATGAGAGATGATGGCGTTGAATCCATTTTCCCTGGCAAGATCAATGGCTTGGATCGTTTCAGTAACCGTACCAATCTGATTAAGCTTGATCAAGATAGCGTTCCCGGCTTTTTGATCGATACCCTTTTGGAGGAACTTTGTGTTGGTCACGAACAGGTCATCGCCGACAATTTGCAATTTATCCCCTAGCTTCTCGGTCATGGTCGTGTAGCCGTCCCAGGCTGATTCATCGAGCGGGTCTTCGATTGACTGAATCGGGTACTTCTCACACCATGACTCGTAAAGAACGATCATCTCATCGGCGGTTAGCTGACGCTTTTCACGGGCTAGATCATATTTATCGTCAGCGTAGAGCTCACTTGAGGCAACGTCTAAAGCCACTACTACGTCATCACCAAAACGATACCCGGCTTCTTTTGTGGCGGTTGCCAAGAGCTCTAAGGCTGCCTCGTTGGCCTTGAGGCTCGGGGCAAAACCGCCCTCATCTCCGACAGTAGTACTAAAGTCTTGTTTTTTCAATTCCTTCTTGAGTGCACCAAAAATTTCAGCTCCCATGCGTAGTGCTTCGCTAAATGATTTGGCTCCAACTGGCATGATCATGAATTCTTGTACATCGGTTGACTGGTCGGCGTGTTTGCCACCATTCAAAACATTCATCATCGGCACCGGCATCACATAGTCTTTCGGTGCGGTTTTCGAGAGACCGCGGAAGTAGTCATAAAGTGCCTGCTGTCGTGAATTGGCAACGGCTTTAGCGAGCGCCATCGAGATGCCGAGAATGGCATTCGCACCAAGCTGGCTTTTTGTTGGAGTGCCATCGAGCTGAATAAGGAAGGTATCGATAATGTGCTGCTCTGCTTCTTTCCCTTCGAGCTCTTTGGCAATGGTATCGTTGACGTTGTGAACCGCCTGCTGGACGCCTTTGCCCTGATAGCGTGTATCGTTATCGCGCAGCTCAAGTGCCTCATGTGAACCAGTCGAAGCACCTGAAGGAACGGCAGCTCGGCCAAAAGATCCATCGTCAAGTCTCAAGTCGACTTCAATAGTTGGAGTGCCCCGTGAGTCGAGAATCTCTCGTGCGTGTATCTGTTGAATTTTGGCCATGGCTTCCTTTCTTTTTAGAACATACATTTTTAGCCCTGTGTTATTTTACGTAGCTCCAAAGTGAATGTCAATTGTTCTCGCTTCATTCTCAAGATATTGCATTACCGGGGCGTAAGATTATACTTAACCTAAGTAACTAAGCAACTAATCAATGGGAGGCACATATGGAACTCGTCTCTGTTAACTGGTGGGCTGTTATCGTTTCCACCGTCATTTCAATGGTTCTTGGTGCAGGATGGTACTCAATGGCGCTCTTTGGTAAGCCATGGATGAAAGCAATCGGTAAAAGCGAAGCGGATCTTAAAGGTGGAGCTGGCACGGGGTATGCTATTGCGGTGGTCTCAGCCTTCGTGACTGCCTATATCTTGGCTCATTTCGTTCATTATACCAATGCTCAAACCGTTGCTACGGGCGCAGTAACCGGCTTTTGGCTCTGGCTTGGTTTTATCTTTGGCCCTATGGCCATGAACCAGAGTTTTGAGGGCCGCCCAGCTTCTTTGCTTTGGATTAATGCTGGTATGCAATTGGTGAACTTGTTGATTATTGGCGCGATCCTCGCTGTTTGGCGCTAGATCTACTCCTTTTTAGCTCGTACTTGAACCGCCCTTAAAGAAGGCGGTTCTTTATTGTGGGTTGATTCTTTAACAAGAAAGCGCTATACTGCGCCTACATCTTCGCACTGGCCGACATAGGAGGCGGCAATAAAAAGATGCGGACAAATAAGCATAAGCACCCGTGGGGCGCAGGCTGTCACGCCAGCAAACGGCGTGCACATTGCTCTGACCCGTTGCCCAGTCGGGCTTCGGCTGGTATCACGAAGGAGCAGCGTGCGTCTCGGCCGGATCTGAGCAGGCTTTCGGGAGTGGAACGGACGCGGCTCATTCTGACCGGCCGCCCCGTTCCCCAGCGGAAGGTTGCAAGCTTCCCCACCCCTTCCTCTCGGAAGCAGAGACGACCGTCTCGTCGCCAAGAACGTCGCGAGCACGCATACAATGAGCAGTACTGGTAGTCCTGACGGAGACCAGTGAGAGGACCGGCGCCCTAATGGTGCCGGTCCTCATTGCGTCATTGGGTACAAAAAGTGATATGATGCCAACTATGACAGCAGGATACTCAAAGCGATCACTTGTCGAAAAGCTCGGCATCAAGCCAGGTATGAAGCTGGCTTTCTTTAATCCACCTGACAGCTATTTTGAATTGCTTGGTGATTTACCAGAGGAGATTTCGTTTGCTCAAGAGGTAGATGATCAAGTGGATTTTATTCATTTCTTTACCACTGAATCGGCTGAGCTTGAGACACAATTTCCTTATCTAAAAACAGCTCTTTCCCCTATGGGCATGCTTTGGATCTCCTGGCCTAAGGGCAGCGCAAAACTACCTACCGATCTCAATGAAAATGTGATTCGCGAGATCGGTCTAGAAAATGGCCTGGTCGACGTTAAAGTGATCGCTGTCGATGAAGTCTGGTCTGGTTTGAAGTTCGTCTACCGATTGAAAGACCGATAAGCACTATTGTCATTCCTGATAGAAGGAGCGAAGCGACTATCTGATCGGGAATCGGTTGGTGCACCGTTAGCCACCGATCCTCGATCTGGAGCGCTACGCTTCCCGTCAAGGATGACAAAAAGATATCAGTTTATCTCTTTTTCAAGCTGTTTGATGAACTCATCAATAACGGCTAGGCCACCCTTCCAAAACTCTGGCTGGCTAATATTGAGCCCTGCTCTCGCTAAGTTCTCTTTTGGCGAAAGTGAGCCGCCAGCTTTCAATATCTCCAAGTAGGTTGGGACGAAGGCACTCCCCTGCTCTTTGTATTGCTTATAGAGAGCCAATACGCAAAGCTGCGCAAATGAGTACGAATAGACGTAAAATGGCATCTCGAAGATGTGGCTGACATACATCCAGGTATTCTTGTGCTCGTCGGTGTAGGTTAAAGCTTTTTCAAACGGTGCCTGCATGGTCTCGTGCCACAAAGTGTCGATCTCTTCTTTCGATAGTTCCCCTTCTTTGCGACGAAGTTCATGAACCTTTTGCTCAAAGCGGAACATGGTTGTTTGGCGGAATACCGTAGCGAAGGTTCCTTCAATGTGGGCCATCAACAAGGTCAATTTGTCGTCTTTATTAATCTTAGGGTCAGCAACAAGCTTTTCGAACAGTAAAGTTTCGCCAAAGACACTGGCAATCTCAGCTAACGCCAGTGACGGGTGAATCTCCAGGAAGACATTGTTCTGTCCGGCTAACACATCGTGAATAGCGTGGCCAAGTTCGTGGGCCAGCGTCATGACATCGCGAGGTGAATCGGTGTGGTTCAGTAAGACGTAAGGATAAATATTTGTATCGCCAAAGGCACAGAATGCACCGCCACGCTTTGTTTTCTGTGGTAACCAGTCGATGTGCTCTTTGTCATACATGTTCTGCACGATATCGGCCATGGCTGGTGAGAAGTCTCGGTAGGCGTGTTCGACCATGGTCTTTGCTTCGTGCATGCCAATCTTTGCCTTCGTCTCAGGCAGTGGTGCGTAGCGGTCGTACCAGTAAAGTGTGTCGGTTTTTAAGATTTTTTTCTTAAGCTCGTAGTAGCGAGTTACCAGATCAAATGACTGCTCAACAGCTGTTGCCATTGCCTCAACGGTTGGTTTGTCGACGGCGTCGTGCATGAAGCGCGACTGCTCAGGAAAATCGTACTTACGGAGACGATCGCCTATGGATTTGTCCTGAACCAATGAATTGTAGATAGCTGGTGTCGTCTTATCGTTCTTAGCAAGACTGGCATGAAGAACTTCAGCTGCCTTCTTGCGTTCGGCACCATCGGCGCTATGAAACTTGGTCAGCAGCTCTTCCAGCGTGACGCTTGTGCCGTCCCAATTACACTCTAAAGTGTCGGTTGTAATATCAAAAAGATGGGTTAAGGCCTGCCAGCTGGTCTGGCTCTTATCGGCCAGGATCTTCTCCTCAGGCTCTGAGAGAACATGCTTTGAGGCCTCGTACTGTTCTTGTAGAAACTGTTTATAGCCCTTGAGCTCATTGGCGGTTAAATGTTTTTGCCACTGTACTTCTGGAATTTGGGCTAGCTCGACTTCAATAAAAATAATCTCCTTACCCTTTTCCACGAGCTGCTCATCGATATTCTTTCGGAATCGAGTCACTTCAGCTACCCCAATACTGGTGCTCTCAAGCAAGCTAGCAAAGAGATCGATTCGGTGGTAGATACGGTGGACCTGCTCCCAGGTGGTAATGAGCTCGAGTAGCGCTTCCGAATTGAGACTGATAATCTTGCCTCGGTAGGTCTTAAGCGTTTCGATCAGCCTGTCTGCTTCGGTAAACGCTTGGTTGATGGCGGCATCGTCCATGCCGGTGAAGAGATCGTTAAGTTGCCAGTTGGTGGAAGAGGTTTGTGTATTCATATGCCTACTATACGTCGTCAGTTCTAGCCTGTAAACAGCTAACCTTCTAAAAGCACAACACCCGAGGTCACGGACTTCGGGTGTTGGTCGGATAGCTGGCAGGCTGCCAGATGAGGTTGTGGATCGTCAGCGCGGACACGACGGCCACAACGAGGGGTATAACCAGGCAGGACACGGCGAGGTCTCGGACCTCAGTTACGAAGTCCATCCAAAAACCTCTCACTTCACCTCCTTACTTCTCGAGAAAGTCCAGCCCGAGCTGAAAGTTCGCAGCTCTTCTCAGTGCTTGGAATCTGCGACGTAGCCACCAGACACGCTTCAGCTTCGAGTGTAGTTGGTAGAGAAGCGTTGGCCGTCCAACCGCTCGGGCGTGGTAACAGTAGATGACCAGTGACACGCCACGACGAGTTTTCCAGTCGTGGAGCATCACCCAGCTGCCGTGGCGGACAAACAGAAGCAGCCTTACCGCCAGTCGAAGCATGGTGCTGGTCTCAGCCATGGCTAGTAGCCGGAGCTGCCAGCTCTCGCATACGTCCAACTCACCCATGATGTAGAGAAGGTCGCCTGCAATGACAACAGCCTGCTGGTGACTGAGCCTTGGTGTCCTGATGGCCTCCTCCCAGACTCGGCCGACAACATCTACTCCTCGCCAGTCGATTGGCCACGTATTAGCGTAGCTCGGTCCTGGCAAGTTACGGACGTACTGTGCCAGCAAGACGATCGAGAAGACCGAGGCCAGTAGCATAGCTACTTCCTGGTGTGTTTCGGTGCCGAGCGTGGCGAGCAGGACCAGTGCCGTGTAGACAGCAATAATTCCCGCCCCACACAGAATTCGTTTGCTGGGGAGCGAGAGTTTTGGCCAGTTCGGCCAACTGGCTCCTCGAACTCTGCGCTCTATCTTATGACTGCCGGGGTACATGTCGGTCTCCCATGGCTCGTAGTAACAAAAAATACTCCCATTTCTGGGTGGCCACATATTACCAAAAAACTCCCAACTTGTTAAGAGCGGGAGCCTTTGGTTGTGCGATATTCGGATAGTACTAGGCGAGCGCGGCGTCGATGTGTTTGCTGAGATCTTCCTTTGACTGGTAGCCGATGAGCACCTGAACGATTTTATCACCTTTAATGATGTGTAGAGTTGGGATGCTCATGACGCCAGCGGCGTTGGCTCGATCAACTTCTTTGTCGACATCAACTTTTTCAAGGTCGATTTTGCCTTTGTACTCTTCGGTGATGGCTTCAAAAACTGGTTCCATCGCCTTACATGGTCCACACCAATGGGCAAAATAGTCGATAAGCTTTACTTCTGGTTTAGGGGTTTGGTCGTCTGACACAATGGCCTCCTCTTACTTTTTATGTCGGAATTACTAGTATAAATCGACTGCCTCGTTCGATCAAGCAGTATACTTTGCGTTAGTCGACAGTGGTGCCATGCGAAAACTGTGTAGGCTGATTTTCCCTTTAGCAAGCTCATATGCGCCGAAGAAAATACCGGTGTAGAGGAAGTCACCGATGAGGCTATTGCGGAAAAACGGGAGCGCTAAGGTGTAGCTTTCAAGTAACCCGGCGAAATTCTTGGTGTACATTGGGGTAAATGCCCAGACGGCTGCATTGGTTACCAGGTAGAAGAGTACTGATCCGCCAAGCGCGGCAATGACAACGGAGCGAGTAGAATAATGTCGACGAAGCCAGAGACCAAGGGCAAAGCTGAGTGCATAACTAGCATACACGGCGGTCATCACTTGCCATGTGTAGGTTCCGATAACTAAGTCTGATACCAGCAAGGCAATGGCTGGTGCGAGGCTGGCAAATAGCTTACCTGAAGTCGACTTTGCTTGCCAAGCAGTAGCGCCGGCAAACAGGGCAAGCGCAGCAACCGGGGCGATATTGGCGGTATGCGGCAAGAGCCGAGTAGCAACCGCGATGACGATAAGGATGAGATACAGCATGCAATACTCCTAGAAGTTATTGATATAAGTAGGAACTGTAGGTGGCCAATAGACCGATGATAACCATAATGATAATAATCCACACAACCGTCTTTTGCATTATTACTCCCTCTCCTAACTTGCAAATTTCCTTAGCTATCGTAACGGTTTTGTCGCATTAGCGCAAACCGCCTAGAAACGAGCCTTTGGTCGCCCTTTATTAGTGAAGAGCCAGTGGATGATACCCCAGCTTATGAGGGTCACGCCAACAGCTATCATAATAGTTGCGATGATCCATCGGCCTAGCACCGGTTGTTCGTCGAGCACTCCTTGAACCTCTTGCGTTGATGTCGGAAGGGCGGGTGTCTCCATGTATGGCGTCGGACTTAGGCTTGCAAAGACCACTTCTGGCTCTTCTTCATCGGAATCTAAAGCAAGTAGTTCATGAGCTACGGTCTCTGCTTTTCGGACAACTGTAGCAAGGAAGTGTGGTGTTGAAGTTGGTCCTTTGACCGATGGGGATGGACTTACAGTGGGCGTGGGGCTCGGTGTGGGTTCCGGTGATGAACTCGACTTAGCTGCTGGTGTCGGCGTGGGGCTTGGCCATGGGCTTGGAGTTGGTGACGGTGTAGCTTCAGGTGTCGGACTTGGACTGGGTGAAGGGGTCGGGCTGGGCGATGGTGATGGACTAGGAGATGGTGTGGGTACGATTGTTGGCGACGGTGAAGGCGTGGGCGAAGGGCTCAGTGATGGCGAGGGACTAGGTGTCGGTTCAGGGGAAGGTGACGGACTTGGGCTCGGTGAAGGCTCTTCGCTTGGTGTAGGACTTGGACTAGGTGAAGGAGATGGTGAAGGGGTCGGGCTGGGCGATGGCGACGGACTTGGCTCGACGGTAATAACGGCCACAGGAAGGGCTTTTCCGGCAAAGGCAATTGCAGCGAACGAGGTGGTAAAAAGATCGGGCGCCGTGTCTGGTCCCCAACTGACTCCCCCATTTTCTTTTTGGAGCGATTGCAGGTACTGGTATGGTGTCGCGCCATTTTTAACCCAGGCATCTGGGTCT